>QBLT01000236.1 GCA_003249105.1 Leptolyngbya sp. | reverse complement strand
CCTGGAGCTCTGGAGGCTTTCTCATTAAGCCTCCCTTATCGCTGTGACTAATTACTAAAGATATTCACTCTATCTCTTACGCTGAGTTGGGAATTATTTTTTAAGTATAATGTTATCGATTAATCATTTTTGTTTTGTGTCTTAGTGTACTGCCCATCGAGTCGAGTTGAAATTCAGCTATCTCAACCTGCGTTTTTCCCATGCACGAAGGATGGAAATAGCTCTTAAGCAGTGATCCGATCATTCTGATGGGAAGAGTCTCTCGGTTCTGGTTTAACATCGCCGGGGGCAGGGCGAGTTTAAAACCACGCATGGATTATATCTTGGCTGATGTTGAACCCCTCTCTGCCCTTACCTTTCTTCAAGTCAGTTAACTCAATCGCTTGCATGACCTTGAGTTGCCGGAAATAGGCACTGCATGGTCGGGCAATGGCATTCAATGGATTATCAAATTCCGACTTACCCTGGCTTACGTCTTATCAGAATAGCTACAGCTATAGCTACCGATTAGGGTGCGTAGCTGAGATGGCGAAGGCCTGCTGGAGCTTTTCGACTCGTTGGGCAGCGGTTTCGGGCGGGGGCGAGATCCACAGCGATTCATAGAAGAAGAACGACATGCCCGCAAAGGCGCGATCGCGCACCGCCGCCATTTGATCCGTAATAAAGTCCATCTTCACCGGAGCCGCCCGCAGGCCGCTGAGAATGCCGATATTCACCGGAATTTTGCGCCGCGCCGCCTGAATCGAGGGCTTATTCATCTCCCACATAAAGCGGTTTTGGTCGCTGCGGTAGACCTGCACCACCAGCTCATCGACAATGCCCCGGTTGACCCAGGTGGGCCAGTCTTGCAGGTAGTTGGTATAGGCAAACGGGTAGGGGTTAGGCGAAATCGACACCACCGCATTGGGTCGTCGCGCCTTCACCAGCTTGTGCACTTCGGCCAAGAAGTCAGAAATTTTGTTGGCCCGCCAGGCCATCCATTCGGCATCTTGGGGGTCGTTGGGGGGGGCTTGCCCATTGTGCTCGGCCCGGTAGAGGTTGATGGTGAAAGGGTCGTAGCCAAAGTCCACCGGCAGCCCCAGGTGGTCGTCAAACTGAAAGCCATCCACCTCGTAGTTCGAGACCAGCTCGTTGATCAGCTCTAGCTGAAACTTCTGCACCTGGGGGTGAAAGGGGTTCATCCAGCGGCGCGGAATCACGTTGCCCTCCATCCAAATGCCGGGGTCGTTCGCCGTGTTGGGGTCGGGGAGAAAGTCATCCTGAGCGATCCACTGGTCAACCCGGTGCTTTTCACGGGCCAGTTCCCCGGCTTTGGGGGCATCCAGCGAGGTCGTCAGATTGGAGGCCTGCTTAGATTCGTTTAGACCAGCGGCCAGCTTGGGCACATCCCTGGGTTGTCTAGAATTGCGTTGGGAAAAGGGCGTGGGCTCAACTCGCTTTTGGGTAAACCAGTCGGGGTGGCGGCGGTAGAGTTCGTAGTTGGCGGGGGCCATAAAGCCAAACTCAAACCAGGGCACCACCGCCATGCCCCGGGCGTGGCCCATGGCGATCGCCTCGCGCATCATGTCGCGATCGCTCTCGCTGGCGGGGCCGGGGGCGCGCAGATCGCCGTAGAGGTGCTGGCTGACCCCCAGTTCGCGTTTGGCGGTGGCGCTGGGGTAAAGGGTGTGGCCAAAGTTCCACACAACGGGATAGATCGTGTTGAAGTTGAGGTCGGCCAGGCGGTTGATGCCCGCTTCCAGCGCCTCGGTGGAAAACAGCACCTGGCTATCTACATTGGTCAGCCAGACGCCGCGCATTTCGCGCGCGGGCAGGGCCACAGCGGGGGGCTGGGCCTGGGGCACCCAGGCGGGGTTAATAGTCTGGCTCAGGGCCGGGTTGTTCGGCGCGGCGTGGCACAGCAGGGCCACCGCTTCGCCTCGGGTCAGCCGCTGAGTGGGGTTGAGGCGATTGGCCTGGGGATAGTTCACCACCACGCCCTGGCTGAGGGCAGAGGCGACGCCTTCGCGGGCGTAGGGGGGCACCTGGAGGCCATCCTCTAGGCTGGTATTGATGATTGTGTTGGCGGCAATTTGGTAGCTGCCGCCCAGCTTGGTGGCCAGGGCCATAATGCCCTCGGCCCTCACCAGGGGGCGATCGCGCTGAAAGTAAGCGTCGGGGTAGTGGGCCGCCACCGTGGGCGCAGTCTGAACCCCCAATGCCCGCTCTAGCGGGTTTGCCCACCCCTGGGCTGGCCCCACGGGCGAGAGCAGGTTCAACAGGGTCACATAGTCGCCCCAGAGAATGGGTTCATCGGGGTAAAATAGCCCCCTGGCGTCGGGGGCGATCAGGCGCTGTTCGACCAGTTCCGTGATACAGTCCTTCGCCCAGTGGCTCTGAATGTCGGTGGGGATAATGACAGGAATAGAGGGCCGTGGAAAGTTGGGCCTAGGATCTGCCTCGGCACCCAAGCCCTGCTTGGGGCCAGTAGCCTGAGTCACCTCAGCCGGAACCATTGCTGCTGCTTTGGGCAACAGAGGCATTAGCCCTGAGCCGCCTACGACCAAAATCAACGCCGCGCTAAATCCCAGCAGCGATCGCCGCCATCCCCTACCTATCCGCCCCCTACCCGTCCAGCTCATACCCTTCAACCTCCGCTCCGTTTAGCCTGGTAACCCTTGGCCACCAGGAGTTCGACTAGCTTTTGGGCGTGGTCGCCCTGAATCTCAATGGTGTCGTCTTTGGCGGTGCCGCCCGTGCCGCACTGGGCCTTGAGCTGCTTGGCCAAAGCGGTGAGCTGGTCGGGGCTGTGCTGGAACCCGTTGACGATGGTGACGGTTTTGCCACCACGCCCCTTGCGGCTGACCTGCACCCGCACCGTCTGCTGATTGGGGAGGCGATCGGGTACGCCTCGCGCCATCGGGTCGGCGGGGCCAAACTCGCGGTAGGCGTGACGGTCACCGGTTCCAGAACTGTTGCCAGCTTTGTTCTTGCCCATAGCCATTACCTGAACTGCCTGATTTATACCACTGGCCGGGATACCTCGGGGCATTGCCCTAGACCAGATTGCGATCGCGGACTGGATTGGGCCATCCCCCCCCGGTTGTCATCAGAACTTGCCGGTAGCAGAATGCGGCGGCGCTCTGGAAAGCATTCAGCAGTTCTTCTCTCTGATAGGAGGATTACACTAGGATCAGCAGCTTCATCCTCCGCAGCACTCCTATGCAACTTCACCTCAAGGTTTGGCGTCAGGCCGATGCCGATACCCTCGGCCAGCTCTGCACCTACACCGTGGCCGACGCCCACCCCGACATGTCGTTTTTAGAGCTGCTCGACGTGCTCAACGAGCAGCTCACCCACGCTGGCGAGCTGCCAGTGGAGTTTGACCACGACTGCCGCGAGGGCATCTGCGGCTCCTGCGGCGTGATGATCAACGGCAAAGCCCACGGTGGGCTGCCCCAGACGGCCACCTGCCAGCTCTACCTGCGCCACTTTGAAGATGGCGACGAAATCACTGTCGAACCCTGGCGGGCCAAGGGCTTTCCGGTGATTAAGGATCTGGTTGTCGATCGCTCGGCACTCGATCGCATCATCATGGCCGGGGGCTACATCTCCGTCAAAACCGGCTCAGCTCCCGAGGCCAACGCCATCCCTATTCCCAAGGCCAACGCCGATGCCGCCTTTGACTACGCCGCCTGCATCGGCTGCGGAGCCTGCATCGCGGCCTGCCCCAACGCCTCAGCCTCCCTATTTACCGCCGCCAAAGTCGCTCACCTGGCACTACTGCCCCAGGGCCATCCCGAACGCCACCAGCGGGTGCTAGCCATGAGCAGCCAGATGGCCGCCGAAGGCTTTGGCGACTGCTCAAACCACGGCGAATGCCAGGCCGTGTGTCCTAAGGGCATTTCGATCGATGCGATCGCCTCAATGCGCCGGGAGTATGTTCGGGCGACGGTAGGCCTCTAGGATTTTGAATTTTAAGTTTTGAATTTTGAATTTTGAACTTTTAGATAAGCACGGCATCCAACATTCAAAACTAAGAACTCAAAACTAAGAACTTTAGGCCCAATCCATCACTCCTCTTGCCAAACCCGCACCGTGCCATCCCACCCAGCGCTGACCAAAGTCTTGCCGTTGGGGGCAAAGTCAACACCCCAAACCCAGCCCTCGTGGCCATGCAAAACAGACATCAGGCGGCCCTGCTCCATATTCCACAGGCGAATGGTGCCGTCGTTGCTAGCAGTGGCCAGCAGCTTGCCGTCGGGATTAAAGGCAAGGCTGTTGACCGGGGCCGCGTGGGCCTTAAAGCAGGTGGTCTGGCGACCACTGTTGAGTTTCCAAAAGCGCACGGTGCAGTCGGCGCTGGCGCTGGCCAGCAGCCAGTTGTTGGGGCTAGCCGCCACTGCCAGCACCTCGCCGGTATGGCCTGTGAGCACATGGTCGCGTCCCTTACCCTTGATGCGGTACAGGCGAACGGTTTGGTCCTGGCTGCCGCTAATCAGCGTGGTGCCATCGTGGCTGACGGCGATGGAGCGCACCCAGTGGGTATGGCCGTTGAACTGATGCACGAGGGTGCGATCGCTCAGCCGCCAAACGCAGATTTTGTGGTCTTGGCCACCGCTAAACAGATACTTGCCATTGGGGCTAAAGGCAACGGCCCGCACCCAGGCGGTGTGCCCCTCTAGCTGCCCCAGGGAATCACCAGTGGTGAAATCCCACATTTGAATGGTGTTGTCGTTGCTGACGCTGGCAAAGCAGGTGCGATCGGGGCTGACGGCGACCGCCCGCACCCAGGCCCGATGGTGGTCGATCACCCGCATGGTGTGGCCCGTGGCCAGGTTCCACACCCGCACGGTTTTGTCGCCGCTGCCGCTGACAATGAAGTTGCCGTCGGCGCTGACGGCAACCGATCGCACCCAGCTGCTGTGGCCCGTCAGCACCTGCGTACAGGCCCATTTGGCGGCGCGGCGCGGGGGCACCGCAGCGGCTCGGTCAAGGGCAGTGGCCATATCCACCAGTTCAAAGGCGGACGTATCGCCATCCAGATCGCCCTGGGGAAAAGAGTCGGGGGGCTGGGGGGGCATGGCAAGGGTACGCATCGACATGGGCTTTATCGGTCGCGGACAATGGCAAATGCAGGCGCAGACTAGCTCTAGTCTGCAAATCCACCATCGACTACACCCTGACAGCATCCTATTCCGAAATACTGCTTAACATGGGTTTTGACCGATTGGTTTACCAAGCGGTTTGTTATGGGTTTTTAGGATGAAAATTTTTAGCATTGCCAGACTCAGGCAATGCTGCCGCGCTTGCGGGCTTCTTTGTAAGAGGTGCCGACATTCTTGAGTCCGGCGCGAATCATTTCTTGTTCGAGCAGGGCAAAAAATCGGCTGCGATCGCCCCCTTTGACCACCGCCTGATTGTGCGCTTCTGCCAGCGTTACCGGATAGCCATAGCCCTTCTGCACCTGGGTTAGCACCATTCTGAGCGCCATTTCGCAGAGCGCTTCATCCGCCATCACCCACTGGGGCACCTCCACCCGCGCCACTTCGGGGCCAACGTTGAGGTAGCAAAAGTACACTCGATGGTCGCCGTATAGCTCCAAAATGCTGGCGGTGCTGCGCCAGAAGGGGCTGCGTTCCCCAGGGGCTAATTCTGTTGCCCAAAAGGTGGCATCGCGCAGCGGCAAAAACCGACCGCAGGGGGCGCGATCGGCCTGGTTACCCTCGTCGCTGCTGCAATGGGTTTGGCAGTCGGGCTGCAAAAATGGGCAGGCCGCAAACCGCAGAAAGTTCATCGCTTCGCCGCTGCGGCTGGCGCTGAGGTAGCCCACCAGGGGAATATTTTGCCGCCGCAGCCGCTCCCACGCGTCGAGGATGGGGGGCAGGAGGCGATCGCGCGCCTCCCCCGGCAGCGCCTCCAAAAACCAGTAGATTAGCGACCCGTCTACCAGAGCCAGCACGGGTACCCTGTCCGCCGTGGGGCTGGCTTCCACTAGGCTGTCGTGGACGGCTTCCCCCAGTTCGGCCAGCCCTACGGCTTCGGCCACGGTGCGGCGGTGGCCCATCCATTCTTCAGTGCTAATGCCCCATTGGCGCGACAGGTAAAGATCCTCGGCGCGATACACCACCTCTGGCAGGCTGTCGAGCAAGGGAAAGCGGCTCTGGCCATAGTGGAGCACGACCCGGCCCACATTGATCAAATAGCAGTAGGCGATCTCGTGGTGGCTGGGAGAAATCTGTGAGCCGTCGGTGGCGATGACGGTGTGGGCCTCGGGGGCGGCGGCGATGGCGGTGCGAACCGTGAGAGCCTCGGTGGGCTGGGCGGCGGTGAAAGGGGCGCGATCGCCCCACATCTCGGCCTGGGCAACCAGATCGGGCTGGCGGGTAGCGGCGATCGCAAGCAACTGGCGGGCCGCCGTAATGCGCTCCTGGGCAGCGGCAGCCTCCTGGCTGAGGTGCTGGCTAATGCCCTGCATCTGCCGGGCCAGCTTCATCAGGTCGAGCATGGCGGAGTCAATTTGGTACGCCCATACTAACATCCCCTTTCAGAATTTTTCGTGAGAACCTAGGCCCTACGGATGCCACTTTGGTGCTCACCGTTATACTGTCGGGTGGCTTATGCCTCGGTCGTGTTCTGGTCGTGCTTATGGCGTCAAGATGGCTCACTGTGGGGTTCAGCTCAGGAGCGTTAGCAACCCTGGGTGCCCTAGTTGTAGCTGCCCCCGTTCAGGCTGCAACCCTGCAATACTGGTGGTTTGATGCTCAGACCAACCAGCTGGTGTTTACCACCGATAGCCAGGTGCAGCCTCGGGCTCAACTGCTGGTTAACCCCACCCGCATCGTGGTTGACCTGCCCAATACCCAGCTGGGCAGCACCAACGCCAGCCAGACCGTCGGCGGTGCCGTGCGCGAAGTGCGGGCGGGCCAGTTCGATCGCCAAACCACTCGTCTTGTGATCGAGCTTGCGCCCGGCTACAGCCTAAACCCCCAAGATGTGCAGGTTCAAGGGGTGCGCCCCAACCAGTGGGCCGTGCAGCTACCCGCCCTAAACCAGGGCGCAGCCCCGGCCTCGGGGGCGCTACCGCCTCCCACCGCCACCGCCAACCGCGTGCAGGGCAACACCGGCACCGGCGCTGGCTCCATTCTCAGCGGTGTGGTCACCACGGGCGACGGCTTTCTAATTCGGCTCAGCGGCACTTCGCCTACTCCCACGGTGCAAATTACCACCGACGACGCCGACAACCGCTTCGCCGTCATCGATCTGCCCAACACCGCCGTAGCGGGCAACCTGCGCCCTGACGACCTGCCCAACTACCGCTACAGCATCATCGCCTGGGATATCGCCCAGCAGCCCACCAATCCCCCCTCTACCCGCATTACCCTCAGGCTTTCTCCCACCAGCCC
>QBLT01000235.1 GCA_003249105.1 Leptolyngbya sp. | reverse complement strand
CTTTGATGACCGCTCCATCTTTACGGCGGCAGGACTCTGGAACTTTTATCTGATGGCGGCTTAAAAGAGGGAGCAGGGAGGACGCCTTTGAAAAATCTGGCTAAGTACTATTTCACAACAAGTCTATTAGTTAGGCTGCATGAACCCGATGGACAATCTACTCGACGGTTAGCTCATGGATGTTCCAGAGGGCACCGCCGAGGGCCGTGTACTTCACCCCCTGCACCCGGTTGCGCACGGCGGTGAGCGATAGGTTGTTGATCAAGTAGGTAAACGGCAGGTATTCCTGGGTGAGCTGCTGGGTTTCTTTGTATAGCTCAAAGCGCTCGTCTTCGTCGATTACCTGGGCGGCCTGGATGTAGAGATCGGCAATGCGGCGCTCCCAAGCGGCGGCCTGCCAACCCTCCAGGGGGTCCTGGCCAGGGCCAGCGTTCTGGTTAAACGCATGAAGGGCACCGTCGAGCAGCCACACGTTAGCTCCACCATTGGGTTCGGTGCCGCCCGTGAGGCCCAGCACTAGTGCTTCCCACTCCAGGCTGTCGGTGAGGCGATCGACCAGCGAGTTGAAGGCCAGGGGTTGAAAATCGACCTGAATGCCCAGCTTTGCCAAGTCATTCTTAATTTGCGCCCCGATCGATTCGCGAATTTTGTTGCCGGAGTTGGTGATGAGCGTGAAGCGCACCCGATTGCCCTCGGCATCCAGCAGTTGGTTGGCCGCATTGTACTGAAACCCATCGGCCAGCAGCAGCTGCTTTGCTTTTTCGAGATCGTAGTCGTAGGTGCGAATGCCCATCTCAGGCGGGGCAAAGAAGGGGCTGGGCACTGAAATCGGCGAGGTCTGAGGTTGACCCAAGCCCTGGAAGATATTGTTTACCATGGTGTCGCGATCGATGGCGTAGGAGACTGCCTGACGAAACGCTACGCTATTAAACCAGGCCGACTTAACCGGGTTGACCAACGGTTTGCCGTTGCGGCTGGCGCGGTTGAGGTTAAAGGCAAAAAAGTTCGTGCCCAGGCCTGGGCCACCGTTGTAAATGGTGAAATTGCCGCGCTCTTCTTCGCGCTTGAGTAGAGAGAAAAAGTCGGGCGATACGCTCTCTAGGTCTAACCCGCCCGAGCGAAACTGAAAGAAAGCCGTATCGGTAGAGCCGACAATCTGCCAGACAATCTGCTCGATGTAAGGCTGCGGGTCGCCCTGGTCGTCTTGTCGCCAGTAGTGGGGGTTGCGCTCAAAGACCAGCCGTTCCCCAGAAACATACTGGGTTAAGCGGTAGGGGCCATTGCCCACAATTTTGCTCGGGGCTGTGTCGGTGCCCCAGGTTGATAAAAACAGGGGGTTACCCTGGCCATCGGTGCCCTCTACCGTGGGCCGCAGAATGTGGGCGGGGATAATCTCTAAAGACGTGTTTTGCAGCATGGGAGCAAAGGGCTCGGGCAGCGTAAACCGCACCCGGCGCTCATCTACCTTGCTGACCTGGGGGAAGCGCCCTGCGGTGCCAATGCGAAACCCATCGCGGCTGTTGGTAGGAATGGCGGGGTTGAACAGCACGTCGTAGGTGAAGATCACGTCGTCTACGGTAAGGGGTTCACCGTCAGACCAGCGAAGCCCATCGCGCAGGGTAAATACCAAGACGGTGCCATCGTCGGAAATCTCCCAGCTTTCGGCCAGGGCGGGTACGGTTTCGCCACTAACCCCGTCGGTGGTGGTCAGCCCCTCAAAGGTCAACCCAAAAATGTTGGGAGATTCTTGGCTGAGAATGGGGTTGAAGGTCTTTGGGTCGCTCAGGGCGCTGAGCACCAGGCGGGGCACATCGGCACTGGCTCGGGCAAACCGAGTCGGGTCGCAGCCGGCACTGGCTATACCAACCAACATCACCAGCATCAGGGCCACCAGTCGCCTGGTCAGGCTGCGCCAGGTGCCAAGCCAGAGCCAACCTAGGGTTGTACGCGATGCCGTTGTCATGGTTGTGACCTCCTAACCCGCCAAGACAATGCCTCACACACTATAGCGAGTTACCCAAAGGGATTTTCATCCGCCGCCGCTGGAATTGCGATCGCCCCGGGCGCGGTCGTTCCCCAATTATTCAACCAACTATGGTACGGATGGCCCCAGCCTCGCCCACCCTGTCGAAGATACTCAGGGTTTAGGGCACCCTTAGGTCATCCCCCAAGAGACTTTCCTATGGCTGATCGCTATTATCTGTACGGTATTTTTCCGGCCCCTGGCCCTGCTGAGCTGCCCTTGGTGGGCCTAGATGAGCAGGCGGTGCAGGCCCAACAATTGGGCGACTTTATCTTTCTCTATTCCCTAGCCTGCCAAAAGCGCTACCTGTCGAGCCGCAAAAATCTGCTGGGCCACGAAAAGGTGCTAGAAGCCGCCATGGAGCAGGGCCATCGCACCCTGCTGCCGCTTCAGTTTGGCCTAATTGTCGAAAGCTGGGAGCAGGTGCAGGAGGATTTGGTGACTCCCCACGCTGACGACCTGACCCAGCTGTTTGGGCGGCTCGACGGCTGCCGTGAAGTGAGCATCAAAGTGCAGTGGGAACCCTCCACTGAGCTGGAGATGATGATGGCCGAAAATGCCGAGCTGCGGGCCCAGCGCGACCAGCTCGAGGGCACCCAGCTGGGCATGGAACAGGTGATCTTCATCGGTCAGCAGATTGAAGCCGCCCTAGAGGAGCGCAAGCAGGGAATTGTTGACCAGTTTCGCCAGGCGCTTGGCCCCCTAGCCAAGGATGTGCTCGAAAACGCGCCCCAAACCGACGTGATGATCTACAACGCCGCCTTCCTGATTCCCTGGGAGAGCGAGGGGGAGTTTAGCCAGGCCGTGGAAGCCATTGATGGCACCTTTGGCGATCGCCTGCGGATTCGCTACAACAATTTCACCGCCCCCTACAACTTTGCCCAGCTCACCTAGCTGCCCCCAGCCCCTAAATCTATGCTGTTTAAACTTCTCTTTGCCCCGGTGCTCGGCCCTATCGAGGGCGTCAGCTGGGTGGCCAACAAACTGCTAGAGCAGGCCGACGTGGCCACCAACGATCTCGAAAGCCTGCAAAAGCAACTGCTCGCCCTCCAGCTCGCCTTTGACATGGGGGAGCTGGCTGAAACAGACTTTGAAATTCAGGAAGAGGAGATTCTCCTTGCCATCCAAGCCATTGAGGACGAAGACGACGAGGATGAATGACCTAAAACTGGGGTGCTAGGATTCGAACCTAGGAATGCCGGGACCAAAACCCGGTGCCTTACCGCTTGGCGACACCCCATTGCTTTCGCTTTGATAATATAGCAGGTTAAGCGGCGTTACTGTCAAGATTGCCTGAGAACTTAGATTAAGACCGCGTTTAGAGACCCGTTTTTAGAACTAGCTCACCCTCACCCCCCTATAGCAGCAGTCCTTTTGAGGCGTGAAAATCCGTAGGGCAGGCGACTCGCCTATGGGGCAAGATGCCTGTCCTACCGGGATGAATCAGTTCGGACGGCTATTTCGACCGGGCTCGATGCCATGGCCTGCTAGAGGCTCCTATGATTGCCCAGTCAGGCCTCAGCGGGGGGGTCGAAATCGGCCGCAACACTGCTGGGCTAGGTTGTGTACTCGGCGTTGATTTTGACGTAGTCGTAGCTCAGATCGCAGCCCCAGGCCTGGCCGCTGCCGGGGCCATCGCCAATGCTGACCCCAATGGCCACAGTGTCGGTTTTGAGGTAGTCGCCCTGGGTGGCCGCCGTCAGGTAGGCGCTGGCTGCCGGGCGATCGAAGGCCAGGGGCTGGCCATGCTCCATCAGCAGAAAGTCGCCCAGCTGGATGCGCAAGTCGCTCTGATCAAAGGTGACGCCGGCTCGGCCAGCGGCGGCGGCAATACGGCCCCAGTTGGGGTCGTGGCCAAAGATGGCTGATTTCACCAGGGATGACCCGGCAATGGCCTTGGCCACCTGACCCGCAGCGGCGGCGGTAACGGCCCCGGTGACGGTGACTTCGATCAGACAGGTGGCCCCTTCGCCATCGCGGGCGACGCACTTGGCCAGGTATTGGCAGACGGCGGTGAGCATAGCTTCGAGCTGGTCGGCCTCGGCCCCTTCGTCGGTGATGGCGGGGGTGCGCGACTCGCCATTGGCCAGGGCAATCAGGGTGTCGTTGGTGCTGCTGTCGCCATCGACGGTGATCTGGTTAAAGCTGCGATCGGCGGCGCGGCGCAGCATGTCTTGCCACAGGGTGGGTGAGACGGTGGCGTCGCAAGTGACAAAGGCCAGCATGGTGGCCATGTTGGGATGAATCATACCCGAGCCCTTGGCGATACCGCCGATGCGCACGGGGCGATCGCCGATGGTCGTTTCCATCGCCACTGATTTAGTCACCAGGTCGGTGGTGATGATCGCTCCAGCAGCGGCGTCGGAGCCTTCAGTTGATAGGCTCTCAACCAATTTGGGAATGCCCGCCTTCAGCTGTTCCATTTTGATCCGCTGGCCAATCACCCCGGTCGAGGCGATCAGCACGGCCTCGGGGGGGAGGTTTAGGGCCGAGCCGAGGGAGGCGGCGCTCTCGACCGTGTCGACCCAGCCCTGGTTGCCGGTGCAGGCGTTGGCCTGACCGGCGTTGATCAGAATGGCGCGGGCGCTGGGGCGAGCTTCGAGGCGCTGGCGGCAATAGTCAACACAGGCGGCGCGCACGTGGCTGGTGGTGAAGACCCCCGCTGCGATCGCCTCACAGTCTGAATAGATTAGCGCCAGGTCGGGCGCACCCGAGGGTTTAAGCCCTGCGGTAATTCCCGCCGCCTGAAATCCTTTGGGTGCTGTGATGCCCCCCTCAATCACCCGCCAGTCTGCCATGCTGTTGTTACCCCATAGGTATTGCCGGGGATTATACCAAGCTTCTGCGGGGATGCTGCCGGACGCCCGAATACCGAAGCATGCCCCAACCCACATCACCGTCCTCACGGCCTACTGCCCCGTACGCTACCCTGATTTCAAGACCCGCTCTCTTCCCTCACCTCTATGCCTACCCCCCTGATCGAATTTCGGCAGCTGCAAAAGGTCTACGGCTCAGGCAATACCGAGGTGCGGGCGCTGTGGAATGTGGATTTATCGATTTACCCCGGTGAGTACTGCGCCATCATGGGGCCGTCGGGCTCTGGCAAATCCACCGCCATGAACATGATTGGCTGTCTCGATCGCCCCACTGCTGGCGCATATTTTTTCGATAGCCAGAACGTGGCCACCCTAGAAGACGACGCCCTGGCCCACATTCGCAACCAAAAAATTGGCTTTGTCTTCCAGCAGTTTCACCTGCTGCCCCAGCTCACCGCCCGAGAAAACGTCGAACTGCCGATGATCTACGCCGGGGTGCGCAGCGAGGCGCGCCACCAGCGAGCGACGGAGGCGCTGGTGCGGGTGGGTCTGGGCGATCGCATCAACAACAAGCCCACCCAGCTCTCGGGGGGGCAGCAGCAGCGGGTGGCGATCGCGCGGGCGATCGTCAACAACCCACTTCTTTTGCTAGCCGATGAGCCCACTGGGGCGCTGGATACTCGCACTACCGAGGACGTGCTAAGCATCTTTGCCGACCTCCATGCCGCAGGTATCACCGTTGTCATGGTCACCCACGAGCCTGATGTGGCCCGCGCCAGCCAGCGCATCGTCTGGTTCAAAGACGGCGAAATTCTCAACGCCCACCTCAGCCCCAGCGATCTGGCCGAATCTATTGCCCTGCGATAATGCAAACTGCTTCGATTTACCCGCCTCACTGAACCTCATTGCGTAGCACATCTAAGGATACCGCTGAGGCTCTTTCGATCGTGAGGCCTACGCTAAAATAAGATATGCCGTATAACCTCATGTCAAGAGCGCTAAGGAACGTGGATTAAATAACCTGTACTTCTGGGACGGCGGTGTAGTTCCATGGTGTCAAGAGGTGATCAAAGACAATCGTCATCGTGGCTTTGAAGTCTTCAGCTACTGTTCGCCCTGTTTGGTAGGGCTTGTCGAGAATGGTCGTAAACACCTTCACTCCAATCTGAGTCGTCGTCCGTGCGATAAGGTCTTGAACGGTCTGAACATGGTCAAAGATCATGCCTTGACACGCCCGTGAGACATGGGGAAACAAGCGGTGCTCAATGGGATTGTACTTGGAGGTATACGGGGGATAGTGAGCGATGCGAATCTCGATTCCCAGGTCGTTGGCTAACCGCTGCAAGTCCTGTTTGAAAAGGTAATGGCGTGAGCTATTGCTCCTTCCTCCATCACACAACAGCAAGATTGAGTCAGCCAAAGGGTACCGATGTGGGCCATAGGTGGTCCACCAGTAGCGAATCGAGTCACAGGCAGACTCGGTGGTATCGTGGCTGGTGCCAATCTGGATGTAGCCCCCGTTATCGCTCAGGTCATATAGCCCGTGAGGAATGGCGACCCCAGTGGCCAGGCTAGCCCAGTCGGGGTCAAACACCTCAATGGGTTCTTGAGTGTAGAGGACGCCCTCTCGGTACAACTTGCCAATCAGTTCTCTTTTTTGGGGTCCATACTCATCACGGGATTGCCTGCGGCCTGATAGGTGTCCTTCAGGCGCTCGATGGCCTCGGTTTCTGGGGTGTAATTCACCTGGAATCGGCGGTGCTCCCATCACCCGGACGGGGCGGTCTTGGTAGCGACGCACGGCCTGTTGCTCCACCTGTTCCCAGTAGGCGAGTTGAACGTAGTCCTTGACCCGGTAGCGGGTAAGAATTGCCTCGGTGGCTTGCGCTAAGGCGTCTTCCTCGGAAAAGGCTTTCTGGCCGTGCCCTGATTGATTGAGTGCCGCTACGTCCGTCTGGGCTTGCGTGAGTCGGGTTTGAAAGTCCTGCTGTGCAGATTGGGCATAGGCCAGGGAGTAAACGACCAACTACCGCTCCGACCAGGTCCAGCTTTGCCCATTCCACTCCCCCGTGCAGGTCTGATTCTGCTCATAGCCGCGGGCAATCAGCGCGGTGTGACCATCGGCATAGTCGTAGTGAATATCGTGTAACTCGACGGCCCCTGGCTCCACGGGGTCTAGGTAGGCTAGCATCGCCTCGGCTTTGAGTTGAGTCCCACCGAGTGGACACAGATAGTAGTCGCCCGTGGCCTGGAGAAAGCAGCGGGTGCTCAAACTGGCCATCTTGCTGTCCCCGACGTAGAGTAACCCGGACTGGCTCAGGGTCTGACGTACCTGCTGGATAGCTGGAATGTAGAGGGGGTCGTCGGCTCGCTGCCCAGGGACAATCTCGGTCGCTATCGCTAGCCCGAGCGGATCTAGGGTCGCCAGCATCAGCTTCAGTTGCGGTAGGTCGGGGCGATGGTCTTTGCTATGGCCATACTGGAACAGTCCGGTCTCATTGACGCTCCAATCGCCGCTGACGCTAGTGCTATCGAGCCGCAGCCGTTCGGG
>QBLT01000234.1 GCA_003249105.1 Leptolyngbya sp. | reverse complement strand
CTCCCGCTATGAACACCGCCTACATCGTCAGCACCGTCCGTACCGCCGTGGGCAAAGCGCCCCGAGGTATCCTCCGCCACACCCGCCCCGATGACCTGGGGGCCGCCGCTGTTCGAGGCGCACTGGAGCGCATCCCCGCCCTGGTCTCTAACCACATCGACGATGTGATCATGGGCTGCGCCATGCCTGAGGCCGAGCAAGGGTACAACCTGGGGCGGCTCATTGCTTTGCGAGCGGGTTTGCCCGACTCGGTTTCTGGGGCTACCGTCAACCGACTGTGCTCGTCGGGGCTGCAAACCATTGCCATGGCCACCCAGGCGATCGCCTGGGGCCAGTCCGAGGTGATCGTGGCGGGCGGCGTCGAGTCCATGAGCCTGATACCCATGGGTGGGCACCAGTTTTCCCCCAGTACCGAGCTGTTTGCAGACATGCCCGATGCCTATATCCCCATGGGCCTAACCGCCGAGAACGTCGCCGATCGCTTCCAGATCTCCCGCGCTGACCAGGATGCCTTTGCCCTGCGATCGCACCAAAAAGCCCTCGCTGCCCAGGCATCCGGTCGGTTCAAGGCCGAAATTGTGCCTATCACCGTGCGCACCACCGACTACCTCGACGGCCAGCCCCACACTCACGAACTCGTTTTCGACACCGACGAAGGCCCCCGCGCCGACACCAGCCTCGACGCCCTGGCCCAGCTCAAACCCGTCTTCAAAGCCAACGGCACCGTTACCGCTGGCACCTCCTCCCAAATGTCTGACGGAGCCGCCGCCACCGTGGTCATGGGCGAAAACACCCTCCAAGAACTGGGCCTGCAACCCCTCGGTCGCCTACTCGGTTTCGCCGTCGCCGGAGTGCCCCCCGAGATCATGGGCATCGGCCCCATCGCCGCCATCCCCAAAGTGCTGAAGCAGGTCGGCCTCACCCTAGCCGACATCGGCCTAATCGAACTCAACGAAGCCTTCGCCGCCCAATCCCTCGCCATCATTCGCGAGCTGGGTCTCAACGAAGAGATTGTGAATGTCAACGGCGGTGCGATCGCCCTCGGCCACCCCCTCGGCTGCACCGGAGCCAAACTCACCGCCACCCTACTCCACGAAATGCAGCGACGCGGCACGCGGTATGGACTGGTGACCATGTGCGTCGGCGGGGGGATGGGGGCGGCGGGGGTGTTTGAGAACTTAGTTCGTTAAATTTTGAGTTTTGAGTTTTTGATTTTGAGTTGCGTAGGTTGGGTAGCGCGCAGCAAAACCCAACAATCCTAAGGATTAAAGATTCAACAAAGTGAGATAGCCATCTCGACTGTCCATGGTCAAGTCAACACTCAAAACTCTTTCCTCTTGGCTCAACTCAAAACTCAAAATGCTTTCCCTCTTGCGAAGAATCGTGGGTTACGGCGTTGACTTCAGTGACCTATCAACAACCTCATTCTTTGCCCGCCTAACCCACGCTACATCTTCAATTCAAAACTCAAAACTTCCCACCACCCCAGGCTCACCATGCTCCTACCTACAATTCTTCTCTCCCTCACCATCATCCTCATTCTTTTGATCGCTGTCCCTTCGTTCCGGCGAAGTCTGATTTCAACCCCGCTTGGCAAAGTGGCTCGCAAACAGCTGCCCAAAATCTCCGACACCGAGCGGGCTGCGATCGAAGCAGGCCAGGTCTGGGTTGAGGGCGAATTTTTCTCTGGAAATCCCGATTGGCAAAGAATGCTGAACGAGCCTTACCCGCAGGTGCCGCCCGAGGTGCAGGCCTTCCTCGACGGCCCGGTGGAGCAAGTCTGCCAGATGGCCACCGACTGGGAGATCTACCAGCGCAAAGACCTACCCCCAGCGGTGTGGAAGTTTCTCAAACACGAGAAATTCTTCGGCATGATGATTCCCCAGGAGTTTGGCGGCCTGGACTTCTCGAACCTGGCCTACAGCGCCGTGATGGTGAAGTTGGCGTCGCGCTCCTTTACCCACGTGGCCACGGTGGGGGTGACCAACTCCCTAGGCCCGGCTAAGCTGCTGCTGCGCTACGGCACCCCCGAGCAAAAAGCCCGCTACCTACCGCGCCTGGCCATTGGCGAAGAAATTCCCTGCTTTGCGTTGACCGAGCCTTTGGCCGGGTCTGATGCCGCCAGTCTCACCTCGCGCGGTGAAGTATTTAAAGGAGAAGACGGCCAGCTCTATCTGCGGCTGAACTGGAAGAAGCGGTATATCACGCTGGGGGCGATCGCCACCCTGATTGGCCTCGCCTTCCGCCTCTACGACCCCGACAACCTGCTGGGGCTGGGGCATGACGTGGGCATCACCTGCGCCCTGGTGCCGAGGGAAACCCCTGGCGTTGTCATCGACCATCGCCACGACCCCATGGGTGTACCCTTCTTTAACTCCCCCATTGAGGGCCACGACGTAGTGCTGCCCATCGACCAGATCATCGGCGGCGTGGCCCAGGCAGGTCAGGGGTGGAAGATGCTGATGCAGACTCTGGCGGCGGGGCGAGGCATCAGCTTCCCCGCCACCTGTACCGGGGTGGCCAAGCTAGTGTCGCGGGTAGCCAGCGCCCACAGCGTTGTGCGCCAGCAGTTTGGCTTGCCCATCGGTCGCTTCGAGGGGGTCGAAGAACCGCTCGCCCGCATTGCCGGGTTGACCTATGTCGTCGATGCTGCTCGCCTCTACACCTGTGGCGCGGTGGATAGTGGGGCGCAACCAGCGGTGGTGAGCGCGATCGCCAAATACCAAAGCACCGAGCTAGCCCGCACCATCGTCAACGACGGCATGGATATCCTCGGCGGTTCCGGTATCTGTCGGGGGCCGCGCAACCTGCTGGCCAACGTCTACACCGCCATCCCCATCGCTGTCACCGTTGAGGGAGCCAACATTCTCACCCGCACCCTGATGATCTTTGGCCAGGGCGTGATTCGCTGCCACCCCTACCTCTATGACGAAATTCAGGCTCTCTACGACAGCGACTGGGTTGCCTTTGACCGGCTGCTATGGGGCCATGTTGGCGCGTTTATTCACAACGTCGGTCGATCTGTCGGGCTGGGTTTTACTCAAGGACGCTTGGCCAAAGCCCCCGTCAGCGGCCCCACCGCCCCCTACTACCGCAAACTCTCCTGGGCCTCGGCCACCTTCGCCGTCCTCACCGATGTCGCGCTGATCTGCTACGGCGGCAGCCTCAAACGCCACGAAAATCTTACTGGCCGCTATGCCGACGCCCTCTCCTGGCTGTATTTGACCAGTGCCATGTTGCGCCGGTTTGAGGCTGAGGGTCGCCCCGACGCCGACTTAGCAACGGTAGAATGGGCAGCCCAGTATGGCCTGGTTCAAATTCAAACCGCCTTTGAGGGTATCGTCAGCAACCTATCGCTGCCTGTAGTTGGGACTCTGCTTAAGCCGCTGATGGGGCTTGGGCTGAGGCTAAATCCCCTGGCGACCCTGCCCACCGATCGCCTAGGGCACCAGGTGGCAAAAGATCTGCAAACGGCTGGGGAAATGCGCGATCGCCTCACCGCAGGCATCTATCTGCCCACCGACCCCACCGAAGCCCTGGGCCGCCTGGAGCAGGCCCATACCCTCAGCCACCAGGCTGACCCCATTCACCGCCGCCTCAAAGACGCTGTCCGCACCGGGCAACTAGCTACCGATGGTTCAGAATCCCTAGAAACCCTGGCCCACCGGGCGGGGCTGCTCACCCAGAGCGAATGGGATTTGCTGCTGACCGCCGACCAGGCCCGCAAAGACGCTATCCAGGTCGATGCCTTCACCTTTGACGAATACGAGGCTGGCAGCACAGTAGATCTAATTAACGCCCCTCAGCCGTTGCTATCCGATCGAGGATAGTAGTTAATCCTATTTCAAGACTCATAAACTTTAACCTGGGACTCTTTTAGATCCAAAAGAGTCCCAGGTTAAGACTTTCGGCTTATCAGAACTGATCCCCTTTGCAAGACTGACCAAGACGACGCTCACCATAAATTTGTGCGGATCGGGCTAAGGCTGGCACACTACACTGATCGATTCGACTAGCTCGCTATCCACAGCAAGTTTTAGCCAACATGATGAGTCCGCCGGGTAGTACTCCATAAAGCTGCCATCCTCGCGATCGCTCACTACCGGCACACTATAGCGCTCACGCACCTGCCCAAAATCCATGCCGGGGCACACCCCCGATGGGGTGCAATATTGGTCGCTGGTGCTGGTCATGCCGATTACCGTCCCCTCCTCCAGCAAAACGGTGAAACCAGGGTAGTCGAGCTGACTATAAAATGAGCTGCTCACCTGACTCGGCTGCCCAAATTCACGAATAACCGTCTTCCCCTCATCCCCAAGCGAAAGACTGCCTAGACGAAGTTCCTGCTCTGGCAAATCTTGCGATCGCAGCGATCGCGATGCAGAATTTTTCTCAGCCACAGCCTGTATTTCTTGGCTCAAGATTATAGGCGGGCTTTCTGCTGCACTGGCCTGTTCTACCTGAGAGGCCAAAGCCGGATCATTAAACTCCCACCTTTTACACATTTCAATTGCCCTGTTCAGATAAACTTTCTTCCACCGATCGCCACCCATTTTCAGTACAGACCCCAGCTTCATCGGGACGAGGAATACACCAATAATTTTCGCCATCAAATACTACCCCTTGTTGGATGTAAGTTAGCTCTATTAAAGGATTCCACTCTTTCTCGCCCATTTCATCGTAGTAGCGATACTGGTCGCCAAAGACCTCTAGGCCTTGATCGGTACCGCCCAGCACATATGACCCATCCAAAATAGGCGGAGGTGCCGTGGCTTCATAAAGCTCTGACTCACAGGGCTCACCTGCACCATTGCAGCCACTGATCACGTTGCCATCTTCAGATATTCTAGAGATGGTATTTCCCTCGATGCGCAAGCGCTCTCCATCATCCAGAATCAGAGGGTTAAAGAACTGTCCCCGATAAAGCACAGAACTACTCTCAGTACCATGCTGTTCCACGGTAGTCGCGCCATCTAATTCAATGGTGATCGATTGTCCGGTGCCATTGCCGCCGTAGAAATTAAAGTAGCGATCGCCAAAGAAAGGTGGCTCTACATCAGATGCCAAAGACTGGCTATGATCAGTTTCTTCATCTAAAGACCATCGCCAGACAACGCGTTCTTGGTTGCTACCCGAGCCATTTTGAATAGTAGATATCGCTAAGCGCTCACCCGCCTCATTTATAAACTCAAAACGACATGGGCCTAACCCTGTCCCCGCACAGTCTTTAACTTCCTCATAGCCCAAATCAAATAATTCTCTAACTGTAGAATCATTTAGGTTTGGCGCATCACCCTGGGTGTAAGGTTCCCAGCCTTTTTGCATCAAAACGTTTCGCGCTTCTGCGTAGGGCATGCTTTCTGTCAGCCCAAACGGGTCTGGGTTGCTAGAGATTTCGCTTAGGGCGGTTATCGCAGCAGAATCGGCACCTGCCGAGACGTTAGGGGCCGTGGCGTTAGCACATCCGGGGATCAGCCCAGATAGCCCGATCAGGGCAACGGCAAAAACGCGAGCGGGCCATAATTGTAAAAGTCTTGCCATGATAAACACCTCGTTGAATAGGCTGGCTGCACAGAGATCACAGCCATTAATAAGACGATTTATTTATGCAGAAATCAGCGGGCGATCGCCCCTAATCACCCCAATCCAAACCGACCAACAGAGTTTTGCCCATAGAAAAACGCCAGATGCCAAACTGGACTCGGCTTTCTACGGAGACAACACCCCCTTACAGCGCCAGAGGCACCCCGGTCTGGAGGTAATTGGCATAACCGCACCAAAAGTTGAGATGCTCATAAAGGTCGAGTTGCCAAACCGTATCTGGGTTAATCTTCTCCGACAAAAGCCAGCATTCCGCAAAACTTAGATGTAGTTTTGAAGAATTGCCTCGCCCAGAGACCCCAAGCCGAGTTCAACACCCCCGCTTTAAAAACAGATCGCCTTCTAGGGGCCAACACGTTGGCCCCCTTGGTGACAACCAACATTTGGATTACAACCCCGACAGCCGCACCTTGTAGGGAATTTCTTCGACTGGCACATCTTCAACATCCCAGTCGTCGTAGCGCAGCTGAAGCCGCTTTTCTCCGGCGTAGCCTACCAGCTTGCCGCCGTAGTGTTTGGCCTCAGTGCCCAGGCTTTGAATGCGTACCATACCGTTGAAGACTGTAGCGCGGGCCAGGTAAATCACCAGGTCATCCCGCGAGGGGCGATTTACCGTCGTGCTGGCGGTGAGGTGGCCCAGGCCGCGCTCATCCATTTCCTGCCCCAGGGCCAGGGCCGTATTGCGAATGCCGCGAATCGCCACGATCGCTGCCGCCACCGCCATGGTGATATCGACCCCCTCATCGGTCAAGATTTGCTGGGTCGACAAAAACTGAAAATTGCGCTCCCCCAGGTCGCTGCGAATGCGGCGGTGAATCAAATTCTCCGACTGATAGTGGGTCAGCGCCCCCACGATCGCCCCGCAGGCCGCCCGAGGTTCGCGCCAGGGCGACTCCCGGGTCTTGCCGTAGACCTGCTTACCATCTTCTTGAATGCGGCCCACGTGGGTTTTGAGATCGATTGCCACCAGCGAAATCGACTGCGGGTTGCCCTCGTAGACCCGCCGCTTCAGCTTCTCATCTAGCTCGTGGGCCACGGTGACGTGGGCCAGGGTAGCGCCGTTGTCGGTGCCGCCCCCGGCAGGGAAAAATGCCTCTAGCTTCAGCTCGCCAATCTCTGACAGGGTGGCAAACCGGGAGGCCACCACGTCGCGGTAGCGTTTCGTCGCCTCGCCCTGGTGAATGCGATCGCCACAGTTGGTGTAGGCTAGCGTCGTCACCGCGCTGGGCAGGCTCATATCGGCCCCGCAGGCCTGAATATCCGTGGGGCTGGCCCCGGCAAATTGCAGCTCGTCGCGCAGCAATTGCAACCCTTTGATCAGCGCATAGCGATCGCTAACGATCTCGTTTAAGTAGTTGTGGTAGGCATTGCGCTCCATACCAAAGCTGGCGGGGAGCTGCCAAAATCGCTCAATTCGAGCCTGACTTGGGGCGGCGTCAAAGGGCAAAGTCATGGCGAGTAGACCCCTTTGGGGGAAATAGCTGACTTGAACTCATGCCATAGTAAGCGGTCTAGCACAAAAATCATTCCTTTGATTGAGGCAGGCCACAAGGAAGCTTTTTCCTAAACACAAGTCTCGCATTAAGTCCACCAAGCGCCTAATGGTCAGCAATTGTAAATTCAGAATTTGACAGTTTTTCAGCCCCACCGCGAGGATAGAACAACCGGGTGGAGGCGAGGCGATGGAAGAGCAACGGCTGAGTTTTGCACTAATGCTGAGCTACCTGAATCGCGTACTGGAGGGGGTTGAGGATCCCCGTCAGCCGAGTAACGCTCAACGTTATCGCCTTCGGGATCTGGTGTTGGGTGCCTTTGCGGTGTTTTACTTGCAATGCCCATCCTTTCTGGAGCATCAGCGCCCGATG
>QBLT01000233.1 GCA_003249105.1 Leptolyngbya sp. | reverse complement strand
CCAATAACCCTGCCCCCGGCCCCCAGGTCAACACCAACCAAAGCAAAGACGTCACCCTGCGGCTCATCGGTACGGGCGTGTCGCAAATCAACGACATCCGCGACAAAGCCCAGGAAGACCTGGGCTTTAAGTTCGACATGCGGGCCCTCAGCACCGAAGAAAACAACCAGATCGCCATCACCCAGCCCGGCCAGTACGACATTTTCGACGGCGAATACTTCAGCCTGCCCCTGGTGGTGCCCTCGGGTAATCTTCAGCCCATCGACATTAAGCGCATCACCAACTACGACAAAATTGTGTCGTTCTTTAGAACCGGCGAGTTCAAGGGTATGCCGGTCGAAAAATCTCAGGGCACCGCCCCCTTCAAGGTGCAGTACCTCACCGGGGCTGACTCCAAGGAATTCTCCCCCACCCCCACCGACTACGCCACCCTGATTCCCTTTCAGTACAACGCTGACACTCTGGGCTATCGCCCCGACCTGGTCGGTCGCTCCATTGAGAGTTGGGGTGAGCTGTTCAACGAAGAATTCAAGGGCAAAACCTCCATCCTCGACATTCCGCAAATCGGCATTATGGATGCGGCCATGGTGGCCGAGTCGCTCGGCCTCATGACCTTTGCCGACAAGGGCAACATGACCAAGGCTGAAATCGACCAGATCATCGAAATTCTCAAAGAGCAAAAGGCCAACGGTCAGTTCCGCGCTTTTTGGAAGACTTTTGACGAGTCGGTCAACCTGATGAGCTCTGGGGAAGTGGTGCTGCAATCGATGTGGTCGCCAGCGGTGACGGCGGTGCAGTCCCAGGGCATTGAGTGCATCTATGCCCCCCTGAAGGAAGGCTACCGGGGCTGGGGCGGCGGTATTGGCCTCTCCAAAAACCTGGAGGGCGTGAATCTCGACGCCGCCTATGAGTACATTAACTGGATGCTCGACGGCTGGGTGGGTGCATTCCTCGGACGTCAGGGCTACTACAGTGCCTCCCCTGAGACCGCCCGCAAGTTTATGTCCACCTCTGAGTGGGATTTCTGGTACGAAGGCAAGCCCGCCGCCGAAGACATCGTTGACCCCTTCGGCAAGACCCTAGCCAAGGCCGGTGCAGCCCGCGACGGTGGCTCCTTTGACGAGCGCTTCGGCAACATCGTCTGCTGGAACTCGACCATGGAAGAAAACACCTACCTGGTGCAGAAGTGGAACGAGTTTATTGCGTCGTAGACAGAGAGATGAGGGGATAGGGAAGTTAGGGGAGGTAGGGAAGCGTTGATCTGCCCCATCCTCCCCATCTTCCTTATCCTCCCCACCCGCCTAATCTCTATAACTCCACTACTCCATCACTCCCCCTCCCCATGTCTGAAACCTGGAAAACCCTCAAACCCTACGCGCTAATTACACCGCAGACATTGGTATTTCTGCTGTTTTTGGTGTTCCCCATTCTCATGATTGGGGTGGTGAGCTTTTGGGAGTTCAACGGCTACTCCATGACCCCGGCCTTTACCCTCGCCAACTACCAGGGCATTTTGACCGATGTTACCTTTAAGACCTATCTAAATACCTTTAAGTTTTTGGGAATGGTGTGGCTGGCCACGCTGCTAATTGGCTACCCGGTGGCCTATTTTCTAGCGTTCCATGTGCCTAAGTTAGAGTGGCAAATTTTGCTGTTCTTGGTCTGCACGATTCCGTTTTGGACCTCAAATATCATTCGCATGATCTCGTGGGTGCCGCTGCTGGGGCGGGAGGGATTGGTCAACCAGATGTTTATGGGCGTTGGCCTAATTCAGCAGCCGCTGGAGTTTTTGCTCTACTCCGACTTTGCGGTGGTGCTGGGGATGGTGCACCTCTACATCATTTTTATGATTGCGCCGATTTTTAACAGCTTGATGCGAATCGAGCGATCGCTCGTGACCGCCGCCGAAGATCTCGGTGCTTCTGGCTTTCAGGTCTTTAAGGAAGTGATTTTGCCCCTGTCGGCACCGGGCATTGCGATCGGCTCGATCTTCATTGTCACGTTAGTGATGGGCGAGTTTGTGACCGTTCGCCTGATGGGTGGGGGGCAGTCGGCCTCCGTTGGCAAGCTGATTCAGACTCAGATCGGTAGTTTGCAATATCCCCTGGCGGCGGCCAATGCGATCGTGCTGCTGGCGGTGACCATGCTGATTATCGTCTCGATTCTGCGCGTGCTAGATATCCGTAAGGAGCTTTAGAGACAGAGGTTGTGCGCCCTCACCCCCAACTCCTCTCCCCCAGGAGAGAGGGGATCCAGACTACCTTTCCGGTTCCCGCTCCCTAGGGGATGTTTGAAAAGTCCTATTTCTTGTAGCAAAAGTGGAGATCCCCCTAAATCCCCCTTAAAAAGGGGGACTTTTAACCCCCCTTTTTAAGGGGGGCAGGGGGGATCGGCAGGTGACTAAAGCTACAGCACATCACTTTTCAAACGCTCTCTTAGGATGAGGGCTTCTAGGAGTTAATCTAAGCAGTTTTGTCAGTCAATCAGCCCACCGACAACTCCCGATAAAAACCTATGCAAAAACGCTCTCTGACCTATTACTTGCTGCTGGCGTTCTTCTGCCTGTTCGTGCTGTTTCTCTACGGCCCGATGATCACCATTTTTATGCTGTCTATGCAGGGGCCGGAGGGTGGATTGACTTTCCCCATGCGGGGCTTGAGCTTTTATTGGCTGGGGCAGGTGTTTCAAGAGCAGCGGGTGGGCAATTTTATTGAGCCGTTTGTGCGATCGCTCATTCTGGGCGCTGCCGTTATGGCGATCACCATTGCCGCCTCAGTGCTCGCCAGCATGGGCTTTCGCCAGCGGTTTAAGGGCTCTACGGTGATTTTTTACATGACCATCGCTAGCCTAATCGTGCCGAGCATTCTGGTTTCCCTGGGTATTGGGGTTGTGTTTCAGGTGATGGGCTGGCCCACAAACTGGTTTACCTCGGGCTTGGGGGCGCACCTGACCTGGACGCTGCCGATCGCATTCTTGATCATGCTGGGCATTTTCAATCGCTTTAACCCTTCCTACGAAGAGGCTGCCCGCGACCTGGGGGCCACCGACTCCAAAACCTTCTGGGAAATTGTGATGCCGCTGATTGCCCCAAGTTTGCTGGGGGTGGGGCTGCTTACCTTCACCCTCTCCTACGACGAATTTACCCGCACATCGCTGGTGTCGGGCCAGAGCAACACGCTGCCGCTGGAAATCTTTGGTATGACCACCAACGTTACATCGCCCGCCCTCTACGCCCTGGGCACGTTGACAACTATTTTTTCAGCGTCGCTGATTTTGATTGCTTTCTTTGCCTATAACGCTGTGGTCAGGCGGCAGCGGGGAAAGGCCTAGGAAATTTTGGATTTTGGATTTTGGCCGGAACGAGCTGTAGTGCCTGGGGTGTCGCAACCAGGTTCCCATTCAAAATCTTAAAAATGTTTCTTCTCCGCCCCACCCCCTGGCCCGTGCTTCTACGATGGGCCAATGGACAAAGACACGTTTTTGAGTCTGCTGCGGCAGCACCGGGCGATCGCCGTTATTCGCTCTTCTGATCTGAATCAGGGGTTGGCCATGGCAGAGGCCGCCGCCGCTGGCGGTATCCACCTGATCGAAATCACCTGGAATAGCTGGCATCCTGGGGATTTGGTTAGCAAGCTCAGGCACCGATTGCCCCACTGCACTATCGGCATTGGCACTGCCCTATCCCAAGCTGATCTGAAAGCCGCCGTGGACGCTGGGGCGCAGTTTTGCTTTTGCCCCCACAGCGATCCGGCAATTATTAGGCTTGCCCAGGAAATTGAAATCCCTATCGTGCCAGGTGCCCTAACCCCTAACGAAATAGTCACCGCCTGGCAAGTCGGAGCAACAGCCGTTAAGGTGTTCCCGATCAACGCTGTGGGGCAAGCCAGCTACATCCGCAGTCTAAAGGGGCCGCTGGCTGACATCCCGCTGATTCCTACCGGCGGGGTGACCGTTGAGAACGCTGGGGAGATGCTGAAGGCGGGGGCGATCGCCGTCGGCCTCTCCACCAGCCTGTTCCCCAAAACTGCCATAGCCGAGAAAAATTGGGCAGTCGTTACAGCTCTGGCCACTCAATTAGTCAAGAGCCTAGCCACAACGGATTCTTCGCTTTAGCTGGCCAGTTTAAAGGCCTCCACGCTCACAGCATAAATCGCTCCAATCTTAAAACCGTTGATGCAGTCTAGCCAAACCGGTTTTGGCACCGTTTTTACCAGGGCTGGATCGCGCCAGCGACGACTGTACACGAGCCAGCTGATCAGCTCTGTCACCAGCACCAACAACGCTGAGACGACGGTGTCTTGGGCAGCGGCTTGACCGGCGATCGCCGCCAGAGACAGCGTAAAAAAGTAGCCCAGCAGCAGGCTCAGCAACACCAGTGATACCCGTCGCCAGGGGTTGATTAGCCACTGGCTAAACTGATCGCCCAGGTCGTCAATTAGGGTACTTAAACGGGTGCGCTGCATGGGTTTACCCCTAAAATACCTCTGCCATATCTAGACCATTCGCGAGCAATGGTTTGCGTTCTACCAAAAACTAAAACTCAGCCCGGCATGCAAGGTGAACGCCCCCCTGACTACAGATATACTCTAGCTGCTCGCCCTCTAGATTCAACACCTTAGAGAAGTCTACTCCTACCAGCAGTTCGGTGGTTTCTGGAGCCACAATGGTGGTCACAAACCCATCCCCCTGCGATCGCTCCGGCGTAAAAAACTGCGCCCCAGCCAGGTTTACCCCAGCCAGATTCGCCTTTGCCAAGACCGCTCCCTCCAGGTTGGCCCCGGCTAAATTGGCACCCTCCAGGTTTGCCTGGCTCAGATCGGCCCCTTGCAGCCCAACCTGGGTAAGGTTAGCCTGGCGCAGGTTAGCCGCCGTCAGGTTCGCTTCGCTCAGATTGGCGTCAGCCAAATCCGCCCGGGTTAGATCTGCCGAGGTCAGCGTTGCCCCCGCCAGATAAGCCTGCCGCAGACGAGCATCCACCAGGCTGGCCTGGGTTAAGTTGGCATCGGTCAAATCTGCCCCCACCAGACTGGTGCCATTAAACTTGCCGTGGCTGACGTCTGCGGCAATAAACCAGGCGCTGCTCGCATTGGCCCCCGAAAAATCGGCATAGGCCGCCAGGGAGTTACTGAGGTTAGCCCGCAGCAGACTCGTATTGCGAAACACCGTATGGCGCAGATGGGCCGCCACCAGACTGACCTCTGTGAGGTCTGAGCCACTGAAGTCAGTCGTCCAATCGTCAAAGGTGTTCTGGCGACCATCTGCCCCCGGATCAAAAAGCTTGGCCTTGCGCATTCGCGCCCCCGACAGCACGGCATTGCGCCAGGTAATTCCTGCCAAATGCTGCTGCTCCAGCACCATGGTAAAAGCGT
The DNA here is from genome assembly GCA_003249105.1 of Leptolyngbya sp. Taxonomy (GTDB): domain Bacteria; phylum Cyanobacteriota; class Cyanobacteriia; order Phormidesmidales; family Phormidesmidaceae; genus Nodosilinea. The sequence continues at coordinate 2,199 of QBLT01000233.1, read as the reverse complement.
CGGGGCTTTCGATGATGTAGCTCAAGTTAGTGCCGCTGAGGTCAACCTGGCTGAGGTTGCCGCTGTGCAGCACCAAAATTTTAGTCAGGGTTTGCTTCACCGTGCGCTGTCGCAGCTGTGGCAGCAGCCGTTGCTCGGGGGGCAGAGCCAGCAGGTCATTGGCTAGAGCTAGATTGAGCCGCTGCAAGTGAGGAATAGCCGGTGGCCCCAGGGTCACTAGAGCCTGCTGTAAGGTATCGAGGAGGCTAGGGTCACTGGTCTGAGCCAGCATGTCTACTAGCAGCGGTATAGCGCGGCTATCTTGGCTGCTAGCTAGGGCCAGGGCCGCCGCTTGGCGATCGCTAAACGAGTCGGCATTGCGGCTCAGATTTTCCACTAGAGCCAAAAACAACGCATCCCGTTGGTTGGCCTGGGGCAATCGTCGATCTAGCCACACAGCTCCCAGAACACCCAGCACAACCATCCCAGCCAGAGCGCCAATCACGGGTAAATGTTGTCGCCAGTCCCGTGGTCCCAATACCACCGCTGACTCAGCCGGAGAAAGCACAATGGCTCTGAGACCACCGTGTTCTTTGGATGTCAATCTCGCGAGCGACGACGTTAGCGAGGTTGAAGTATCCCCATTCAGGGAACCGCTACTCTGGTTGTCAGGGGCAGGGTAGTACCGGCTCAGTATTTGTCCGCCCCGCAACAGCACCACCCGAGTGCCCGCCAAATTGTCGTACCAGCTCCGCCGCGAACGGCTGGTCTGCCCGATCGCCCCTGCCCCCAGTCCACAAACAAGAGACAACCCACCCAGCCAAAACAAACTGGGAAACGCTCCGCTACCCAGCCAAACTCCGTAGGCCACTACTGCGGGCACCCCCCAGCGACCCAGCTCGCGCACCAAGACCTTGCGGGCACTGGGTAGGGGGCGATCGCTTGCCACCACCTGAATTCCTAGCCAGCCCTTCGGCCAGGTCTTGCCCCGAGTCGCCAGACCATAGAGTTGGCTACCCACCAAGGCCCCTGGCAGCACCAGGGTGCTAAACCACAACAGGTTGGTTAGAGGCGGCACCTCCGTCACCAACCGCTGGCGCGATCGCCCTAGGGGCCGGGCGATCGCCCCTTGGGCCGCCGCTACCGCCAAATTCACAGGCACTAACTCGGCGGTAGAATGCCGACGAACCAACTCTCCTGCCCCCCAGGGAAGCGCGATACTCCCCACCAGCAGCCCCACCTCCAGACCCCAGGCCACCAGTCGCCGCAGCGATAAACTGTGGGCCGCCGATAACCGCCCTTGTACCTGAGCGGCAGACACCTGGGCTGCAATCGGTTGAGAATCAGAGGTCTGTGCCATAGAAAGCCCGATACAATCCAGGTTCCGAAGTTACCCAGGGATACCGAGCGAGCGATGCCCGGAGAGCCGACCCTAGTTCTCCACCATAATTGCCCTTCATAATAGCGAAGGCCTCCCATTTCGGCGGATTTTGGCCTTCAACATTTCAACCATTCATGTAAAGCCCAGGCACCTTGAAATCTGGCACATTTACTGTCACACCCACCTGTATCTTTGAATACGATAAAAACATAGACAAACGCTCCTATCTGAGGAGGACACGCAATGAAAACTCTGCTTAAATCTCTTACTTTGCCCGCCGCCGCCCTTGCTCTGGCCCTGGGCACAGGCGTGGCCTCAGCTCAGCCCGTTGCCCAAACTCCCCTCAGCCAGCCCGTCCAAACCAGCGGTTCTGTCAACCCCAGTCGCCCCTCCAGCTGTGGCGTTCTTGGCGATGGGGCAGTTCAAATTTTGCAGGTCAATCAAGACTTTGCCGCCGTTGATATTGCGGTCAGTGGCACCAGCGGTCTCACCCTGCTGATTCAAGGCAGCAATGGCTTCAGCGAATGTCATACCGGCGGAGGCGGGGCCATCAACGCACCAGGGCTACTAAATCAGGGCACCTACTCCTTCTTCATTGGCAACAGTAGCCAAACCCCCACCAGCTACAGCCTCACCATCCGCGAGAACTAAACAACAGTCCTGTAATACTAAATCCGACTTAGTTACCCCTGAAATAAGGTAGGATTGGGGAATACCTAGATCTCGCATCTCGAACCCCATTTTTCAGCCGATAAGCTTAAAGCGCGATATCGTGCTAGTGTTGAGTCAAGCAAATAATGACGGGTAAAGGGAATAAGATTTAGTCAGTTTCCTAAGGT
>QBLT01000232.1 GCA_003249105.1 Leptolyngbya sp. | reverse complement strand
GAAAACAAGATAGGTCTCTCTAGACTAATGGATGATTATTTGCTTGGAACACTCTTATTTAGAAGGCTTGCGCGCCTCATAAGTGGGTGAGCCTAATTAAACGTAGCCCTGAATCGCTAGAAACCTTGCTGCGCCGTGGTCAGCATGCTGATTACTTAGGTCTACCTACTTAGCATCCCAGTAACGAGCTTTTCAGCTAGGGCGCCAGTACCGCATCAAGGCCGAGATGCTCCACGAAGGGAATAAAGTCGCGATCGGAGAACAAGAGAGCATGCTTCGCTTCAATGCAGAAGGTTGCAATAATCACATCGACGGTTTTTCGCACTGTGATGCCTCGTTTGCGGAGGGTACGAAAGTTATCGGCGCTGTTGATGGCCAAGTCAGGATTGATGAGCTGAAATATAGTCAGCGAGGTAAGGATTTGCTTAGCCGTAATATAGTCTGTATCTTGGCGAAATCCCTGCAAGACCTCGGTCAGAATTATGTCGCCAATGGCTAACGGTTGCGTACTGAGAAGCTGATCAAGCAACTCGACTTGGGGCGTATTTTGACCGTTGAAGTAGTCAATCCACACGCTGGAATCGACCAAAATCATGCGTCAGTTCTCGCAGCACCTAGGTCACCATCCCAAGGTAGCTGGCCCCGAAAGGCTTTGATAGCTTCCTGCCGTTTGATTTGAATCAACAGCTTAAGGGCGAGTTCGATCACCTTATCCGTAGTTTCTAGCCCAGTCGCCCGCAATGCATCGGCAACTAAAGCATCGTCAATTTCAATATTCGTTTTCATGATTGCAGCTTTACCAGGCTTTGCTAATGTCGAGGCAACTGTTCTCGTCGAACCCCCTTTAGGGAACGGTTATGGCTTGCCAATACTAGCCCCATTATCACCCGTGTGGCTTTTGTCGAGGAGCCGGGTGTCTTTGGCGCTGTTCTAATGGCATGACCAGAGTTTTGCCTTAAAAACCGGGGCTTTGTAACGACGTTAACGCCCCTGGGCTAGTCAAGATAGGTCTGCAACAGGCGAATTACTGCTGCCACCGAGGCCAGCGATGCCGTCTCTGTCGCGGTGTGGTACTCGGTGGTGGGAATTTGCAGCGTGGTGCCCGTTACTGACCCGTCGGTAGCGGCGGTGAGGCGACCCATCTCGGTGCGGCCCAGGGAGTAAGGCTTAGGGCGGCTCAGGTTTTGGGCGGTAATGTAGTCGTCTTTGTAGCTGTAGGCAATGCCGAGCTGATCGCAGCGATCGGCTAGTTCTTGGGTAATGCCGGGGGCAAAATCGGCGCTGGCGTCTTTGCGGCGCAGGGTGACGAGCTGCTGGTCGGCGGCCTCGCGGCTGTGGTAGGGGCTGGTGTCGAGGGCGACTAAGCGCTGGGTCGCGATGCGCTGCCGCTGAAACCACGAAAGGGCGTAGCGCCAGCTGCGGCCCGACTCTTCCTGGGCGGTGAACAGAGCCGTGCCCTCAAACCCGCAGCGAAACAAGAAAATAATGATGGCGGCGCTGATCACATTGTCGAGCTGGGCCGAAATGTAGCCATCCTTGAATTGCAGGCGGTCTAAGAACGAGATCGGCGTGCCGGGTTGAAGGTAGTCGAGCCCATCGACCTCAAAGATCAGGTTCTTGCGCTCAGGGCAAATGTAGGAGTTGGTGATGATTCCCTGGCCGATGTAGGTGCCGGTGTAGGGCAGGTGAGCCTGCACCCGCTGCCCCTGAAAGCGGTTCTCAATGGTGTGCAGCATTTGCTCAGACACCGAGTCGCCCGTCAGCTCGCTCTGGTTGCCTGCGATAAAGGCGGCGTACTGAAACTCGTTGGGGCCAGTACACAGCAGACCGTGGCGATCGATGTGGGCCGACAGCATCAGGTCGTGGGGGCGACGACCCTGGGCCACCAAGACCCCGTGGAAGTAGGTGACCTCGGCCCCGACCTCGTCTAGCTCGCGCCGCAGCACCCGAAAAAACGAGTCTTCGCTGCCCACTACCGAGGGTTCGCGAATTAGGAATTGCAGAATTTCAAGAAAGTCGGCTAGGCCGTCTAAGGGAGTCGGGGCAGCGGCTAACGCAGCCTGGGCAGAGGCCGCAGGGCCAACGAGTTGATCCACAACCAGATTCAAGGGGCTCATAGGAAGGGCCTGCCAGAGGTTTGCCTGCGGTGCTGAAGACGTGACCAGAAGGGAGGAGGCTGGGGCAATGGCCTGGGAAGTAAGCGCGATCGCCCCTAGATCTATGTATCCCAGAACACCTTCCACCTCCCAGAACAGTACCCCGAAGCCCTGTGACGTTTAGTGAAGCCCAATACAAATCCAGCAGTTTTTTCGCGATCGCATAATCCTGCAAACCCCAGTGGAGAACCGGAGTATAATAGACTGTATCGCTCTTTACCCCGACCGCCCTGTGGATTTGTCCTCTAAAAGTGAATACGCTCTGCTAGCGCTGCTAGAGCTGAGCCCCCACTATGCCAGCGGCGAACCGCTGCAAATTCGGCAGATTGCCAGCCAGCAGAACATTCCCGATCGCTATCTAGAGCAACTGCTGGCCACCCTGCGCCGGGGCGGGTTGGTGAAAAGCCAGCGCGGGGCGCGGGGCGGCTACCTGCTGGCCCGTGATCCGTGGAAGATTACCCTCTATGATGTGGTGAGCTGCATAGAAGGGTTTGAGCCCCAGGCCGATCCCACCCAACTATCTAACACACCAGAAGCGCAGGTGATTCAAGGCGTGTGGGGAGAGGTGCGCCAAGCCGCTGAGGGGGTGCTGCAAAAGTACACCTTGCAAGACATGGTCGAAAAGCGCAACGCCCAACAGCAAGTCGACATTATGTATTACATCTAGGCCAGGCCCATGCGAATTGCCGAAAACGTGACCCAACTGATTGGCCGCACCCCCCTGGTGCAGCTCAACCGCATTCCCCAAGAGGCCGGCTGCCTCGCCCGGCTGGTAGTCAAGCTGGAGGGCATGAACCCGTCCGCCTCGGTCAAAGACCGCATTGGCATCAACATGATTGAAGCCGCCGAGGCCGAAGGGCTGATTACCCCCGGCAAAACTACCCTAGTCGAGCCCACCTCGGGCAACACCGGCATCGCCCTGGCCATGGCGGCAGCGGCCAAGGGCTACCGACTGATTCTCACCATGCCTGAGACCATGAGCTCCGAGCGGCGGGCCATGCTGCGGGCCTACGGGGCCGAGCTAGAACTCACCCCCGGCGTGGCGGGCATGTCGGGCTGCATTCAGCGGGCGCAGGATATTCTCGACAGCCTGCCTGATGCCTACATGCTGCAACAGTTTCGCAACCCGGCCAACCCCGACATTCACCGCCGCACTACCGCTGAGGAGATCTGGGCCGACACCGATGGCCAGGTCGATATTTTGGTGGCGGGCGTAGGCACAGGCGGCACGATTACTGGCGTGGCCGACGTGCTGAAGCAGCGCAAGCCAGGATTTAAGGCGATCGCCGTCGAACCCATTAATAGCCCAGTGCTGTCGGGCGGCAGGCCCGGCTCCCACAAGATTCAGGGTATTGGGGCCGGTTTCGTCCCCGAGGTGCTGAACGTAGCCCTGATCGACGAGGTGGTGCAGGTCAGTGATGAGGATGCGATCGCCTACGGTCGCCGCCTCGCCCGCGAAGAGGGGCTGCTCTCGGGCATTTCCACCGGGGCCGCCGTCAAAGCCGCCGTGGAGGTGGGTCTGCGTCCCGAAAACGAGGGCAAGCTGATTGTGATCATTCAGCCCAGCTTTGGCGAGCGCTACCTGAGCACACCGCTATTCCAAGACCCCGAGCTGATGGCCCCCCTAGTGCTGACCTAGGTTCGCCCAGTCCTGCAAATTAGTTCTGCAAACCTGTAGCGTAGTGACGGCCAAGGAATTTGATATCGACCGGGCGATCGCCCTGCTGCGCGCGGCGGTGGCCCCGTTTCCCCAAGCTGCTATGTTTCAGCTGGCGGAGGAGGGCTTCGGCACGCTCTATGAGCAGCTCGTCGCTTGCATTATCTCCATTCGCACCTACGACGAGGTGAGCGTGCCGGTGGCGCAGCGGCTGTTTGCAAGGGCGCGATCGCCGGAGCAAATGGTGAGGCTTGAGGTAGAAGAAATTTTGGCCCTGATTCAGGGGACTACCTTTGCAGAGAATAAAGCACCTCAGATCCGCCAGATCTCTGAGCAAATTTTGGATGAGTATGGCGGCAACCTGCCCGCTGACCCCGAGGTGCTGATGCAGTTCAAGGGGGTGGGGCCAAAGTGCGCCCATCTGGCGCTGGGGGTGGCGCTGGGCTACCCGTGCGTCAGCGTCGATGTGCATGTGCACCGGGTCACCAATCGCTGGGGCTACGTGCAAACCAAGTCGCCCGAAAAGACCATGACTGCGCTAGAGGCAAAACTTCCGCAACCCTACTGGGTCGAGATCAATCGGCTGCTGGTGCCCTTTGGCAAGCACATTTGTACAGGTACTCGCCCTAAATGTGGGCGCTGCCCCCTGGCGGAAATGTGCGCCCAGGTTGGCATCGTTGCGACGGCCTAGGGTTCTATAAAGGATCATTGATCAGCACCCTAGCATCAGGCACGTAGATGATTACGTTGGTGCTGCTGGAGTGGTGCTCAAAAGCGAGTACGATGACAGCGATCAAGCATTGCTGATGCCAGCAGGAACGTCAGGATCGAAAATTTGCTTGGGATTGTAAGGACAATCCGTTGGTAAATCGGGATAGTCTAGGGGCGTTTCGCGTACCACCAGATCCAGCCCTGACTCGTAGGCAACGGCGATCGCCTCAGCTAAATAGGGCTTGAGTCTGAGGTTTTGCTGAAGCAGCCTTTGAGCGGTTCGTCGTTGTTCACGAATGGTTGCTCTCCAGCTTTTGCTGCGGCGATCGGGTTGAAACTCCCATTTAAGTAGATGGCCCAGTAGAACAGCTAAGCGATTCTCTAACTCCTGCCGCTGCTGTTGGCCCAAAGATGCAATTTCCTCTACCAAGTTGACCAAATCTAAATGCTTAAAGTCACCTTCTTTGAGGAGCTTAGTCTGCTCTACGGTCCAGGCGTAGAAGTCAGTTTCGTAGAGGTTGGCATGGGTCATCACAATGTCTCTCTCCAAGTGCCAATCGATTTGACTAAGTTACTCTTGGGGACATCCTTGCTCTCGTCGGAGTTGCCATAGTCTGATCATCATACTAGGCAGATTTTTGAGATCATGTCAGGGCAAGTCTTAGCGTAGGTTCACCAATGCCTGTACGGGCAAGTGGTCTGACGCCTGGGCTGCCTCGGCCACAACTTCGGCGGCCACCACTTCCAGGGTGGCGGGGGTGTAGAAGATATAGTCGAGGACGTACTGGGGCTGGTCAGACGGGAAGGTAAACGAAGCCGGGGCCGTGGGCAGCGCCGAGGCCAGCACTGGGGAATCGAGCAGAATGCCGATTGATCGCGGATCGTCGCCCTCGTCGCGGTTGAGGCTGCTGTTGAAGTCGCCCACCAGCAAAACAGGGTAGTCCTTGGCGTAGCCTTCGGCTAACTGGCGCACCACCTGAGTTTGGCGGATGCGGGTAGGGGCGTCGAATGCTTCGAGGTGAACGTTGATCACGATCAGGGTTTGGCCGGAGACGTCGATTTCGGTGACCTGGGCGACGCGATCGAGGTACAGCGCGTTGTAGTAAAACGGGTTCGTGGGCACCTTTTCTAGCACCAGGCGTTCGTTGCGGCGAACGGGGTAGCGGCTGAGCACGGCCTGCCCTGAGATTACCTGTTTGTAATGAGCCTGAGGTGGCCAGTAGGGAAAGGGCACGTAGCGTTTGTCCCAGTTCACGGCGATCGCCCCAAAAGCCATCTCCAGCGCTGCCGAAACCGCGTACTGCTGATTGACGTTGAACGATCGATAGGCGTCAAAATCGATCTCTTGAAGCGCCAGAATGTCGGGTTGAATCTCTTCTAACGCCTTAACCGCTGTGGCTTGATTGGCGTCGTAGAGGCTCTTGTCGCGCTCGACTGCTTGCTGGTTGGTTAACCCCGACAGATAGCCAATGTTGTAGCTGACTACGCTAAGCTGCTCAGGGTTGGCGGTGCCGGGAGGGTAGGCCTCGTAGGTGACCAGGTTGTCGTAGTCAGCGGCTTTCCAATTGGCAGAGCTGATGTAGGCGAAGGTGCCTGCCAGAGCTACTATCGGCAGGCCCAGCGCCAGCGCTACAGTGACGAAAATATTTTTCATAGATTGATTTTATGACTTCAGCTGACTCCTCACGCCTACCACTGCGGTTTTGGATTGCTGCTCTGGTAGCGTTTATTAATGCGGTGGGGTTTACGCTGATTATTCCGTTGATTTACCCCTACGCGGTGGAGTTTGGGCTGAGCGACTTTCAGGCCAGTTTGCTGACTACGGCCTACGCGGCGGCGCAGTTTGTGGCCACACCCATCCTAGGCCGACTCTCCGATCGCATGGGTCGCAAGCCGCTGCTGATTATTAGCCTGCTGGGCACGGTGGCGGCGAATTTGATGGCAGGGCTGGCCTCGGTGGCCTGGGTGCTGTTTGCGGCGCGCCTGCTCGATGGCATCACGGGCGGCAATACCTCCATCGCCCAGGCGATCGTCAGCGACATCACCACGCCTGAGCAGCGGGCGCGGGCCTACGGCATTTTTGGGGCGGTGTTTCGGCTGGGGTTTGTGGTGGGGCCGCCCCTGAGCTACGTGGCGCAGCTGGTGCCGCCACTGCCGGGGTTTACCAGCCTGGGCATGGGGTTTTTGTTTTCGGCGGCGATCGCCCTCTTTGCCACCACCGTCTGCCTGGTGCTGCTGCCAGAAACGCTAGAGAACTGCTGCGATACCTTTCAAATTTCCTGGCGCGATTTTGGCTTTGATCGCCTGGCCAGATCAGCCACCGACGGGCGCTTTGGCCGCATTTTTTGGCTGACGTTTTTTAGCGGCTTTACGTTTACGATCTTTACCTTTGCGTTTCAGCCCTTCTTTCTCAAGGTGCTGGGGCAAGACGCCCGCAACCTGGCGATCATGTTCGCGGCGGTGGGGATCATTGGCTTTGTCACCCAGGTGTTTGCCCTGGAGCCACTGCGGCGGCGGTTTCGGCTGGTGCAGATTTTGGTGGGGGCGCTGGCGGCGCGAGGGCTACTGTTTTTGCTGATGCCCGTGTTTCCAAACATTGTGGCGTTCGCGGCGATCGCCGTTATTTTCAGCGCCGTCAACTCGTTCCCCATGCCGCTGATCGATGCGCTGCTGTCGCTTAACAGCGGCCCCCGCGAACAGGGGGAAGTGATGGGGCTAAACGCGTCGTACCTGAGCATTTCTAATGCGATCGGCCCGGCGACGGCGGGGCTGCTGGTCAGCGTCAGCTACAGCTTTCCGTTTTGGATTGCAGGTGGGCTGACGCTGCTGACCGCCTGGTTTGCCATGACGCTCTCGGGGCGCGGCACCGCGAAGGCCTAGGGAAGGGACATTAATAGCGTTGACCACAGCGTACTGGTATGCCTGAATCTTTGAACTTCTTTGCGAGCTTTAAGCTACTTGTCAAGCAAGGAGTAGGTGACCTGCTCTAAATTTCTATTGCGCAAACAAGAATTTTCCTGCTAATGCTTAGTCAACAGGCATACAAACTGTCGCTGATTGGCACTGGTCAGTTAAAGGATGATGTCTAGAATATAGGCGTAGAGAGTCATTGGC
>QBLT01000231.1 GCA_003249105.1 Leptolyngbya sp. | reverse complement strand
TCCCCAGACAACACCCCCGATATTCAGCAGGAACTGCGCCTCAGTCGCCCGTTTACCCTAGCTGACGCCATTGGTCAGGAGGCGGGCAATTTTATGAAAGGGGAATCTCCTATCCCACGGCTCGTGCAGGCCAAGCATGGGGCACAGCAGGCGCTGAAGGAATCCCTGGTGGATGGCCCAGGCGCTCTACACCGGGTGCTGGAGCAGTGGCTGGTTGATGATGAGCGCCGCCTCAGCCAGTACGTGGGGCACCCCACCGAGGCGGTGAAGGATCTGCTGGCAGCGGTGCTGCGATCGCCCGCCACCCTCTACGAACTGGTGCGTCAAACCGACGTCACCTGGGGCCAAATTTATGACAGCCGCCCCCACTTCCAGCAGCCCGGCCAGCCCCCCCATCCCGACGATGAATACACCCACGAGTCGGTACGAGAGACCTTGGAGCAATGCCTGTGCTGTCTCAACCACCCGCCCGTAGCAGAACTGGAACCGGACTCCGAAGCCGCCCTGCCGCAGGCAAAGCCTGAATAACCTCACTGCCCAATTGACAAAAAACCGCTGTTGTGATTCACAACAGCGGCCAGGAGCACTAGTCGCTTGAAACTCGGGAAAACGTCAGACGGTAAAGTCTGGGTCAATACCACGCCACACGGCCACTAGCCGACCCTGAACGTCTACGAGATCTGCCGGAAACTCCATCACAGGGTAGTTGGGGTTAGCAGGCTTGAGATGCACCTGGTTACCTTGGCGGTGAAATGATTTAAGGGTAGTGCCGCTCTCAACCCGGGCTGCAACAATGGTTCCCTCACGAATGCCCTGGGGGTCTTTTACTGGACGCATGATCACCACGTCCCCATCCTGGATCATGGCCTCGATCATGCTGTCTCCAGTGACCTTGAGGGCATAGTCGCCCGACTGAATGGGTAGCCCGTTGAGATCGAGACGCTCGACGGTATCGGTAAACGCTTCGTTGACAAAACCTGCGGCGATAGTGCCAAGAATAGGCACCCCACGGACATCATCCCGAACGCGGATGGTGCGCGCTTTGCCTTCGCTCCACTCAATGTAGCCCTTGTTCTTGAGGTGTTCTAGGCGACTTTGAATCGGGGCAGGAGAGCGTAGGTTCATCGCCCGCATCATTTGGCGAATGGAGGGGGAGTGCTGATTGGCCCGGATATACTCAACTAGCCAGTCGTAGAGCTCCTGTTGAGCGGTTGTTAAGGATTCCATAGGGATTTAGCCACGGCGTTGGGTCATGTCATGGAACAAGTGTACCAACTGAGCGGCAATCTGTCTACTCTATCAACAAACCTTTGGGTAAGTCAGTACTAACGCTGAATTCGCTGACAATTATTCTCATTCAAGTTTGGCATCACCTAGGAGCAATGGCGATCGCGCCCGAGGAATCTGCCACTGTCTAACTCAAAATTAGCCTGTTCAGAGTGGCAACTGCCGTGCTACCAAAAAAGGCCACCCAAAGGCAGCCTTTTTTAATAAGTTTCGTTAAACGTCACGCTAATACTTCAACCAGAGGGCCGAAGTCGAAGTCAACCCTAACGGATGTACTCTTTGAGAATGCTGTTGCGGTTGGGGTGGCGCAGCTTGCGCAGGGCCTTGGCTTCAATTTGGCGAATGCGCTCGCGGGTAACGTTGAAAATTTGGCCAATTTCTTCAAGGGTTTTCATCCGGCCGTCGTCAAGGCCGTAGCGCAGGCGCAGCACATCCCGCTCGCGGGGGCTGAGGGTGCCCAGAACGCTTTCCAGGTCTTCCCGCAGGAGGCTCTTAGATACCTGGTCCTCGGGGGTTTCGCCGTCTGACTCGATGAAGTCGCCCAGGCGAGAGTCTTCTTCTTTACCGATGGGAGTCTCAAGGGAAATGGGCAGCTGGGCCGACTTAGCAATAAACCGCAGCTTCTCGATGGTCATTTCCATGCGAGTGGCGATTTCTTCTTCGGTGGGCTTGCGGCCTAGCTCTTGGGAGAGCAGCTTGGTGGTTTTCTTGATTCGAGAGATGGTCTCGTAAAGGTGAACCGGTAGTCGAATGGTGCGCGATTGGTCGGCGATCGCCCGAGTGATGGCTTGACGAATCCACCAGGTGGCGTAGGTGGAGAACTTGTAGCCCTTCTCGTGGTCAAATTTCTCGGCGGCACGGATGAGGCCCAGACTGCCTTCCTGAATCAGGTCTTGGAAGGAGAGGCCACGGTTCATGTACTTTTTGGCGATTGATACCACCAGACGCAGGTTTGATTGCACCATTTTGTCTTTGGCGCGGCGACCAATGTGCAGACGATGGCGGAAGCTGGCTAGGGTGTAGTCTTTGCCTTCATCTTGGCTGACGGCGGCGGCCCACTCGATGTCGGAGGGATCGCGATCGAGGGAGTCGAACAGCTCGTCGTGAATGCGCTCTAGCTTGAGCAAGTCAGCAATTTTGCGGGCCAGCTCAATTTCTTCTTCGGCTCGCAGTAGGCGAATGCGGCCAATTTCTTGCAGATAGAGGCGAATAGAGTCTTCGGTGTAGTGGCGCTTTTTGGTTTGAGCTCGGCGGCGGGTTACCTTCCCCTTCGGCGCTTTGTCATCGGCGCCGGCCTCGTCATCTTGGGCAACAAAATTCTCGTCACTATCATTACCGTCGATCAGCAGATCGAGTTCAGTTTCAGGGTTGATGGTGCCGAGCAGATGATTTGCTTGGGTCATGCCGCGATCCTCGTGCTCCTTAAAATTGAAAGACAAAGACTGTGATCAGATTAACAGCTCCGTTGGATAGATGCCTACAGTTCCGAAAAAGTGCGGATCTATTTTTTGGAAATTCAGTGACGGGTGCCTAGCCACCTAGACGTTTATGACACTGAATGGGTGCTGTTGGCCCGGGTCGCCGCCGCCTCTATCTAGAGAAATACATCAGCGCCGCCATGGCCTTTCAATTTTAACTGCAATGTCAGGTGATGTACCACCCCAACTTTGCAAGAAACGATTGAATCGGCTGAAATGCTTAAGCTGCAACCAAAACGCCCTCTCTAGAGTTAAAGGCGATCGCACAAAAACCAATTAATCAAAACAAATGAACTACTTTATTGCTGCGGATTTTTTCCCTGTCAAAGATGAGTCCGCCAATCTTCGAGACGGCCTTGAATGTGATTTGTCTCCACTGGCTTACCCATTGCCCAGGCAAATCTACTGTCTCGATTGCCGGATTTTGTAAGCAATTCCTTACATTTGCCTCGAGTCGGTGGACATTTTCTCAGCACTATTACGGAGTATATTTTTGTCGTGGAAAATGGATCCCAAATAAACTGAAGCAGTCCCGGCATTGTAGCGCTGGGACTGCTTCAGCTGAAGAACACTTTGGTCTCGGAATACTGAGATACTTGACTAAATACCGCTGCCGTCTAGGAACTCTTCGATAACGCGGTCTTGCAAACGGCAGTAAACGCCGTCTTGAGACCGTACCGCACCCACTAAAACGGGTTCACGGCGCACTTGCCCTAGGGCCTGGACTTCTTTTTCTAGAGCTTCGATGCGATCGAGCAGGGCGCGAATCACCTGGGCTTCGGAGTCGGGTAAACGGCCGTGCTCCAGCGGTTCTACCCGCTCCCCAGCTCGATACACGATGCGCCCAGGTACACCGACCACCGTACAGTCAGAGGGCACTTCCCTCAGCACCACCGAGCCAGCCCCGATGCGTACGTTATGGCCGAGGTAAATATTGCCCAACACCTTGGCCCCGGCTCCAACTACCACGTTGTTGCCGAGGGTAGGGTGGCGCTTGCCGACTTCCTTGCCCGTACCGCCCAGGGTAACGCCCTGGTAGATCAGGGCGTAGTCACCAACGATCGCAGTTTCACCAATCACGACGCCCATGCCGTGGTCGATAAAAACACCTTTGCCGATGGTGGCCCCTGGGTGAATTTCGATGCCGGTGAGAAACCGGGCCAGGTGAGAGATGATGCGGGGTACCACGGGCAGGCCCAGGTTCCAAAGCCAGTGGCTAAAGCGGTGCAACCCCAGGGCGTGCAGGCCGGGATAGCAGGTGAGCACCTCTAGCCAGTTTCGGGCCGCTGGGTCACGCTCGAAGACGATGCGAAAATCGGCAATCAGGGTGGTGAGCACAGGCAATGGAATTAACTGCAATTTCCCTATCCTAACGTGGCCATGGCCTTGACCAACACCCTTCGCTGGTGTGGATTACTCCAGACCGGCATTACGGCCTGGCGCTAATGGATAGGGCAGTCTAGCCCTAAGGATTTGCGCTGAGGGAATAGTTGTAGCGCTGCCCCTGCTGGTGGGATCCCACCCAGATGCTATAGGTACCCGTTGGCCAGTTTTGGTCTTGGACTAGGGCATCGGGATTGCGGCGATCGGTGTCGTCGCCGCAGCGGATGGTGCCATCGGGCCCTTGAATGAGCAGGCTGGTGTCGTTGCCGCCGCTGTTGACCTGAAGAGTGAGGGTGGCGAAATCTTGCTGCAACACCATGATGTGGTCGGGGGCGACATCGGCAAACCCGGCGCAGATGGTGCCATTGCGATCGCGCCCAGCAATGCTAGACAGTGCAGAAATGCCGTTGGTAAAGCCGCTAACGCTGGCAGCTGAGGTGGCCCCAGACAACGTGAATGACTCAAAGTTGGCCTGCTGAGCCAGGGTGGGCAGTGCTGAAATCAGGCCCACGGAGAGCCCTGCTGCTAGCGCCACGGCTCCACGACGTTGATACTTAATGGTCATGGCCCCAGCCTCCTACGGTTCAATTCTATGGTGCTCGGTAACCGTTGCGATCGGCGGTCATAATAGACAGAAGTTGCAACTGTCTCCATTGACACCAGCTCAATATAAATAGCGTATCTAGCCACTGCCGGAGGCACCAGCGATGGAACTTGGGATGCTGATCATCTGCGTGATGGCCGCCTGGGCGATCGCCCATCTAGTCAATAGCCTCACCCACCTAGGCCAGCTATTGACGCCTTCGCCCTGGTTGCTGGGAGGCATAGCTCTGGTGCTGACCACCTGGCTCATGCGCGACTAGGGGCGCGGCCCAGATAATTTAGTTGAACTAAAGCTCAGTAGTGCCGTAGAGTTCAGGCACCTCACGCGCTGGCGGCAGTGACTTGGCATCTCGGGTCTCTATGTATCCCGTGTAGTAGGCACCCGGCTCTATTTCTAAGGCTCCGGCCACTACATCGCCTTCCAATCGGGCTGTGCGGCTGAGGGTGAGCTTGCCTTCGGCAAAGACCCGAGCCTTCAGTACGCCTTGCACCACTATGTTTTGAGCCCTCACCTCAGGGCCTTCGATCAACCCCGTGGAGGAGATCTCTAGATCGCCTTTGATGTCTACGGTGCCGTGAACCACGCCGTCTATCCGCAGCATCCCCTCAGCGTGGAGCACCCCCTCAAACTCAGTCTTTTTGCTCAGATAGGTCAATAGCGGAGCCGCTTTGCGTTTAAACATCAAGATTGCCCTCATAACTCCAGAGAACAGCACTCCAAGCAATGGCCTGGGCGAAATCATCCCACAGGAACGCTACCGCTGCCGGAACAGCACCCTAGCTGTGTAACTAAATATTAAAAGACAATGGCCCCAGCTCGGCAACAATCCCCTAAATAGCCAAGATTTCCCTCTCTTTCGGAGGGTGAGCGCAGCCATCAACCCTAGCTATGCTTTAAATCAAAAGAAACTTGGAAGAAACACCCCGTATCGAAAAAGCTCAGGGATCAATATGAATAGACGATAAACCCTTTTAAATTGACACGACTTCTTCTTCCTTTTTTCTGCTTTAGCCCTTTAAATCACTGCTTTAGCTGTGGATTGCCGGAGCTAAAGTCCTCCCTCCAGCGATCGCGATCTCCGCGACAGAGCCCTCACCTGTTCTGCCGCGTTGCTATCTCACCCCATAACAAGCCCTTACAGGAAACCTACCATGACCGCTATAGATGTTCGCCTTCAGTTTGAGCAAGCCGTTCAATCATTTGAATCGGTCGATGTAGACTGCAAAATTGCCGTGCTTTGGCAGATTTATGACACCCTGGGGCAGGCCTTTGCGGCGATCGCCCCGGTGGCGCTCTTTTCCCAGGCAGTGCAGCAACTGCTGGGCCAGATTCAGCAGGTCGATCGCAACGATCAAACGGCCATCCTGCGCGACATTCTCGCTGGGGCCGATACCCGCTTTACCCAGGCCTATCAAACCCTCAACGTGAATATGAAGCTGGCCTTTTGGCACCGCCTGTTTAGCCTCATGCCCGCCAATCGTCTGCCCCTAACCGCCTGCCAAGACGGTTCGGCCACAACCAAAGCGCTGCTCGCCCGCGTCAACACCATGGGGCTCAACGAGCGCCTCCACTTTTTGCGCCGGGTTGTGAGCTAAGCCTAGAACTTCACCAAGATAATGGTGACAGAACGCTCTCAGCCCAAGGGTAGATAGGCTGCGTGAACCTGCTACTGGGTCACTGGGCTGGCGATCGCCCAGCTTCTGCCAGAGGTTAGCGGTACAGTGAAAGTCATAGCCCCCAGGTTGGGGGCTAGCTACTCTATTTGCTGTTCCGCTATGCCTACCATCGATGTCAATCAGCTCAGCAAGCGCTATCCCATCGCCATTAAAGAGCCTGGGTTAGGGGGCACCCTGAGGCATTTCTGGCGTCGTCAGTACCGTTTGGTAGAGGCAGTGCAGTCTATCTCCTTCCACATTGACCCTGGGGAGGTGGTGGGATTTTTGGGCCCCAATGGTGCGGGCAAAACCACCACTCTCAAAATGCTCACGGGGCTCATCCACCCCTCTAGCGGCACCGTGCGAGTCGGCGACCAGGTGCCCTTTCAACGGCGCACCGAGTTTTTGCAGGATATCACTCTGGTTATGGGGCAAAAGCAGCAGCTCCTGTGGGACCTGCCTGCCCTAGATTCGTTGCGAATCAACGCTGCCATTTACGGTCTTTCTGACAAAGAATTTCACTATCGAATTGACGAACTCACCGAGATGCTAGCTCTCCAGGGAAAGCTGTCTCAACCTGTACGCAAGCTGTCTCTCGGGGAGCGCATGAAGGCCGAAATGATGGCGGCGCTGCTGCACCGTCCCCGCGTTCTATTTTTAGATGAGCCTACCCTGGGGCTCGACGTTAACGCCCAGGTGGCAGTGCGAGAATTTTTGCGCGACTACAACCGGCGCTACGAAGCCACCATTTTGCTCACCAGCCACTACATGGCCGATATCACGGCCCTGTGTCGTCGCGTGCTGCTAATTTACCAGGGGCGGCTGATTTATGACGGCAGCCTAGAGGGGCTGCTCGATCGCTTTGCCCCCTACCGAGAAGTCACCGTGGATTTGGCCACGGGCTGCGACGTGGCTACCCTGAGTCGCTATGGCGAACTGGAAAGCCTGGAGGGCTGCACCGCCCGGCTGATTGTGCACCGCGACACCCTCACCCAAACCGTCAGCCAGCTGCTCGGAGATTTGGATGTGCAGGATCTGACCGTCAGCGATCCGCCGGTGGAGGAAGTGATTGGGCGGGTGTTTGCGGCAGGATCCGCAGAGCGGTGATGAGGAAGGTGAGGGAGATGAGGGCGGAGGAAGGTTGGCCCGACGCCATAGTGTAGAGGGGCGTTGTTGCATAAATAGGGTGTTACGGACGGGGTAGTGGCATAAGGTTTAAGTACTACCCAAAACCTGACGCCGATGCAGTACCGAGTCCGCAACTGGTCTGAGTATAACG
>QBLT01000230.1 GCA_003249105.1 Leptolyngbya sp. | reverse complement strand
GAGTAGAGGACAAGGTTTTTAAGGAATAGGATCAATCTGGATATGCTGTTCGCGCAAGCTTGCAGTACTATTCCGTAGGTTGGCGTGGCCTGGTGCAACGAGCAGGGCAGCGTTTGCTCTAGCTGATCTGCCTCAAAATTCCTGGTAGACAGTTTGCTGGAGGCTTTGGCCGCATCTCCTGAGGAGGAACTTTGATTGGCTAGCCCAATTGTGTTAGCGGTGTTTAACGGCAAGGGAGGGGTGGGCAAAACCACCACCGCCGTTAATTTGGCAGCGGTGTTTGCACAGACGCGATCGGTGCTGCTAGTCGATGCTGATCCCCAGGGGTCAGCCCTGTGGTGGACAGGCCGCAGCCCGGTTGACCTGGGCTTTGAGGTGAAGTCAGAAACTAACCCAGCTCGGCTGAAACGACTCAGGCAGGAGCATAGCCATGACCTGATCGTGGTAGATACTCCGCCAGCGCTGGGGTCAGCCACCCTGGCTGCCGTGATTCCGGCGGCGGATTATTTGCTGCTGCCCACCCCACCGGCCCCGATGGATCTGGCCGTACTGATTACTACAGTGAATGAAGCAGTATCGCCCAGCGGGGTATCCCATCGAGTATTGTTGACGAAGGTGGATTCCCGCAGCGTCGGCGAAGCCATTGAAGCCCAGAACACCCTGCTGGAGCTAAAAATTCCCGCCTGTAATGCGTTTATTCGTGCCTACAAAGCTCACGAGCGGGCCGCATTAGAGGGGCTGCCGGTGCTCAAGTGGCGCGGCAAAAACAGCCAGGAGGCCCGTTCTGACTACTGCCGAGTTGCCGAAGAACTACAGCGAGACTGGACCCAGCCATGACCAAAAAGAGCCTTTCCGATCTACTCAAAGAAGAAGTGAATAAGGCTGACGCCCCAGACCCTGCGATCGCCCTGCCGACTGATGCTGACGAAGCGCCTGCGGTTCCTAAGGCGACGGCTAGCCGCCGCGCTTCCCGCTCTAGTTCCTCTCGCCGCACCGCTGCCAGCCGCCAATCGGCTAAGCCCGAGGGCAAAGCGAAGCCCGCCGCCAAGGCTAAGGCGGAAGTCGCAGCGACTCAGCCCCTGACCGCAGCAGCGCCAGCTGTTGCAGCACCGACCGTTACCGATGTTGATCTAGCCCAGCGGGTGAGCGCTTTAGAAAAAGATCTGGCCACCGCCGAAAAAGACAAGGCCCAGCTAGAGAAAACCGTTGCCGGGCTGCAAAAAGATCTCGAAACCCAGCAGGGACGACTGTTTGAGCTCAAGGACAGCCTCGCTCAGTCGGAGGCCGCCACCAAGGCCAAAGCCGAGGCGTTGACCAAGACCCAGGCCGAACTAGATGAAGCTAAAAAAACCATTCTGAAGCTGGCCGAAACCCCGGCTCCCGCTCCCGCGCCGACTCCGGCTCCAGCAATGCGTCGCACCTCTGGGGTAGATATCACCCCCCGCCGCCCCATGGAAACTAAGGATAGACCCACCTACCATCGGGGGGTGCCAGAGTATGCCATTCAAAAAGGGCAGCCTAACCCGATGTTGACCGATGCCGATATTGGCTGGGTTGATTAGGGGCAGAAGACGAAAACTTAGGGTTTGAGGTGTGACATTTAGGGTTGCACTTCAAGTTTAGGGTATGGGCGATCGCAGTCTAATAGTCTTAAAATCGTTCGTTCAGAGGTGCAGTCAGGGCAGCGAGGCATCATTATATCTTTGCTATTCTTCCTCTAGGCCAAATCTAATGGGGAGAGAGAGAAGTCAGAACTCAGTCTCCTAGTACCTATTTAACGATCAATACTATGGGCTTTTGGGTACCCTGGCGAGTTTGGGTGGGGCGATGGTTTAGATACTGGCTGCTGGGCCTGGCGATGGTGTTGGTGGTGATCGTACCGCCAGCCTTAGCAACTAGGGACCTGACAGCCCCGACCTCAGAAAACGCTGGGGTAGAACGGGCTGAGGGAGAGCGCTTTGGGGGCGAGAATGCTAGCTCGGTTCCCTCTCAGGCGGTGGTGGGCAACGTGGTCGATGGCTTTCCGGTGACGCTGGATGGGGAACCGCTGTTTTACGTCAAGCGGGGGGTGGATGGGGTAACAACGGCGGAAGAGCGGGCCGGCATCATTACCCAGCGCCTCGGGGCGATCGCCGCTGCCCCTGACCTGAGCCGCGACGAGATTCGCGCTGAGTCCAACGCTACCCAGACTGTGGTGCTGGCAGGCGACACCGTGCTATTTACCGTGCGCCAAGATGACGTGGCAGCCTACGGTGTGTCCCATCCAGTGCTGGCTGCCGACGCGGTCGAGCGGATTCGCCAGGGGGTGATCGAGTATCGCGATCGCCGCAGCCTGCGACGCAGCGATCGCCGAGACTTGTTCAATCAGCTGCCTGAGTCGATCCAGCCCGCCCTTAACGGCATTTTGCAGACGGCTGCGATCGAGGCGATGCAGAGCACGCTGCTGGTGATTTTGGCGCTGTGTCTGCTGTGCTTGGGGCTATCGTTCTTGCTGCCCAAGACGGTCAAAACCCTAGAGGCCCCCATTGAGTGAGCAGCCAGTTCTACTCTCGCCGCAGCACAAAAAAGAAGGGTTGGGGTATGTCCTTAAAGTCCATTAAGCCCAAGACGGTGTTGTCGTCTACTTTTCTAAAGCTGTCGTTGATCGGCAGATTGTCATAGATCATGGTGGCGCTGACCTGGTGGCGATACTCCATCATGCGCAGCCGGGCCTGACTCGCTTGTGTGGTAGACATCGCCGTCATCAAGCGCACCAGGGGGTGAAAGGCGGGCTGCTTGAACATCGGCAGCTTCAGGCTGAGCCGCATGGCCGCCAGACTAGGAGCCACCTTAAAAACACGATTCTGCCCATCCAAAAACAACAGCGGATGCACCGTCTCTGGATCAAGAAATTCTTTGCCATACCAGTTGGAGGCGGCTAACAGCCCATCCATGGGGTGGTGGGTTGAAAGTTCAGACCCTCGCCACCGACCGATCATAAACTCTAAACTGACGGGGCCTAGGGCATCAAACAGCTCAAGGGCGGCCTCAGTGGTGGCCTGCCCGCTTTGCAAAATCGGATTGAGCTGATCGAGTGTTGGCATGGTTATGACGCTCCAGCAGCTTAACGATTGCTTTCAATGTACGGTGCTATCTCCTGGCAGGCAATCTGGGGAGGCAAGGTCTGACCTAGCTAAAGGGGCTGGATGCTTAATCTGATCACCTTGAATAAACCAAATTTAAGTTCAGAAGTGGAGTTCTACCGGGGGGAAACCACAGGGCCTGGGTTGGTTTGGTATAGCCTGTCTTCAAACCTTTACAACCAACCATCCCTTGATTACCGTGGGGGGGTAGCTCCCTAGTTTTACTGGCCTCTACCCCTATGCAATACCGACGCTTTGGTCGTACCGAGCTGCAGATGCCCGTGTTCTCCTGCGGCGGCATGCGGTATCAACACTCTTGGAAAGATGTGCCCCTAGAGGAGGTCCCCCAGAAGAATCAGGAGAACCTGGAGGCCACCATTCGCCGCGCCCTAGAAGTCGGCATCAACCACATCGAAACGGCGCGGGGCTATGGTACCTCAGAGGTGCAGCTGGGGCAGATTTTGCCGGGGCTAGATCGAGACCGCCTGATTGTGCAAACCAAAGTCTCCCCCACCGCCGACCCCGCTGAGTTTCGCCAAAATTTGACGCAATCGCTGGCCAACCTGCGGTTGGACACCGTTGACCTGCTCGGTCTCCACGGCATCAACACCGCCGAAATTTTAGACTGGACCCTGCGCCCCGGCGGCTGTATGGAGGTGGCCCGCGAATTTCAGCGCCAGGGGCGGGTGCGGTTCATCGGCTTTTCGACCCACGCGCCAACGGCGGTAATCCAGCGGGCGATCGCCTCTGATCAGTTTGACTACGTCAATCTGCACTGGTACTACGTGAATCAGGATAACTGGGCGGCGATCGCCACCGCCCAGCGCCACGATGTCGGCGTCTTCATCATCAGCCCGTCCGATAAAGGGGGCCACCTCTATAGTCCCCCCGCCAGGCTAGTGGAACTGTGCGACCCGCTCAGCCCGATGGTGTTCAACGATCTGTTTTGTCTCAGCCATCTCCAGGTGCACACCCTGAGCATTGGGGCGGCGCGGCCCACCGATTTTGACGAGCACCTCAAGACGCTGCCCCTGCTAGAGGATGCTGACCGGCACCTCAAACCTGTGTGCGATCGCCTGCACCGCCATGCCCAAACCGTACTGGGCGAAGACTGGCTCCGCACCTGGGCGATCGGCCTGCCCAGCCCCGACGAAACCCCCGGCCACATCAACATCCCCGCCATTTTGCGGCTGCGCAACCTGCTGCTGGCCTTTGACATGGAAGACTACGCCAAGGCCCGCTACAACATGCTGGGCAACGCAGGCCACTGGTTCCCCGGCGAAAAGGCTGAGAACCTGAGCCAGGTGAATCTATCCGAATGCCTGCGCCGCAGCCCCCACGCCGAGAAAATTCCGCATCTGCTGGCTGAGACCCACGCTGCCCTGGCGGGTCAAGCGATGGCTCGATTGTCGAATGCTTAGGGTGCAACGGGGATTTGGTGGTGGGCAATGCCCACCCTACGATGCTTGACAAAGGAATTGTCCCTTGGGCGATCCCAGGGCTTCATCATATATTGATGGGGAATTCTCTCAAATCTAGAACTTTTGTGAGAAGAGATTTTAAGACTTTGTTACGATAAACACAAACGCACAGGAGAACCATTCCCCATGCCTCACACCTCTTCTCATAAATCCGTCGTCATCTCTCCCTCCATTCTCTCGGCCGACTTTAGCCGCCTGGGCGAAGAGATCAAGGCCGCTGACGCAGCCGGTGCCGACTGGATTCATGTGGACGTGATGGATGGTCGCTTTGTGCCCAATATCACCATTGGCCCCCTGATCGTCGAGGCGATTCGCCCCGTCACCCAAAAGCCCCTCGACGTGCACCTGATGATTGTTGAGCCTGAAAAGTACGTGGCCGATTTTGCCAAGGCCGGGGCCGACATCATCTCCGTTCACTGTGAGCACAACGCCTCGCCTCACCTGCACCGCACCCTGGGCCAAATTAAAGAACTGGGCAAAGAAGCGGGCGTGGTGCTCAACCCCTCCACCCCCCTGGCGCTAATTGAGAACGTGCTCGACCTCTGTGATCTGGTGCTGATCATGAGCGTCAACCCCGGCTTTGGCGGCCAGAGCTTCATCCCCACCATGGTCGACAAAATTCGCGCCCTGCGCACCATGTGCGACGAGCGCGGTCTAGATCCCTGGATTGAGGTAGACGGCGGCCTCAAGGCCAACAACACCTGGCAAGTGCTAGAGGCTGGGGCCAATGCGATCGTGGCTGGTTCGGCAGTGTTCAACGCGCCCGACTATGCGGCGGCGATCGAAGGCATTCGCCACAGCAAGCGCCCCGCCCCTGAACTAGCCGCCGTCTAGGTCGGTCATCAGTGAAATTCAACACTGTCTAGGCGACTTCTGGAAAACTTTCTCCCTATGGTGGGCAGTGCCCACCCTACAGTGGCTACAGTTGCCCGATAAAGCGGGGATCTTCTTTTCTAGAAATCTCCCTACTTCCCTAAGATGTAGACAAAAAAGGGGGAGTCAGCTTAGATGCTGACTCCCCCTTTTTTGTGTCGTTCCTGCTCGAGGTCAGGTCGTTTTTTCTCTGCTGGTCAAGGTTATGGCCTTTGGCTGGCTCAGGTGTTGAATCAGGTCTTTTTGCACCTGCTGGTAGAGATCATCGCTTTCGCCCTTAAAGGCCACGACGCCGTACACCTGAACCGATTCTTGCTCGCGCCCGGCCAAAAAGTGGGTACCGTGGTCGACGGTGATGATGTGGTCTTTCACCAGGTCGTAGCAGGGCTGCGTGATGAGCAGATCGGTGCCGACCATCTTGGTCAACCCTTCAATGCGGCTGGCCACGTTCACAGTGTCGCCAATGGCGGTGTATTCTAGCCGCTGCACCGATCCCACATTGCCCACCACCAGTTCGCCATAGCTGATGCCGATGCCGTTGAAGAGCGGCGGCAGTCCTTTTGCCTGGAGGGAGATACGCAGGGTGGCCAGCGCCTCTCGCATGGCCAGGGCTGCGGAGACAGCCCCCAGGGCATCTTGCTCTGGCCCGAGGGACTTGGGTGCGCCAAATTCGGCCATCACCGCGTCGCCAATGAATTTGTCGATGGTGCCCCGGTACTCCAGAATGGCGTCCACCATCACATCCAGGTAGGTGTTGAGCAGGCTGACGGTTTCGATCGCCCCCAGCTGATACGAAATGCGGCTAAACCCGCGAATATCGGAAAACAGCACCGCTGCCTGAAACTTCTGCCCCACAGTGAGACTGGTAAAGTCTTCGGGCTGGTTGAGAATTTCTTGGGCCACCGAGGGGGCCACGTAGCGCTCTAGGGTGCGGCGCAGGCGCTGTTCTTCGAGCCGGTTGCTGACGGCCCCGGTGGCGATGTAGGTGACGCCGCCCATGCCCAGACAGGCGACGGGGATGGCGACGGGCATGAGGCGATCGCGGTGCACCATCAGCAGATAGGCCAGCGCTCCCCAGGTGGCGATCGCGACCAAAAAGCTCACTAGCCTGGGCACAGGCTGGGTAAAGCGGTAGCCCAGCCCTAGGCCGACAGCGCCAATGGCGATCGCCGTCAGCAGTCCCTGGGCCAGGGGGTTGGCGATCGCAGCGTTAACGACCCGCCCTTCCATTAGCGCGGCCAGGGCGTGGGCGTGGATTTCAACCCCTGGCATGGCCTCATCGCTAGGAGTGCGTTTGCGGTCTTGAAACGACGTGGCCATGGGGCCAATCAGCACGATTTTGCCTTCAAACTGATCGGCGATTAGGGGCCAGTTGGTGGGGTCAAGCAACTGCACAAACGACACCACCGGGAAGCTGCCCGCCGGGCCGTAAAAGAAGAGCTGTTCGCTCTGACGCTTTGGGGTGGGATAGTTGGCTGCTGCCAGAGTGGCCCCTGCGAGAGACGGTAAATTATCTGAGAATTGGTGGGCCTGCCGCAGGGTTTCAATGCCGCGATCGGGAAAGGCGCGATGCTTGCCGTCGGCATCGACCTCTAGGTTAATCAGGCCCACCTGGGTCGGGCTGCTATAGACGGGCTGTAACAGGTTGGTAAACAGGCCAAAGTCGCTGCTCGACACATCGTAGGCGGCGGCCAGGGCCACGCGATCGCCCCAACGAGCCAGGGTTGCTTCTAAAGCCGCGTCATCGTCGGGGCCGTAGCCGCTGGGGTCAACCAGCAGTACGTCAAGGGCTACCGCCTTGGCCCCAGCCGCCATCAGCTGCTCAATCGCCTGGGCATAGGCCTGACGCTGCCAGGGCCAGATCGCCAGGGGCTCCAAAAACGGATAGCGTTCCGGCTCGGCCTGGTACAGATCGCCCTGGGTCAGCGAGTATTCGTCAATGCCCACAATCACAATCTCATCGGGGGGGGGCACCGGCCCCCGAAGCCGCAGCAAAAACGACTGGGCCTGGCCCTCAATCAGCACAATCCACGGGTGCTGGGAAGTCAGAGCGATCGCCCCAAACACCGCCCAGCTCACCATCAGCCCGTGCCCAAGCTGAAAGATCCGTCGATAGGATTTAACCACAGCAACCGCTCCCTAAGAGGATATTTGAAAACACGGAGGCGGGGTATCGAAAGCGTCAAGCTAACCTGCGTAGCATGACCCGAGTCATGGCGATGTAGATGAGCGCTTCGGAGGACT
>QBLT01000022.1 GCA_003249105.1 Leptolyngbya sp. | reverse complement strand
CAGCTGTTGGCCTACGTGGCCGCCATCAACCTACCCCAGGCCAGAGTTGACCGGGCGGCGGAGTCCATTCAAAACCGGTTTGGCTTTAACGCCGCTGCCGTCACCCGCGACACCTTTAACGCTAACCAGAACCAGTGGGTCAGCACCCTGCGGCAGGAAACCGGCCTGGCCGACCTCTCCCCCGAGATCAATCGTGCTGAATTTTCTACGGTCTATCCCCAGCGGGTGTGCCTGACAGACTCACCGGGCGAGATCAACGTTGGCGCGGTGGTAAACCCCGACGGGTCTTGGCGGGGCGAACCTGCTTTGTTGCGCAGCTCGGGCTACGGCGTGCTCGATCGCAAAGCCCTGCAAGAGATTCAGCGCCACCGTTTTGCTGCGGCCGAGGGCATCAGAGCCTACGTGCTCACCATCGACACCAGCGTTGACTACGGCGATCGCCCCTGCCTCGATCCCAACCCAGCCTCCTAGGAGGCCAGGGCCACGGGGATAGAGCTGCGATCGGTCAAAATTTCATGGCCGGTCTCGCTCACCAGCACCGTGTGCTCAAACTGGGCCGACAGCGATCGATCCACCGTCACCACCGTCCACTGATCCTTCAGGGTGCGGGTCTGCTTAGACCCGGCGTTGAGAATCGGCTCGATCGCCAGCGTCATCCCCGGTCGCAGCTTCATGTTGGGCAGCTGGCGGGTGCGAAAGTTAAACACCGACGGCGCTTCGTGCAGATTGCGCCCCACTCCATGGCCGGTAAAATCCTCCACCACCGTAAAGCCATAGCTGGTGACGCAGTCTTCGATCGCCCCCGCGATATCCAGCAGCGTATTCCCCGGCTTCACCTGGGCAATGCCGGCGTAGAGAGACGCCTCCGCCGCCGTCATTAGCTGCTGGGCCTGGGCCGACACCTCGCCCACTGCAATGGTGATGCAGGAGTCGCCGTGGAAGCCGTTGTAGTAGGCCCCCGTATCGACCTTGAGCAGGTCGCCCCGGCGAATTACCTGACGCTTGTGGGGAATGCCGTGCACCACCTGGTCGTTAACACAGGCGCAGATCGACGCCGGAAAGCCGTGGTAACCCTTAAAGCTGGGCGTGGCACCCATCTCTCGAATCCGCCGCTCGGCATGGGCATCTAAGTCGGCGGTGGACATCCCCGGCTGCACCAGGGCCTCGATTTCTTTGAGCACCGTGGCCACAATGCGGGCTGCCCCGCGCATAATCTCGAGCTCGGCCTCGGTTTTCAGCTCTACCCCCCGCACCCGACGGCTGCGCTTGGGCAGGGTGGCCTGGTCAGCTCGACCGGGAATCAGATTCGCCAAAAAGTTCATAGGTGATGGGTGACGGAATGTAAGAGCCAAGTTAGGGCTTAGCCCCTATCCAGTGTAATCGGGAAGCTAGCGCTTTTGGCGTCTCCACAATCCAACGGTCTCAATAGGTAATGGCCTCTTCGGTGTATTCCCTTGGCTCCAGGTGAATGGTGGTGCGGGTGGGGCCGTATAGCTCCTCCAGCCGAGCTTCAACCGCCTCGGTGACGGTGTGGGCGGCGCGAATATCGGTGGGCTGCACCACCAGGTGCATGTCGATGAACACCTGCCGCCCCAGCAGCCCCCGCGAGGCAATGCTGTGGCAGTTGACTACCCCCGGCACCTGCATCACCTGCTTGTGAATGGCCTCGGGGGCGATCGCCATCTCGTCCACCAGCCAGGGCAGGTTCTCGCGCAGCACCGTCCAGCCACTCTTAAACACCAGCAGCGCTACCGGAAAGGCCAGGGCCACATCTAGCCAAGTGAACCCATGCCATACGCCAATCAGCCCGGCGATCACCACAATGGTGGTCCAGATGTCGCTCATGGTGTGGTAGGCGTCGGCCACCAAAATCTTGCTGTTGAGGGTCAGCCCCACCCGCCGCTCGTAGGTAGCAACAAAAATGTTGATCCCCAGCACCAGCAGCATGATCCACAGGGCGGTAGCGCTCATGGTGACCGGGTTGCCCCCTGAAAGAATGCGCTCCGCCGCGCTCTTGAGAATCTCAAAACAGGCAATGCCCAAAAATGCCGCAATGCCCAGTGCGCCAATGGCTTCAAACTTCTGGTGACCGTAGGGGTGGTCGCGATCGGGCTGGGGGTTGGCCAAACGGTTGGTGGCCAGCCCCAGCACGTTGTTGGCGCTGTCGGTGACGCTGTGCAGGGCATCGGCCAGCAGGCTTAGCGACCCGGTGCTCCAGCCCACTGTAGCTTTGAGGGCGACCACCGCCAAATTCAAGGCCAGGGTGATCAGCAGCACTCGCTGTACCGCCTGGCGGTTATCAGTCACAGAGGTAAGGGGGCGATCGCGCATAGCTAACCCGCCGGGCAGGCGGAACCCAAAACACAGCTAAGGAACCCGGCAGAGCGTTCCTAGGTCTACGTTACTGCCCTAGGTGGATCTGCGGCGCGCTTGCCTGCACTAGTGCAGGCAACGCTTAGCAAGTTCAAGATTCGGTTCCTGAGGCGCAGCGGTTCTACGAAGTCCATAAAGTTCGCTTAAGGATTCCGTAAATACCCAGAGGGAACTGATTTCAGCGACGGGTAGCCCGGCTAACCTGGGTGGGGAATGGCTGCTGGTACGGTCGCCCTATCAACGTCCGTAGGGTCGTCTTAACCACAGGCAACCCTCTGGCTCCCATAGCCCTACATTCACAGTTCATGAACTATTGGTCTGCCATTACTGTCCCATTGGGGTTAGCCCTGGCGCTAGCTAGCCCTAGTTTGGCTGCGGCCGCAGGCCCCCTACCCCCAGGGCTACTAGAACTCACCCAGGGCAACTCAACCTACCGCACCGATTTGCTGCGCTTTAGCGACGAGCAGTCCTGGCTAGTGGACGGTGTCGAAACGCTGTTTACTGATCTATACTTTCTCAACCTCAGCAGTCTCGCGGCCCCCCAGGAGCTGCGGCTCGAAAATTTTCAGCCCACCACCTTTAGCCAACCCAGCCCCGATCGCCTCAGCGCCAGTTTCTTTGGGGCCAACCTGGCCTTTTCCCTCGACTCGGTGCTGTTAGGGGGGACCCCCGGTAGCTACCGCGCTGCTCGGCAAGAAACCGTGACCCTAACCAACACCGGCAGCGACTGGCTCGATGTCAGCTTGTTTAAGTACATCGACTACGACCTTCAGTTCGACGGCGCGTTCACCAACAACACCGCCTTTTTTGCCAATAATACTCTGACCCAAACTGACCCCAGCGGTGCCCGGGCCACCCTCAGTGTCGATCAGACGCCAACGGCGGTACAGATTAGTCCCTACGGGCCGCTACTGGCTCAGCTCTACAACGCTCCGGCTACGGGGCTGCAAAATACCCCCGGCCCCCTGGTCGATGCTGACACCACCGCCGCTGTCCAGTTTGACCGCTCCCTGGCCCCCGGCGAATCGGTGGTGTTTAAGTTTGTGATGGAAGTGCAGCGCCAGACCGCGTCAAAGGCCGTCCCTGAACCAGGAACGGCCTTTGCGATCGGTATTGTAGCGGCGGGGCTGGCGCTACTGCGCCGCCGAAATTAGCTGGCCAGGGGCCAAACTAGCACTTATTCAAGTTGAGACCAACTTCCTTGGCCATCGCTTCAAGCCCCTTGGTTTGCAGGGTTTTGATCGCTTTAGTGGAAAGACGCAGTTTGACCCAGCGCTTGCCCTGGGGCCACCACACGCGCTTTTCTTGCAGGTTAGCCTCTTGCAGGCGCTTGGTGCGACGGTGGGAGTGAGAAATCGAGAAGGCGTTGTTAGCTTTCTTTCCGGTGAGTTGACAATGACGAGCCATGGATATTCTCCGACGGTAATCAAACGGCACAATAGCGCAGCTTCTAATAATAACAGAACTCGCTGGGTTTCCCACAGGTTTTGTGCTTTAGCAAAAGTCACCTCAAAAACGGCGGGGCCGGGCAGTCGAGAGTAATCACCACCGCTCGCAGCAGCCCCATCTCGGCGGGGGTGACATCGTTGTCGGCCAGCACTGTGTGGGCGCAGGCGTCAACAATGGTCTGCTTAAGCTTGGGGGCAGCCTGCTCTAGGCGGCTGAGGCTGGCGTTGATATCAGCACTATTGACCGGAGGCAGCTGGTTGGGAGAAGTCTGCGCTTTGGCTCCCGGCAGTTGCGCAAGCCCCAGCTTAAAAGCAAAGAGGGCATCCTCTGGGCGAGTGTGACCAACCCGCGCCAGTAGGGCCAGCACAACCTGGGCGTCACCCCAAAGGTCGGCGATATCGGTGATGGTCGCAGTTTCAGTTGAGCTATTCGATAGCCGTTTGCGCAGAATTAGCTGCAGCGGAAAGTTCGACAGCAGCAGGCGGCCCCCTGGCTGGCTCAGGGCTTGGGCCGTTTGGCTAAACTTGCGCCCCCCATCGGGGTCTAGCTGCTGGAGGGCGGGCACTAGCGCCTCTAGCAACAGCAGATCTTGCCCTGGCTTGAGGGCGCGAACCTGATTGTAAATCTGTCCTACTCGCTTTCTACAATCGGGGCCATGGGTGTTGGATAGATACTCGATCTGGTGAGTTTGGAGGGCGGGCTTGGTTCGCACCAGCAGGGCATACACGACCTCGGCAGCAGCAGTGGGGTTTTGCAGGGCGGCTTTAATCTCGGCGGGCAGCTCGCTGAGCAGCGATCGCACCTGTTCCAGCCGTCGGGCATCGGTGGTGCCGATGGCGGTCATAAACTGATTGGGGTTGGGGGAGGCGAGCAGGGCCGGGGCGATCGCTGGCTGCACGGCGGTGCTGGTGCCTCCGTGCAGCCCCATCACCAGCGATTCGTCGGCGGACCTAGAAGAACTAGCCGAGGCCCCGACGCTTAGGGGAGAAACTCCCTGGGGAATCGGTACCTGACCCAGGCGTCGCAGCCGTTCTCCCAGGGGTGGATGGGTAGCAAACCAGCCGCCCAAAAACGACAGGTTGCCGTTGGCCTCGCCAAACAGCAGGTGGCTGGCGGTCTCAGCCATGGGGGAAACCATCGTTGACCCCGCCTGGATCTGGCCAATTTTACGCAGCGCTCCGGTCAGGCCCTCGGGGTTGCGGGTAAACTGCACTGCTGAGGCATCGGCTAAAAACTCTCGCTCCCGCGACACGGCACTTTTGATCAGCCGGCCGCACAGCACCCCCAGGTAGCCAATCACGACCATGGCCAGCGCCGCTGCCAGCACGGCCCCAGCCCCCTTGTCATCCTTTGACCGACGCGACGATCCACCGTAGTAGCTCAAGCGCAGCACCAATCGTCCGGCAATGTAGATCAGCAGCAGACCGTGGATCACCCCAATCAGCTTGAGGTTGAGGCCCATATCGCCATTGAGAATGTGGCTGAACTCGTGGCCAATCACCCCCTGCAACTCGTCACGGCTGAGCTGGTCGAGGCAGCCACGGGTTACCCCAATCACGGCTTTGTCAGCGGTAAAGCCCGCCGCAAAGGCGTTGATGCCTGGCTCGTCATCCAGTAGGTATACAGCGGGAATCGGCGTACCTGAGGCCAGGGCCATTTCGCTGACCACATTGATCAACCGCTGCTCATCGGGGTCGTCGGTGAGGGGGTTAATCTCCCGTCCGCCCAGCCCTTTGGCCAAACTGTGGCCCCCCTGGCTGAGCTGCGCCAGTTTGGTCGAGCTGCCTACCACCATAAAGGCCAGGGTACCGCTGGCCACCCAAAACAAGACGCCGGGCCGCCAGAGGACTAAACCGCCCAGCGCTGGAGTTGTCTGGGCAGATAGAATTGCGATCGCCACTCCATAGAACGCCGTGATCATCACCGCGATCGACAGCCCAAACAGCAGCAGCAGCTTGGTGGTGTTGCGGCGGGCCTGGTCTTGATGCTCGAAGAAATTCATGGCTAGCTAAAGGATACGCGGGGGACTTCTTTGACCTCAGGGGCGCTTTCTTCAAGCAGCTGAGCCGGAGTGAAATTAAAGCTGCCCGCGATCAGGTTGCCAGGGAACATCTCCCGCTGGGTGTTGTAGAGGGTGACAGCGTCATTAAACGCCTGGCGGGCAAAGGCGATGCGGTTTTCGGTGGAGCGCAGTTCTTCGATCAGCTGAGCCATGTTTTGGTTGGCCTTGAGGTCGGGGTAGGCCTCCGACAGCGCAAACAGCCGTCCCAGAGTGTTGTCGAGCATGCCCTCGGCGGCAGCCAGCTGCGTCATCGCTCGCGGGTCGCCGGGTGCCTGAGCCGCCTGACGACTGGCACTCATGGCGCTGTTGCGGGCGTTGATCACCGCCGCCAGGGTTTCTTTCTCGTGGGCCATATAGCCCTTGACGCTCTCTACGAGGTTGGGAATCAGGTCGTAGCGGCGGCGCAGCTGCACATCGATCTGGGCGTAGGCGTTTTGGTACCGATTGCGCCCGGTGACCAAGCGGTTGTAGAGATTGACCAAAAAGACCACCGCAATCAGCAGCACGGCCACCAGCAGTATCAGTACCCCCATGGGCAAATCCTCAAAAACGGCATCGTACCGTTAGCTTGCCCAGGCCCTAAGGGTGCGTCGCAAGGTTAAGAAAAATTGTGTTGAAAAGAGATGGGTTGAAGGTTCTAGGCTCAAGGGTGAAGTGAATTCTTGGATGAAGGACACACCCTCGTGGCAAAGCCTACGTGCCCATCCGATGGATGTGTCACTAATCCGCTTGATGATGGACAAGGCTTTCGCATGCCCACTGACCTCGTACTTGGTAAGTAGACGCAACAGAATGGTGGTGTTGTAGTAGATGACAGCGATCGCGATCAACCGTGCACATTGTTTGCTGATCTCGGGAGTGAGCCCCGGTAAGTTGGGTTACCTTTGATGCAAAGATGCCAAAGGCATTCGTAGTATTCAGCTCAAAAGGTTTACCAATGGCCGATTTCGATGGCAGTGCCAGCAGTCCGTTCGTAAATCAAATCCTGCACGATCGCTATCAAATTCAAGCACTGCTGGGTCGCAAACCCGGACGGCAAACGTTTTTGGCGCTCGATTTACAAAACCAGTTGCCTGTTGTCGTTAAACTCCTACTGTTTAGCCCAGATTTCACCTGGGAGGATTTGAAATTATTTGAGCGCGAGGCCGAAACTCTTAAGGCTCTTGATCATCCAGCAATCCCTCAATACCTTGCTTCTTTTGAGGTGGAAATCGAGTTCGGCAAGGGTTTTGCGCTGGTGCAAAGCTATATCGAGGCTCGTTCACTTCAACAATTAACCGAGGACGGATGCAGGTTTAGTGAGGCAGAGTTAATGACAATTTCCAAAGCACTACTAGATATTTTGGAGTATCTTTATCGACTTCAACCACCTGTCATTCATCGCGATATCAAACCGAGCAATGTGTTGCTCAAAAACCGCAGCGGCAATAGTCCTGGTGAAGTTTATTTGATTGATTTCGGCTCAGTACAAACAGCTGCTCATGGTGGTACGGTAACCGTGGTTGGCACCTATGGTTATATGCCGCCCGAACAGTTTGGTGGACGCTCGTTACCCGCATCCGATTTGTATGGCGTCGGTATGGTCTTGATTTATGTAGCAACAGGTCAACACCCTGCCGACTTGCCTCAGAACAATTTACGTGTCGAATTTAAGCACTTAACATCCCTCAGCGAGTCTTTCACCAGTTGGATCGAATGGCTAACAGACCCAAGCCTAACCAAAAGACCGGCAACAGCACAGGACGCAAGAGTACACTTTCTCAAGCCTCGCCAAGAACCAGAAGCAGCATTGACCAGAGAAAAAACTAAGCTAAAAACAGCAGCACGTCCATCCTCCTCCTCTATTTCCGTGAAAGCAACTCAAACCACTCTTGAACTAAACATACCATCGAAACAAATTCAATATAACTTGCCATTGGTAACCGCTGGTGGCATTCCAATGGATGATGAAACGGCACCATGGATTTATGTGGTACTAGCCGTACTGCTATTATTAGCTTATCTAGCACTAGTC
Organism: Leptolyngbya sp.; assembly: GCA_003249105.1. Taxonomy (GTDB): domain Bacteria; phylum Cyanobacteriota; class Cyanobacteriia; order Phormidesmidales; family Phormidesmidaceae; genus Nodosilinea. The sequence continues at coordinate 22,591 of QBLT01000022.1, read as the reverse complement.
TCAATGCCGTTTTTTTCAATAGCTTTCAACAAGTTTTGGGTTACATTATTGTTTCTGGTTTTAGGTCTACTAGTAGGTTCTAGAATAACTTTTTTTACGCTAAAACCTAGACTTCTAATTCCCGGTCAGAGCGAAGCATTGGATCAGCATTTCGCAGGCGCTAAAAGTTTGCCCTATAATAGTACTAGTGCTAATGTTACATTTCGGAAAAGAGGTAACCAGGAAAGGGAAATTATTGTTACTCTTACCCTGCTGAAAGGTATGGGATCGAAAGCAATTTTTGCAGGAAAACTAGTGGGCATTTCTGCTGGCGCGCATACCTTAGCCCGCTATCGACTCAGCTTGAAATTCCGATCCAATAACCAAATGATTGTCGTCGACGGCGATGGTCAGGAAATTGAATGGCTCTATAATGGGTTGAGCAAGTGGGCAGGCATCCAGGTCAAGCCTTGGACGTGATCCTTCTGAATTCTAGTGCCTAACCGTTGTTTAGCCCGTAGGGACGCAGATAGAGTTTGGGCTTACCCTTCTTTTAAGGAAGCGTCCTGGGATCGCTGTTCTAGCTTTGATTAAACCTTGCACCCCAGCGCATTTATCCCTAACTGCCCGATCGCGCCAGGGGTTCCGACGGCGGAAAAGGCAGCGGTCGATACCACTGGGGTCGGGTTTGGGGGAATGGGGAAGGCTGGGTCAGCTGCTGTTTGACCTGGTTGAGATCCTGGTTGAGCTCGCGAATGCGGCGAGAGAGTAACCGAATCACGTTGACCGCAATGCCGGGGGTTTCATCAATGGCGTCGTAGAGCTGCTGCTGGGTGAGCACCAGGCAGGCGCAGGGTTCCAGGGTCGTAACCGAGGCCGATCGCGGCTCGGCGTCAAACACCGACATTTCGCCAAAGCATTCGTCTTCTTTGAGCTGGGCCACCTCCTGTCCGCCGATATGCACGCTGACACGACCTGAGACCACAATGTACATCGATCGCCCCTCCTGACCTTCGGTGATGATGGTGTAGTTGCTGTCGTAGAACACTTCATCCATCACCGAGGCCAGGCGCACCAAAAAGTCATCCCGTAGCTCTTTGAACATGGGGACGTTGCGAATAAACAGGAGGCGTTCGACACTGTTTAACATACAGGTGATGTTTGACCTAGAGGGCAACGGCGGGGTAACAGGGCCGGGATGCATCAGCCAGCGGACGGGCTCGGCTCCAAATTATAGGTGTTGAGCAGCTGTTTAACCTGGGCTAGTACCAGAGGATCAGCGTCTTGCTGCATTAGGGGCAATAGCTCCCGCAGGGCGCGGGGCGATGCCACAGCCAGGTAGGCCAGCACGGCCTCGCGCACAAAGCCGGTGGGGTGCTGGAGCGAGGCCAAGGTGTGCTCGGCGGTGAGATTCCACCGCTGCACTCGGGCCAGGTGAAAGCAGCAGGCAATGGCCCAGTCTGACAAAAAATTGCGCAGGTCGAGCAGCTGACGCAGGCGATCGCGGGGCAGCATGGCTCCGTAGGGGATTAGTGGCGTAGAGAGGGCCAGCAGCTTCAGCTTGTCGGCATCTAGACGGCGATCGAGCAAAATCAGAATTGACCGCTTGTTGGCCACATCCACCACGTTGTCAAGAATTTCAATGCCCCTGGCCCACTGGGCCGCCGACCCGCTGAGGCTGACCTGGGCCGCCTGAATCGCCGTGGCGGGCGACACAAACCGCAGCAGCATAAACAGCCGCTCGGTGGCATCGGCCTGCAACCCATTCAGGGCTTCGCGCAGCAGATCGGCCTCAATGCCGGCGACCCGAGTAGCGGCCAAATCGACCTTGGCTGCCAGCATTTGCCCAGCAAAGGCCAGTTCCGTATTCAGCAGCTCTTCGATACCGCTGCGGCCCAGCATGCGGTCTAAAGCCCCGTCAATTAAAGCCGATCGCTTCACCCCCGACTCCTGGTACAGGCTGAGCAAAATCCGCAGAATGTGGCGGCGGGTGCTGCCCCAGGTGGTGATTAAGTTTTGAATTAAAAATTCTAGGGCGGTTACAGTGCCAATGTTGCCAATCACCTGCCAGGCCTGGTTGCGCAAAATCTCGGGCCGGTAGCTGTCGAGGGCCAACTCTTCGAGCATGGGCAGAGCCTCGTTACCCAGGCGGGTGAGGGCCGCTATAGCAGCTTCGCGGGTTGACTTGTACTGAAGCGCCTTGAGCAGCGAGGGGTAGTACTTTTTGTACTGGGTGGCGGCGATCGCCTCCAATATCGCCCGCCGCACCCGCAGCGAGGAGTCTTGCAACAGGTCGTCAATATAAATGCTGAGCGATTCCATATAGTCGGCCTCACCCAGGGCGCGGCAGCCCATCACCCGCTCCCGCTCTTCGTCGTGCACCAGCATTTTGCGCAGGGTGGCGGTGGCCTCGGCCCGCTCTTGCAGGTTACCCCGCCGCAGCATTAGCGAAGCCGCCGTACCCCGCACTACGGCATCCACCTCCGGCGGCAGGTAGGGGCGCAGATCGTTGATGTCAAAGCGCTCCTGGGCCAGCCACACGTAGCGTAGGGCTAGGGCCAAAATTTCCGGGGCCTGGTTGGGCACCTCTAGCAGCTCCTGCACCTGGGCGGTGTAGGCCGAGTTGGGGTGCTCCAGCATTGCCTCCAGGCTCTGGCGCTGGAGCGCCGGGGGCAAAGCCGCCAGGCGGGGGGCCAAGATTTCGCCCACGTTTTTGGGGTCAATATGGCTCAGCAGCTCAATGCACGATCGCTTGTTGGCATCTAGCCCAGGCTTTTCGAGCTGCTCAATAAAGGCGCGCTTGAGCACCCGCAGGTTGGCGTCAGAAAAGGTCAGCAGACCGCGCTCGGCCCCTCGCACTAGCAGGTTGAGGTAGCGCGATCGCAGCAGCACCATAATCGCAAACCAGACCAACGCTGCCACTACGGTGCCCAGCAAAAACAGTCGCGCCTGCACCAGGGTATCCACCAGCCCAATGCGGTTGCAAACGGCAATGGTGACCAAAATGGCCACCCCCGTGCCCCCCATCGACAGCGGCTCGGCAATTCCCCCCACCCACGACTGCACCGTACTGCGCACCTGGTCAGGAATCGGCTGAAACAGAATTGGGCGCGTAGTGGCTACCAGCGTGTAGCGCAACCACTCATCAAAAAACTTCAGCACGATGAGGCCGACGAACATGGCCATCAACCCCATGCGCACGGGGTAGCTGCCCACCAGGGTAATCACCCCAATCACCACAATGACTGAAGGCAGCACCAGGGCTACCTTAAACACCCCCTCCCGCTCGATCAGTCGGCTGGAAGTAAACCACTGGGTAAATAGCTCAATCAGCCCCAGCAGACCGCTAAAAAAGCCTAAAAAAGCCGCGATCGCATCGACATCGAGGCTGGTCTCCAGCTGGTTAAAGAACTGAAACTCAATGGAGAACAGCAGCATCTGGGCCAGCACGAAGAACGAAAACAGCAGCACCACATACTGCCGGATTGGCCCCTGGAGCCGCTGGCGCGATCGGAAGCTCTCAATAGACTCAGCATCTTCTGCCTGGCGGCGCGGCGAGTCAGGAAAGGCGTGCTCATAGTTGCGGCTGAGGTGATACAAAATGACTGCCCCCGCCACCATCACCACAAAAGCCAGCAGCAGAACGTTTTGCAGCCCAATCAGCTTGAGCAGCAGGTACACCGAAAAACCGCTGATCACATCGGCAACTAGATTGCCGCTGCTGATAATCGGAAACGCCCGCTTGATCTCGCGAATGTTAAATAGCTGGTTGGCGGTCACCGACAGATTGAGATCGTTGAGCCCGTAGATCGCCTCAATCCACAGCCGCATCGAAAACACCATGGGAGCCGCCAGCCACGGTATCGTCAGCCCCCAGCGAAACCCCAAAATCGGCACGGCCATCAGCATGGCGATGATCACAATCACCCGGCGCAGCGGAAACAGCCGCTGGAGCCAGGAATAGACCACGCTCAGCCCCAGCCCCACCCCAGCGCTAAAGATGTAGATCCACGGCAGGCTGGCCGCTCCGTATCGGCCCAAAAACAGCGCCGCCGAGCTCACCTCCAGCCACAAAATGCCCATGGAGGTGGCGGTGTAAAAGGCAAACATGAGCAGCGTGCGCTCTTCTTCCCCAGGGCGCAGATTGATCAGATCGAGAAAGCGCCCCCGGAGGGACTGAATCTCTTTAGCGGGGCCAGATAAGCTCATGCCAGATGCAGTGACGGTAGGCTAGTGCCTCAAGGATACCCAATCTGGCAGATGTGGGCGGGCTTTGAGGGTTTGTGAAGCCAAGCTAGATTGAGATGTAAGGATGAGATAGGCGAAGAAGGGATCCACTGCCTATTTGCCTTAGCGGTACTACAAGGAGCAACGGCGTTGTTTGCCTCTCAGCCAGGCGATCGCCTAGGCAAAACGTCCCTGAAAAGGTAAAGGGTAAGGAAGCTCAGGGTTTTGTCAGAAGAAATGGTAGACAGGGGCAGGAGGGATGTTTTTAAGGCAGGGACTTTCGGGATAGTATTGAGGTTTGTTAGCTTTGAAAGTCTCGCGAATCAGCGCTGGCGCTGAAACCTTTTACATCCCCAGGCCCTATGGTTAACCCTTCTATTCTCCCCAGTTCGGCGGTGGCTCCTCAGCAGGCCATCAAACACACCCTCTCTGTACTGGTTGAAGACGAGGCCGGGGTGCTGAGCCGCATTGCCGGTCTGTTTGCCCGGCGCGGATTTAACATCGAGAGCCTGGCGGTGGGGCCGGCTGAAACCTCGGGCATTTCTCGCATCACTATGGTGGTGCCCGGCGACGATGCGGTGATCGAGCAGCTCACCAAGCAGCTCTACAAGTTGATCAACGTACTCAAGGTCAACGACGTCACCGATACCCCCTGCGTCGAGCGCGAGCTGATGCTGCTCAAGGTCAACGCCACCAGTGCCAGCCGCTCTGAAATTATTGAGTTTGCCCAAATCTTTCGGGCGCGGGTGGTCGATGTGTCTGAAGACTCTCTCACCCTAGAGGTGGTGGGCGACCCCGGCAAAATGGTGGCGATCGTGCAGGTGCTCAACCGCTTTGGCATTCGCGAAATTGCCCGCACCGGCAAAATCTCGCTACCCCGCGAGTCGGGGGTCAATACTGAATATCTCAAGTCGCTGGAGCGCAAGTTTCAGTAGTTAGTCAGGCGGGTCTGACGATTGAAACGCTGGCAGGTCGAAACGCTGGAAATTTCAAACCTGGTAGCTGGTTAATCGTCAGATTTGCTGATCTGCTAGTTTCCTTAGCCCGCTAAACCAAGTTTTTCTATGCCTACTCAATCGACTATTCCCGTGGTGGTTAATGGCGCCTACGGCAAAATGGGCCGCGAGGTGATTAAAGCCATCGATCAGGCTCCGGATATTACTCTAGTGGGGGCGATCGGCAGAAATCCTGAGCTGATGGGCCAGGATATTGGCGAAGTGATCGGCTACAAGCCCCTAGAAGTGCCGGTCATGAACGACCTGGAGGCCACTCTGGTCGCCGCCCAGAGCGAGGGCCTGGCGGTAATGGTTGACCTTTCCCATCCCGACAGCGTGTATGAGTCGGTGCGGGCGGCGATCGCCTACGGTGTGCGCCCTGTAGTCGGCACCACCGGCCTCAGCAACGCGCAGATCCGTGACTTGGCAGAGTTTGCTGACAAAGCCAGCATTGGCTGTCTGATTGTGCCCAACTTTTCCATTGGGGTGGTGCTGATGCAGCAGGCGGCCCAGCAGGCGGCCCAGTACTTCGACCATGTGGAGATTATCGAGCTGCACCACAACCAAAAGGCCGATGCCCCCAGCGGCACTGCTGTACAAACGGCCCAAATGCTGGCGGAGGTACAAAAGTCTTTCAACACGCCGCTGGTTAAAGAAACCGAGACGATTCCTGGAGCGCGGGGTGGTGCAACTCCCGAGGGCATCAACATCCATAGCGTGCGGTTGCCGGGGTTGATTGCCCACCAGGAGATTTTGTTTGGCTCGCCGGGGCAGCTCTACACCCTGCGCCACGACACCAGCGATCGCGCTAGCTTTATGCCTGGGGTGCTGCTCTGCATTCGCCGCGTAATGACCCTGAAATCACTAATCTACGGACTGGACAAGGTTCTCTAAGCGTGAGGGAGATTCTAGCTGGCGCTGCTGTCGGGCGATCTGACGCGACCGCACCCGGCGAATTAGCGGTAGACCCACAAAGTAGCTGACCACTCCCGCCACCAGGCCCACTACCGTGCTGCCAAACATCAGCCGCACTGACACCTCGGTGCCCATGTCCATCCAGCTTTTGAGGCTGTCAAGGTTGTCAAAGGCTTGGTTGGCCTTGCCCCCCAGGAGCCACAGCCCCACCTGGTAGTTAAAGGCGAAAATAGGCACGTAGGTGAAGGGGTTGCTGACCCAAGTGGCCGCCGCCGCCATGATGCGGTTGCCCCGCAGCGCCGTGGCCACGGCTACCCCAATGAGGATCTGAAAACCAAATAGAGGAAAGCAGCCGGAAAATATCCCCGAGGCCATCCCCCGAGCCAGCTGTTCGGGAGTGCCCTGAAGCCGCAAAAAACGGAGATACAGATAGCGGAGTTGCCGCCGCCACTGGGGGTGAGTCGTTTTTTGTATTACGGGCTTAGGGTCGGGGGTAGATTCAGCTGTGGGCGTAGTGATCATAGACGGGGGTATACCAAAGGCTAAGTTTCCCCAAGAACCTAGGGGAAAGGAAAAATAAAGACAGCTCAACGGTTAGGTGGGTAGCCATTCCTAAAGGCTTGGTAGACTACCCCTCGGTAGGCAGAAAAACTCAGCGGTAGAATCTTAGAGACACGTAAAGATTCTTTTCTATTCTACCCAGCAGATCGATGCTTTAACAGACTTGCCCTGGGCTTCAACATCACTTCATCGTGCAGGATAGATGCTATGGATGGCACTGCCGCTCAGCAAAGGGCGTTACTTTCGACAATTCAGAGCAAGTCCTCCAAAGACGAGCCAGTCCAAGGGGAAACTATTGCGGCGATCGCCACGGCCATTGCTCCCCATCAGGGCAGTGTTGGCATTGTGCGGCTGTCGGGGGCCGAGGCGGTAGCGATCGCCCGTCAGCTATTCCACGCCCCTGGCAAACAACCCTGGGAAAGCCACCGCATCCTCTATGGTCACGTGCGCGACCCTCGCACCCGCCAGCCCGTAGACGAAGCGCTGCTGCTGCTCATGCTGGCCCCCCGCTCCTATACCCGCGAAGATGTAGTGGAGTTTCACTGCCACGGCGGGTTGATGGCCGTGCAGCAGGTGCTCCAGCTCTGCCTCAGCCAGGGGGCACGGCTGGCGGAGCCGGGGGAGTTTACCCTGCGGGCATTTCTGAACGGGCGGCTCGACCTCACCCAGGCTGAAGGGGTGGCCGATTTGGTGGCGGCCCAGTCAAACCTGGCGGCGAAGACGGCCCTGGCCGGGGTGCAGGGCAAGCTCACCCAGCCCATCCGCCAGCTGCGCTCCACCTGCCTCGACGTGCTGGCCGAGGTGGAGGCCCGCATTGACTTTGAAGACGACCTGCCGCCCCTGGATGAGAAGACGGTGCGATCGCAGCTAGCCGCCGTGCTGTCAGAGGTCGATCGCCTGCTGGCCACGGCAGAGTCAGGGGAACTGCTGCGCACCGGGCTGAAGGTAGCGATCGTGGGCCGCCCCAACGTGGGCAAGTCGAGCCTGCTCAATGCCTGGAGCCGCTGCGATCGCGCCATTGTCACCGATCTGCCCGGCACTACCCGTGACGTGGTGGAGTCGCAGCTGGTGGTGGGCGGCATCCCCATTCAGGTGCTCGATACGGCGGGCATTCGCGAGGCCAGCGACCCGGTGGAGCAGATGGGGATCGCGCGATCGCGCCAGGTGGCCCAGGGCGCAGACCTGGTGCTGCTCACCATCGACGCAGCTGCCGGGTGGACTGAGGCCGACCAGCAGCTCTACGAGTCGGTGCAGGAAAATTCTCTAATTCTGGTGATTAACAAAGTCGATCTAGTCCCTGGCAATGGGGTGAAGGATCTCGTTTTCCCTGGAGACTTACCGATGGTGCACACCGCCGCTGCCCAGCAGCAGGGGATTGACGCCCTAGAGCAGGCGATTCTGAGCGCCATCCACGCCGATCGGCTCACCACGGCCAATCTAGAGTTCACCGTCAACCAGCGTCAGGGAGCCGCCCTGACGGCGGCGCGCAACGCCCTCCATCAGGTGCAGCAGACGATTGAGAATCAGCTGCCGCTGGACTTTTGGACAATTGATCTAAGAAGCGCGATCGCCGCCCTGGGCAGCATTACCGGCGACGAAATCACCGAATCGATGCTCGATGAAATCTTCAGCCGATTTTGTATTGGCAAGTGATCCTGCGATTTTGAAGAATCACTCTGCTAAATTGACAAATTGTTTGTGGTAGCGAGCAAGCTAGGCTTCTAGTGCGGTAACCCGTTGCTGCTCTTGCTGCAAGATTTGGGCCAGTTCATCGGGGATCAGCACCGCTTTTTCATCGCCAGGGTGAGGCCGTCGGCGATGGGGACTAGGCTGGCAACAACGCGATTGTCGTGGTGAATTGCCTCGTTGAGACGGCGCAGGGTGTTGGTACGGTTGTCTTGCACGGCGGGGTCAGCCACTTGGCCCGACCACAGCACGTTGTCTAGGACAATCAGTCCCCCCGGTCTGACCAGTTGCAACGCCTGCTCGTAGTAGGTGGGGTAGCCGCTTTTGTCGGCGTCAATAAAAGCAAAGTCAAAGCTGTTGGTTTCGTCCGCCTGAATGAGCTGATTTAAGGTTTCGGTGGCAGGAGCAATGCGGAGGTCAATTTTGTGGGCAACCCCGGCTTGTTCCCAGTAGCGGCGGGCGATCGCAGTATATTCCTCACTCACATCGCAGGCCACCAGTTTGCCCTCGGGCGGCATGGCCAGCACCACTCGCAGGGCGCTATAGCCCGTAAAAACGCCGACTTCTAGTGCCTTGGTCACTCCCAAAAGCTGCACCAGCAGCGCCATCAACTGCCCCTGTTCGGGGGCAATCTGCATTTGGGCCATGGGGTGCTGGGCGGTTTCATGGCGCAGCGCGACGAGCACCTCCGGTTCATGCACCGAGTGATCGACTAAGTAGTGGTAGAGGCGATCGTCGAGGGGCAGGGTTTGATTGCTCATGGCGACAGGGTAGGGGCGCAGACGTACAGTATCGACCTGGGGAATTGAGAAGAAAGTCAGGGGTTTTGTCAGCCCAGGTCACAATCTGACTTACCATAGCACCGCACAGCTCTGGCCCTCGACCCTAGGTTGAGATGGGCCGTAGGCCTGCGGGAGGATACTGCGATGGACGCGGATTCAGTCGTGCAAGTTTCAGCCATGACTGGCTGGATTATCGGCGTTAGCCACAACAAAGACCGGGGCTACCAGTGCTGGATTGTGAAGCCTGATCTCGATGTGCTCAGCGATGGCACCTTCTACACCACCAGCAGTGCGGCCATGTCAGCGGGGCGCGCCTTTGTGGAGCGCTACCGCTAGTAGACTCTTTGAGCCGCTGGGCTAACCGAGTGGGTGCAAGACCTAGGCCACTGCCTACGCTACTCCGTAGCGATCGCATAGCACCCGCCTCATCTGCCGCATGTTGCCGGGCAGATCGGTCTTAATCGCCTGCTCAATTAAAAATGACGGTACCGGAATCGTCGGTGCAGCCTGCACCGAGTAGGTCAGCAGCGTGCCCTGGTTGAAGTCTTGCAGGTGCAAATCTGCCGCAAAGTGGGAGAAGGTGCCCTGTTCTAGGCGAAACTGAATGGCCTCACAGGCCGTTTCGACCACCTTGAGATAAATTTCGACCTGGGCGCTCAGCAGCATAAACCCCTTACGCCCTACTTGGTAAAGACGCCGATAGCGCTGGGTGGCAGTTTTTACGGTCTCTAGCACTTCGCTGTGCACAATATTGGGAAAATACTGCGTCCAACAGCTGTAGTTAGTCACCTGGGGCCAAATCTGCGGACGGGCCAGGGGCACATACATGTGAGCGGTGACAGCACCGCTGGCGCTAACGGTCTGCGATTGGAGCAAGACGTCTCCCCGGAGCAGCGCCACCTGGTCGCTGAGAGAAAACTGGCCGAGGAACCCGTCTTGCTTGACCTCGTGGATACCCTGAGCTTGGCTAGTAACCATCGATTTATTCCTCCTAACAATGCGATCTGGTGTTGGTGCCAATAGCCGACAATTGCTGCCTGGGCTATTAGGGCCGGTCTGGTCCTGGAGCGATCGCAAACCCCAGTCCTGCCTGCTAACCCTGGTAAAGGCCGCGGCATCTGGGCCATACTAGCGCTGTGTTGCTGGCTTTTCTATTAAAGATGAGACAGTTTCGAAGCGTAGGGAGGACGGTAGTATCATTACGGGGCTTTTACCAACGCCCCTCAGTATTCCCCCGTAGCCTAGTCATAGCTTTACAAACGGAGACATTGCCGCCATGGGCCGCCGTCGCTACCCGCTACAACCGATGACCAAGCTCTTTTTGGCCGCCCTGGGCCTGACCGCCATTGTGTGGGTTTTACGGGGTCTGTCGCTGCTGGCCTTTCTGCCGGGCCTGGTGATCTGGCTACTGATCTTGCTGTGCTTTGGTCTGGGCATTGTCAGCAGCCTGCAGCGCATTCGCTAGGGGCGGTGGACAGGCTCAACCTCGGCGCTTGATTTTGAAAGAATCGAAAGACGGTGGCGGCGGCGTTGGCACGGGTCGCCCCCAGGGGCGGTGCACTGCTCCCCGATGGCGTAGCAGGCTGAGGTTAATTTGGGCTCCCACCGGCACCAGCAGGATCAGGCCATACAGCGTCACAAGATTGAGACCCAGGATCAGCAGCAGATCGTAGGCGATCGCCTGACGGGTCAGCCAGCTTAGCCCCCAGTGCCGCAGCCCCAAGATTCCCAGACCCAAGACTAAAACGACCCTGACGCCGGGCCATAGCCCTAAGCCGGGTAGCCAACGCTGCGGGGTGACTCTATACAGCAAGGCCAGGCCGGTGGCCCCGATCCCAAGGGCTAACAGCCAACGCCCTAACTGAATCAAGACATCCCATCGAATAGCGATCGCCGCCCCACTGGGGGGACTGCCCACTAGGCTAAATACCAGTCCCGCCACGCCTAGGCCCAATAGCGTAATCCCCCAGGGCAGCAGCCGGTCGCGCCAGCGAACCAGAAGGGTAGAACCACTGCCCGTGACCACTGCCACTAGCTGTACCAGCTTTTGAGTGCCGGCAACTAGGCAAAACCAAGCCCCCAGCCCAACTACGCCCAACCCCCAGCGGCCAGGAGCGGTGGTCGCTGGCGTAGCGGTCATTCCTAGCATGGTTTGGAGGCTGTGAGCTAGCACCAGGGCCCCACGGGGAAGGATCGCGCTTTGCCCACTGTGGAGCAGCACAAAACTGAGCCCCAGTAAGCCCAGCAGCCAAAGAAAGGCGATCGCAGCGGTGACCTCCGTCCAGCGCGATCGGGCAGCCTGTTGTCCCACCTCACGCCAGAGTTTGCCGCTGCCGTAGACCGCCAGCGTGCTGCCCCACAGGGCAGGGCTCAGATAGTGCAAAAACCGCTTCACCATGGCCCCTATCTTGCCATAGGCCTCGGCATTTAGGGCGGGCTAGTTCAGCAGTTAGCGGTGGGTGAGCGATTGATTAGGGCTATGCCCGATAGACCGGCAGGGTAAAGAAAAAAGAGCTGCCCGCTCCAGGGGCCGAGTCAACCCAAATTTGGCCGTAGTGGGCGCGCACAATGCGCTGGCAGAGGGCCAACCCCAACCCGTAACCCTCCTGCGTCACATCCCGCTGAAGACGATAGCTCTCCTCGAAAATCTTGTCGCGATTGTCGGCAGGAATGCCGGGCCCAGTATCCACCACGGCCACCTGTACCTTTTGCGTGGTGCGGTGCAGCGCAATAATCGACACCTGCCCTCCCTGGGGCGTGTATTTAATAGCGTTGTCGAGCAAGTTGGTGACAACGCGCTTGACCTGGGTGCCATCGGCATACACCGTGGGCAGATCCTGGGGAATTTCGGTAATTAAACTTTGCTGTTTTTCCTGAAGCCGGTTTTGAAAAGCATTGACCACCTCCATACATAGGGCAGGCAGGTTGAGCTCCTGGGGCACAATCTGAAGCTCCATGGAGGCCCCCCTAGCCGCCTTGAGAATGTCAGTGATCATCCGGTTGATGGCTCGAATCTGGGTTTTGGCGTGCTTGAGCAGCTGACCCGTCAGCTCAGGGCTGAGGGTGATATTGCGGGTTTGATTCGGGGCGTAGCCTAACTCCAGGGTTTCAACCGCAATGGAGGCGGCTGTGAGGGGGTTGCGCAGGTCGTGGGCCATCATAGCGATGATGCGATCTTTAAAGCGCAGCTGGGCCTCCAGTTCTTCGCGAGTTTGGTTGAGCCGAAAGATCTCGTCGGAGAGCTTCATCAGCTCGGCAGAGGTGGTCAAGAGGTCGTCTTGCTGCGCCAGAGGGTTAATCGATGGGTCTGATTCAGCCTCTGCCCCTAGCAAATTGAGGGTATCAAGGTGCTCTTGCTGCCACTTAGGCCACCAGCGCTCTAGCTGGTTAATAATGTCGCTGCCAGCCAGCATCTGCTGGGGCGCTGGGGAAATTTTAATCAGCGCCGGGCTGGCTACCAGCTTGTAGTGCTCAGCAAGGTAGGGCTGTTCACCGATGTCAACCACATCGAGGTTGAACTCAAAATGGGTCTCTAAGGTTTTCAGATACTGCTTGATTTGGCGCATTTGCCGGGCCAAGCTAGGCCGCTTGTCAATAAACAACAGCAGTTTGAGGGGCACCCGAACGTCGTCAAAGGAAGTGGAGGAACCCTCCATTGCTGTCTCCTACAAGTCTGAAAACCAGTTTCTACCTATGATTTTACCCTGACTCTCAGGTCTCTACAGCCCAACTGCGAACCCGAGCCAGTTCTAACCAGTTACAAAGGTGGCCCATCGACAGATGTTTAATTGAGGCGTTGACCCGAAACTATATCTAGTGGCAAGAGAGGTTGTGTACAGCGCGATCGCCCCTTGGCGACTGGCAAAAATCACAGCCAATTTGGGCCAATTGCAAACAAATGACCACCACTGACAAGAGTTGTTACGGTTCGCCGTCAGGGTGTAAATCTGGTTGCTGAGGTCTACTACATTAAGTTCAAGCCACAGAACCTGAAAGGGTCACGGAGCGGCGCGTTGGAGCATTGAGCTAGGGCGAGAACTGAGTCTTCTCAATGACCGATTAGCGATTTATAGAGATAAACGAAAGGGGGCAATAAAATGGGTATCAAAACGTTTCAATCCACCCTATTTTCTTCCCTGGTAAACCGAGTTGAAAGCCAGGGCAGGAGTCGCGATCGCCGCTCCCTATCCTACGTATTGTTAGGCGCAGTTACGGCTGCGACATTGGGTACTGCTGCCCAGGCTCAAACTGTAGATAGTTACACTTTTCCCGATGCACTGGCGGTTGCGCAGACGGCCGCAGAGTCTGGGGGCGAGCGCTATCTGTTTGGCCAAGTTCCCCGGCCTGACCAGATCGGTCAAGGCTACGTGGTGCTAGAGCGCACGGGCGATCGCGTCTATGGCGCACTGTACTACCCCAGCTCATCCTTTGACTGCTTTGAGGGCCAGGTACAGGGCACCGAGCTCGCCATGACCGTCATCAACAGCTATGACCAGTCCGACACCTACCCCTACAGCCTGGCCATGGTTGAGGACTCGGCGGTCGCGTCTAGCGATGCCTCTGGGGAACTAGTTCCTTTTGGCCTCGACGGGTTCCACGCCATTGACAATCTGAGTGAAAACGACCACCGCATGCTTGAGATGTGCCGTGGGGTTGTGAGCTCAGTTCAGTAACTGTAGGTCAGGTGTAGCTGTTCAAAGTTGGTCAGCCGTTACCCAGTTAACGGTTGAAAGGGGAGCGCTAGTTTATGCTTAAAGCTCCCCTATTATCGTTGTAGGTCGCGTGAACGCAGCAGAACAGGCCAGCAGCATTGAGTTTGCCAGCAAAATTGCCGCCGTAGTCGGTCTCTTTAAAACCGAGTTTCCCGATCTGCGGGCCGACCTCAAGCCCTGGGCCAATGACCCTGACACCCGCGATTTGGTCGATCCTGACTCTATTGATGTCGGGTTTCATTTCCCTGGGGTGAGTCGCCTGTTTCAGTGCCGCAGTTTGCTGGTGCAGATTCGTTTGCACAGTGATCTTGAGGATGACAGCAACCAAAAGCCGTCACAGTTAGGGAAATGTCGGGTGATTGGTCTTGACCTGGCCGGGTTTGACCACCGTGGCAAGCGCTGGAGCTTATCCACCATCGATGATTGGGCATTCTCGGGGGAGGTTACTCCCGATCCCACCTGTCGTGAACGGTTGAGGCGCTGCTGTCGCCAGGTGTTTGCCCTGTTTAACGCCCCGCCAACTACTTCTGAGTCAGACTGCTTCTAGCCCATATTGCTTTTCGCTCTTCACTTTGCGTTCTTTTGCTCTAGCTAGTTCTAGATCTCAAGGGGCTGAGGTTAGGGGCGATCGCCGCTCAACTAAGAACAATAGGTTCTAAAACCCGCGCCGCGCTCACCAGTGGGTCTTCAGCCCTTGCAGCCGCATCACCTCCTGGAGGGACGCCATAGAGCCGCTGGGGATCACGGCGACTGGGTCATAGACAGGTGCGCCAGCCGACACCAGCCAGCCTGCGGTTACCCCAGCGGCAGCCCCCACCTGCCACTCGCCGTAGTGGATACGGATCGAAGCGCTAGCAATATGGGTAGCTGCTAGGGTTTTGCCGCCTATTAGCAAATTGTCGACTCCCTGGGGAATTAGACTCTCCAGCGGCAGCTGCACCGGTTTGACTCGGGGCTCCTGGGCTGGAGCGTTAATGGCTTCTCCTGAGGGCAGCCAGTTGCGGTAGCGGCAGCCGTGGATGTCGATCGCGTAGTGGGTCAGCCCAACGGTGGTGGGGCTAAAGTCACGCTGACCGGGAAAATTGTGGCGCAGATCGTTTTCGCGAATCATAAACTCATCTTGGCCGTAGGCGGCGCGACCCACAATTCGCCGCCCCTCGCGAAAGTAAGGCACCATACTGAGACCCGACAGCGTACCCATGGGGCTATCAGCGCCGTAGAGGTAGGCCAGCGGGTAGTTGGGGCCAGACTGGGTTTCAAGCAGCCAGCGGGCAAACATCAGCGCGTTCTCTTCGCCAAATTTCAGTGCCGACGGCGAGAGGCCCCCCATCCAGTTTTGGTGCTGGCCAGTGGCCTCTAGCTCGGCAGCTTTGAGCAGCAGCGGTGGATCCATCCAGTTCCAATCGTTGCCCCGGTTCCAGTTGATCATGGAGATGTCGCCCGCGACGGGAGCGCTGGTGTAGGGGTTGCCCCGGTTTTGGCTGACGATGCGCCGGTAGTGAAAGACACTCTTGCCCGCAAAAAATGGAAACCCTTCTAAATCAAACGAAGCCTGATGTTCATGGAGGCCGTAGGTGGGCGACAGCCGAGCCAGGGCAGTCAGGCTATCGCCCCCGTCATTGTGAATGCCGAGGGCAAAGGGGTAGGTAAAGGCCTGGGTACAGTCGGGGTTGTCGAATTCGGCGGCGTTGGGTTCCCCTGTGGTCGCCTTTGATTCGGACCCCACGCGATAGGGCACCTTGGCCCAGGCCACCAGT
Source organism: Leptolyngbya sp. (assembly GCA_003249105.1). GTDB lineage: Bacteria > Cyanobacteriota > Cyanobacteriia > Phormidesmidales > Phormidesmidaceae > Nodosilinea. The sequence goes on along the minus strand of QBLT01000022.1, from coordinate 6,977 downwards.
TCGCCCGTGTCGGTGGCGTCGATCACAATCATCGGTTGGCCGGGGGGCGGCTGGAGTTTGATGGGCACACGGTCAAATTCGGCGGTGGGCGACCAGCTATACCAGTCGGCCAGCTCCGCCGACAGTCGCCCCAGGGGCCGATAGCCAGGGTCTTTAGGAATGCGCCGTACCCCGTATACCGCTTTGATGCGGCGGCCCGAGGCGTCAAACTCGGCCCCCTTAAATGCCGTCATTGCAGCCCAGCGGCTAGCGGGGGCGCTGGGGTTAGTCTCAGCTAAAAACTGTTCTGCGGCCTTAGCCCCGGCCTGGGGCGGAAAGCACAGGGTGCCCACCCAACAGCTGTTAATGTCGGCCACCGATCGCGAGGTACCGCTTGGGCTCCAGCCCGGTAGGTTGACCACCTGCTGCTTAATCAACTGCCGAAACCGCAGCCAGCTGGGCGACAGATTGTTGGCCTGGCGCATGCGCAGCGATTCATCGAGGGCAGAGACCCCCTGGGAGCTAATCTGCCCCCCCAGCCAGGGGGCGACTTCGATCAGGCAGGTGGTGGCACCACTGGCCATGGCGTGGCCAGCGGCAGCCACCCCACCGAGGGAACCGCCCACCACCACCACCTGACATTCCCAGACCTCTTTGAACTGGGGCATCGGGTCGAGGCGCGGGCGACCGTTAAACACGATGGGCTGCGGCACGCCGCGCAGCCGCAGGGCGGGAGTAATGTCGCCCCCGGCCCCCGGCGATGGCGTAGGCGACCAGCGCGAGGCGGTGAGCCCGGCGATCGCCCCCACCCCAAACATCAGGGCAGCCAGCCCCGGCAAATGCCGCCACCGTCGCCAGATACGCCGCTGCGTCTGCCTGCGATCGCCCTTCACACCTAAATCTCGGTTAACGCTGCCAAGGTTTTAGCACACCTTTCCGCCAGCGATCGCCCTTTGGCACGCTCTGTTACAGGGCATTCCAGACCAGGATGAACCTGATACAGTAGCCACAGATCCGCTACGTTTTGCCCTATGACCCCCGACTTGCCCTCTGTCTCCAACCCCGCTGACGGTGCCCCCTCTTCCCCGGCCTACGGATGGATAGGAACCGCCGAAGACATCGGGGCGCTGCTGTCGGTAGATGCGGTGCAAAAGTACCTCAACCGATCGCGGGCCTCGGTATACCGCTACGCCAACACCGATCCCGACAGCCTCAACCCCCCCTACGACCAAACCAAGCTCAACCCCGAAGTGCGCCGCGACAAAGACGATCCCCTTGAGTTTCGCCCCCAGGAAGTGCGTCGCTTTGCCGAAGAAGTACTCGGCCTGCACCCCACCATTCAGGTGCAGCCCCCCGAAGAGACGATCACCCACGACTTGATGCGGCAGATGCTGCAGGAGCTGCGGGCGATTCGGCTGCTGCTGGAGGAGCGGGATAGGGGGGAGTAGGGGGTTAAGGGAGAGAGATATCCGTAATTTCCCTCAACCGTCGGGAATGTTAGATTCAGAGTTGATTTAAACCTGTGGGCTTGGTTTAGCCAAAGGTTAAGCCTTTGGAGTGATCAATGTCATGGATCGATTGCTATAACCTTGCATATAGTTTCAATGGAACCGTTTTCCCCTTCGAGATCGTCGATACTCTCGTCCAAGATGAGTACACGCTGGTGGTAGCCTCGACCGAGTCTACCTACGAGGGTTGGATATATGGGATGGTTTGAGCTTTCTGGCCTTGGCCTCGACCTCAAATTTGTATCCCTTGTTGAATTCTGTTATTTCACTGTATGGATTCTGCCAGTCAACCGGATACCCCTGTGGGGGAGCCTCCTAGTCCTTCATCTAACGTGTTGGGCGTTTTAATTGCGGTACTGACCCTAACTCTGCCACTGTTTGTAGTCGCCCATTTTTCAACGGCGACGGCAGAGCTAGAACAACCCCCGACCTTCTCGGTACCAGCTGCGGCGGGGCGCTAGGGCAAGGCCCAGGCATAGTTAGGGCGCACTGTAGGGGCGTTCACGAAGTGTCTACAGAGGGGAATCGCTTCCTAATAATTCTGCTTTGTTTGGGGCGGTAGGCTAAACCATGCGGAAAAGGGGCCACTGCCCCGTAGAATACTATGGCGGCAGGGCGTTTGCGGAAGCCTGGCGACCGTACTTAGCCGTGCGCTGGTAGAAGGTCTAAGCTTTCTGCCCTGTACGTTCAGCTTTTTATTGATTGGAGTAGTGTTGTGGACCTATCTCGTATTCCAGCTCAGCCTGAGCCTGGACTGATCAACGTGCTGGTGGAGATTACCGGCGGCAGCAAAAACAAGTACGAGTTTGACAAAGACTTAAACGCGTTTATTCTCGACCGGGTGCTGTTTTCGTCGGTGAAATATCCCTACGACTACGGCTTTGTGCCCAATACTCTGGCCGACGACGGCGACCCCCTCGACGGCATGGTGCTGATGGATGAGCCCACCTTCCCCGGCTGTGTGATTGCGGCGCGGCCCATCGGCATGCTGGAGATGATCGACGGCGGCGATCGCGACGAGAAAATCCTCTGCGTGCCCGCCGCTGATCCCCGCTACCGCAGCGTCAAATCGCTGGACGACGTGGCTCCCCACCGCCTCGACGAGATCGCCGAGTTCTTCCGCTCCTACAAGAATCTGGAGAAGAAGGTGACCGAAATCCTCGGCTGGCAAAACGTTGACAAGGTAGCGGCCCTTGTCGAGCAGTGTATTGCGGCGGCCAAGTAGCGCCAATCTCTACCCGACTACCCTAACTATCAAAACAAAAGAGGGATGCTTCACTAGCGAAGCATCCCTCTTTTGTTAGAAAACTACTTTGGATATCTGCTGAGTTCCGCACTGCGGGACTCGGCGCTCCCGATTTAGTAGAGTTCTTCTTCTTGGTGGGTCAAGATGGTGCAGTCGGAGGTGGGGTAGGCAACGCAGGTTAGCACGTAGCCAGCGCCGATCTGGTCATCATCCAGGAAGGACTGGTCAGATTGATCAACGGTGCCAGCGGTGATTTTGCCAGCACAGGTGGAGCAAGCCCCAGCCCGGCAGGAGTAGGGCAGGTCTAGACCCTGCTCCTCAGCAGCGTCAAGAATGTAAGTATCGTCATCGACGTCGATGGTTTGGTTGAGCCCTTCAGCCTCGTTAATCAACGTAACCTTGTAGGTTGCCATGGTGCTATCCTCTCGTCAAATACAGATTGCAGATCGATCTTTAGGCTACAGAACACCCTTCGGATAACGTTTCCAGGATTTGCTCTGAGCAGACCTAACACAACTTTGATACTACGGGAAAACCTGAAGCCTGTCTTGCCTTTTTCGCCCTTGGCTGAACGGGATTCGTAATCAAACCGATTAGTAATGGGTTGATTTGCTTATACCCTGTTAGGATCCCAAACGTCAGACGGTGGCGATCGCCCGAGCAAACGGGTATAGCTTTTCTAAATAACTGTTCACAAAAGTAGAGCAGCCTGGGGATCAGGCTACCCCCGCAGCGGATTCACCGAGGCCTAGGGAGAGCGCGCGTCTCTAGCTAACGCCCCGAGCGGTCGTTAGGCCCCATGCCCGTTTCTCACGCCCCTTTAAAGAACTAGGGAAGAAATTAGGCCTTGCGGCTGTTCTCAGACAGTTGCAGGTTGAACTCGGCCTGGGTCAGCAGGGCGGCCACCTGGCAGGCCACGTCGGGCGATAGGGTGGGCTGACTCTCGGTGACAAAGTCGAGGTAGCCGTTGAAGGTGCGCATGATGATTTGCTTATTTTGCAGCATGGTTGATCTCCTTAGGGTGAGCCGCCGACAAACGGGTGCTGCCCCATGATAAAAGCTGCCCAACCCGAGGAGCTAATGTCGTTATACTGAATCGGTTTGCTGAGCGAGGGTGAGCTGCATTCATGGCCGATTTACTGCTGTTTTGGCACCGCCGCGACCTGCGCCTGAGGGATAACGTGGGGCTGGCAGCGGCCCGCGATCGCACCCCTCAGGTGGTCGGCGTATTTTGTCTTGACCCCGGCATTCTCAACAACGGCGATGTGGCCCCGGCGCGGGTCGCCTACATGATCGGCTGTCTGGAGAAATTGCAGAATAGCTATGCCCAGGCTGGTGGCCAACTGCTCATTCTCCAGGGCGATCCCCGCGTACAGATTCCGGCGCTGGCCAAGGCGTTAGCCGCTGACGCGATCTACTGGAACCGCGATGTCGAGCCCTACTCGCGCCAGCGCGATACGGCGGTTGCCGATGCCCTCAAGGAAGCCGGCATTGAGTTTCGCACCACCTTTTGGGATCAGCTGCTGCACGAGCCAGGAGACATTCGCACCGGCGCAGGTGACCCCTACACGGTCTACACCCCCTTCTGGCGCAACTGGGTAAAGCGCCCTAAGGCTGCACCCCTACCGGCACCGGAGGGGCTAAAATCCCTCAGCGATCGGCAAAAGCAGGCGGCAAAGCAGGCGGGCTGCATCGATCTGCCCAGCGCGGCGGATTTAGGCTTTGTCTGGGAGAATGGGTTCCCTGTCGAGCCGGGGGAGCAGGGTGCCCTGGAGCGGCTGGAGGAGTTTTGCGACGGCAGTCAAGCCATCGACGGCTACGACGAGCAGCGCAACTTTCCCTTTGTGGATGGCACCTCGCGGCTCAGCGCTGCGCTGAAGTTTGGGGCGGTGGGCATTCGCACGGTGTGGGCCGCCGCCGATGCCGCCTACGGGCGCAGCCGCAGCGACGAAACCCGCAGCAACGTGCAGACCTGGCAGCAGGAGCTAGCCTGGCGCGAGTTTTACCAGCACGTGATGTATTTCTTTCCAGAATTGGCTGACGGCCCCTACCGCGAACCTCTCAAGGACTTTCCCTGGGACAACAACGAAGACTACTTTGCCGCCTGGTGCGAGGGGCGCACCGGCTACCCGATTGTCGATGCCGCCATGCGCCAGCTCAACGAAATCGGCTGGATGCACAACCGCTGCCGCATGATTGTGGCCAGCTTTCTCACTAAAGATCTGATCGTCAACTGGCAGTGGGGCGAGAAATACTTTATGCAGCATTTAGTAGACGGCGACCTATCGGCCAACAACGGCGGCTGGCAGTGGAGCGCCTCTAGCGGCATGGACCCTAAACCGCTGCGAATTTTTAACCCCGCCAGCCAGGCCCAAAAGTTTGACGCCGAAGCCGAGTACATTCGCCAGTGGGTGCCGGAGCTGAGATCGGTGGATACGGGGGCACTAGTAACGGGGAAGCTTGGGGAGCGCGATCGCGGCGACTACCCAGCCCCCATTGTCGATCACAAAATTCAGCAGGCTTTATTCAAAGATAAATACAAGGCCCAAAAGGGCTAGCGTCGACGGGGGGGACGCACAATGCTAAACAGCAGCCACAGCCCAAAGAAGCTGGCCGCCGCGAACAAAATAATACTGAGAATTTGCCCCTGGGAGGACTGCTGCCCCGTGGACACGATCGCAGCCCCTATAATCAGCGCCGCCACCACAATACTGAACGACTGCCGGTTAGAGGCGGCATCGAGGCTGCGACGTAGGTCGTCGAGCCCCTGAAGGCTGAGGCTAAACTTGAGCTGCTCTGAACTGAGGCGATCGAGCAAAAAGCCCACCTGGCGCGGCGAACTCAGCGACAGATTGCGAAACTCTAGCCCCGTGCGCAGCAGCGCCTGAAGGGGATCATCCCCCACGAGCTGTTGGCGAAACAGATCGGCCATCAGCGGGCGCACCTCCTCGATCAGGTTGACGCCGGGGTTAAACTGCCGGGCAGCTCCCTCCAGGTTGGCGAGGGATTTGGTAAACAACCCCACGTTGGCGGGCCAGCGCAGGTCGTTGCGAATGCCCGCCGCCAAGATTTCGCCAAAAATTTCGGCGGTGTTGATCTGCTCCAGGCTAAGGCCGTAGTAGCGGCCCAGCAGCCGGGTATAGTCGCTCTCTAGGCGCGCCAGATTGACGGGTTTGAGGGGCTCGGCCAGCTGTAGGGTGAGCTGGCAGCAGCGCTGGGCATCGCAGCTAACGATCGCCAGCACCATCTCGGTCATGGTGTTGCGGGTGCGAGGATCCATATGACCCATCATGCCGCAGTCGAGCAGGGCCAGACGACCGTCTGCCAAATAAAAAATGTTGCCGGGGTGGGGGTCGGCGTGAAAAAAACCATCGACAAAATACTGTTTGAAAAAGGCCCGAAACAGCAGTGTGGTAGCAGCCGATCGCAAACCAACGACATCGCTATGGGTGTCTTCGGCCAGCAAGTCGGCCTTGAGCAGGGGGGTGCCTTCCAGCCACTCCATGGTCATAATCTTGGTATTGGTCAGCTCCCAATAGATCTGCGGCACGATTAGCTGGCTGGCATCGTACCAGGTGCTCTTAGACAAGTTGCGCCGCAGCTGATCGGTGTAGGCGGCCTCAGTGGTGAAGTCGAGTTCGGCGTTGAGGGCATCGGCAAATTCGTCCGCCAAATCCACTACGTTGTAGCGCTGGCCAAACTGGGTAGCCGATACCAGCTTGGCGACATCGCGAATTAGGGTCATGTCGCGCTCAACCTGGCGCTCAATGCCGGGTCGCTGCACTTTGAGAGCGACCTGGCGACCATCTTTGAGCACGGCCTTGTGGGTTTGGGCAATGGAACCAGCGGCGATCGCCTGGTAATCCAGCCGTTCAAATAGCTCTTCGGGAGGCCGCCCCAGGTGCTGGCGAATGTGGGCCTCGATCTCTTTTGGATCTACAGGCGGTACGGTGCTTTGCAGGCTGCTGAGTTCCTCGATGTAGGCCGGGGGCATGAGGTCGGGGCGGGTGCTCAGCAGCTGCCCCAGCTTGACGTAGACCGGCCCTAGATCCGTCAAAATATTGCGCAGCACTGCGGGGGGCGGAATCTCGGGTTCATCGGCTTTGCCCCCCACCAGCAGTCGTCGCATGTAGTCCCAGCCGTTGCCGAGCACCACTTCAATAATTTCTTTTTGTCGGGCCAGACGAGACGATGAAACCATTGGGGGCAGGGGTGGCAGTTTGCCTGATGGTAGCGTACGGGGG
>QBLT01000229.1 GCA_003249105.1 Leptolyngbya sp. | reverse complement strand
AACGCTAGAAAGGTGCTCAGCCAATCCACTTTGCTCTGGCCGTAGGCCTCAATATCCACCCAGGTCTCTGCGCCACAGACCACCGCACAGATCGTCAAGGCCACCATATCCACCAATCGGTGCTCAATCAGATAGGGGGTGCGTGGATCCTCTAGACCCTCAAAGTGCCTTAGCAGTGAATCGGTCGGCGGGACTGATGGGGACATGGGTAGCCTCGATGACGAACCTATCATTAGTATCCCTACTCCCCGAGTATGCGTTTGCCCTGACTCGAACTGGGGTTGGCTAGGCCTTTTAGGATTACTCGGTCTGGCGGGTTTGGCAAGGCGCGATCGCCCAACGCCGGTCTATACCACTGACGATCGCGTAGTAGACCATCCGTCTGCCGATCCTCGCATCTAAATGTGGGCGCTAGGCGCAGATAAAGTGACTGCCGTCGCTGCCGAAAACTGGGGCAGTGCAACGGCTACGAACTGTTGCAACTCAAGCGATGTAGAACGCCCTAGTCGAGCTGACGATGGCGATAGCTTAACTGATGAAGAAACTATGCACAGGAGCCGTTCGGTGAACAACATCTTGTCTACAACAGTTTAATATGTCCAGGATTTAAGCTCATCAGGCTTAATTTTCATTTTTCCCCTTTGTTCTTGTGCTTTCTTGCTTTTGCTGTGGGTCAAGTTGCGTTCTTTTAAGGTAACTTCTGGAATACTTTCTCCCCAATGGTGGGCAGTGCCCACCCTACAATGGCTGCAGTTGCCCGATAAAGCGGGGATCTTCTTTTCTAGAAATCTCCTAAGCTGGGTTGCCTGCGTCGCTGTAGCTGCGCCAAAATCGGGAGGCAGGCAGGGCTTGACGTAGCGCACTGAGGCCGTCTACACCCACTGGCCAGGGATCGCAGGGCTTCACAGGGTCTGGGGCGAGAGCCCGATTCACGAGATCAGCGATGAGATCAATGGCCTCTAAAAGCGGCGGCAGAGTTAGGTAAGTCGGCAAAATGCGAACCTCAAAGGTGTGCTTGCGTCGGGGAGCATAGACAATATTTTTGAGATTAAAGTCGCAGTACTTGGTGAGCGGTATGGTTTTCAGCCTTGCTCTGGCCTGCTCCCAAGGCAAAGCGCTCCAGTCTGATGCTTGCACCAGGGTCAACAGCTCGGGGGGCCAAAGCCCCAGTCGTTGACACCGGGGATTGCTGGCCACCAGCCACTTTAAGGTAGGGCCGTGGGCCCACAGCAGGTTGACCAGGTTGCGAATTGCTGGGGCAGAACAGAGGGGAGCCGCGTCAAAATGCAGGTGAGTTGCCCCTTCCACTGGGGCGTAGAAGTTGAGCTGACGAGCAATTTGCAGGTAGGTTTCGATCTGAGGCAGCTGCTCGCAGGTCAGGGGTGGAGTGATCAGTTCGCAGGGGCGTTCTCGCTCGCCGGGCAGCGGGGTGGCAATGGCAATGGGTGGCCCCAGGTCGTCGGCTAGTTTGACCATGCCCTTGGGCCCCTGCTGCAACTCCAGCCCCAAGGCCTGGGCAACGGGCTGCAACACCTCGGCCAGGGGCAGGTTGGCGTCGCTGAGGCGACCAATGATCTGCATCAAGCGAATGTCGTCGCCCACGATGCGATACCAGCCGGGCTGAGGGGGGCAGGTGCGATCGCAGTCGGCTTGCAGGGTCAGGTCGTCGACGCACCAGGCGATCGCCCGGTGCTGGGCATCGCGCACCTCAAACCCCAGAGTGAGATTTTCTAGCACGGGTGTGCCGACAATCTGGCTGTGCTCCGACTGGGGATAAAACACGCGGCTAACGCTGCCCCCGTGAGCGGCGGCAATCGCCTCGGCGAGAACCTGACGGCTAGAGCCTGGGGGGGCCATCAGCTCAATTTCTAGACCGACTCTGCCTGCTAGGGACATGGCCTAGGGCTTAGGGTTAGCCAGCTCCAGGGCGTAGTCTACCTCGTCGGCGTTGCCCATAATCAAGTTGCGCTCAATGCGAAGCTTGGCGTCGTAGGGGGTGGCGTCGCCCCAAAACTCGGCTAGGGCGGCAGCGTCATCGTAGGTATAGCTGGTTTCGCTGTAGAAGCGCAGATCCCCGACTGACTGAAGCGACTCTAGACGGGCGTCGAGCAAAAACTGCTCAAGCAGGGCGACATCGGCAGGCCCCCAAAGAATCTTGCGGCCAATGCGGGCCTTGGCCTCGTCAACATCTTGCCCCCAATAACTGGCTAGCTGAGCAGCATCCCAATAGGTGTAGCCACTGCTAAAGAAGGTGTCTAGCTCTGCCTGGGCATAGTTTTGGCTAATTTCTTCATCACACTTGAGTAGGGCTTCAGGCCGAGCACTGGAGGATTTCTGGAGTTGGCCATCGGGGTCAGCGGCAAAGGCGCTGCCAGTGGTGAGAATGGCGGCGATCGCCAGCAGCACCGACAGATGAAGCGTTTTAGGATATTTCATAGCTGTTAGATAGGTTTCGCTCCATCATAGTCGGGGGGGCTCGACATTCCGGTGGTTTGTAACAAATACCGTCTCTAACGATGCCCTGGGAGGGGCTAGGGGATAGTGTCGGCCAACTCGCTGAGAATGTGGGCGGCGATCGCGCCCGGATAGGTGAGCCACACCCGATCGGGCTGGTTGCGGGCCCCATTGGCAATGTGTTGCAGGGCGCGGCGCAGGTGCCGCAGCCGAAAGGGCTGCCCCACGATGTAGGGGTGCAGGGCAATGCCGTACACCAGCGGCTGCTGGTGAGACTGCTCTAGCATCTCGTCGAAGTTGTCGACAATCATCTCGGCAAAGTCTTGGGCGCTCACCCGGCGCACCGCGATCGCCGGTATGTCATTGATTTCTTGGGGGTAAGGCACCGAGAGAATGCGGCCTCGCCGGGTCTTAAACCAGATGGGCTGGTCGTCTTGACACCAGTCGAGCAGGTAGGTGTAGCCCGCCTCCTGGAGCAGGTCGGCGGTGACGGTACTTTGGGCAATCCAGGGGCCGAGCCAGCCCTGGGGTGGCTGCCCTTCGCGCTCAGTCAGGGTCTGGGTTGTCTCAGCAATCAGGGCGGCTTCGTCTGTCTCGCTCAAGGTGCTCTGGCGTTCAGAGTTGGTGCGACCGTGGGCGACAATTTCATCGTTGCGATCGCGAAAGGCCGCCACCACCTCTGGGCAGTAGTCATAGATTGCCGAATTGACCAGCAGCGCCACCGGCAGCTCTAGCTGATTAAACAGCTCCAGCAGTCGCCAGACTCCCACGCGGTTGCCATAGTCACGCCAGGCGTAGTTCAAGACATCGGGCTGAGGGCCGCCGGGGGCCAGCTCAGCGCCCAGACCTTCGCCAAAGGCAAAATGCTCCAGGTTGAGCGCGATGTAAACGGCCAACCGGCGACCGCCGGGCCAGCAGTAGCTAGCGCGCTGCGTAATAGCCGAGTAGCCATAACGTCCGTGGTGAGTTAGCGGCAAAACACAGGCTCCCAAAAATCAGTAAGGGCACGCCTGGAAGGTTACCAGAAACTCCTCAGCACCGTGAAAAGCTGCCCGAATTCTCGTTTGGAGGGCAAAAAATTTTAGAGGGTATCCGCACAGCGGTTTGCTATAGCTTTGGTCACCGGTGCTCCCCCTTGTATCCTTTTTGAGAAAACAAAGGCGCTTTGAAAGCCCTAAGATTATAAGTGGGCTTTGACCAACAACAACGCGCCCGACAGAATCCCTAACGACAGCGAACCAGAGCCCAGCCAGGTGAGCAGCATTTTGCGGCGCATAGTTCGGCTTCTGAATCTAGTTGAACCGTAAAAGCTTTCTCGATCAGAGCTAGAAGGGATGGTCAAAAAGCCTAAGGAATATAGGACAGAAGCGATAAAAAATTCAAGTACTGGAGTAAGTAAAATTAAGGCCCGCTCCACTCCAGCATCGATATCGAAGGGGATGGCTAGAATAAAAAGGCTTAAGTAGGCTGGAATGGCGATCAGGCTGGCTTGCAGCATTAACCGGCAAAATAAGTGATGAACTGTAAAAGAAGAATCCAAGGCAGTTTCTGGAGGTGTTCGAACAATGGTCATAAAATATTGATCCTGTGTTTTGGTTTTCAGGCGCTGCTGCCAGCCACTCTAGGGGACGATTGCTACAACTTTGCTTAAGGTCTCATAGCTTTATGCTTATTTTAGCGACTCATGAAGTAATCCAAAAGAGCGGTAAGATTTAAGGGCATATTCTTGCCTCGGCTGTTGAAATTTTCATGGCTAAGGTAGCGATCGCCGCTCAAAACGGCAGGCGGCCAGTGGCCAAGAGCCTGTAGCCAAAGGTCATACCCAGCATGGAAACAAAGAAGTGCCAAAGGCTAGTGGGGTTTAGCACCGCTCGACTGCTGACAAAAACGCAGAGAATGCCGCCCGCTACCAATACCCAGCCCAGCTGCTTCATAAAACCGAGGGGCATAAAGACTAGTAAAAAGATGCCGCCAAACAACAGAAAAATCGACATATCGGCAGCGATGCCTCGCCACCAGTAGGGGCCGACGTTAGTGGTAAAAAAGATATTTTTGCCCAAAAAAATAGATGCCTAACAACATCAGGGCCAAACCGAAAATCTGAATCAAAAATCGCATAGGGAATAAGTTAACACTTCGGAAAACAAACAGATTAGGGCGGTTAAGGGCTAGGAGCAGGGGCGATCGAAGCGGCAACAGCGCTTGGCAATCAATCTGCCTAACCCAGAACTAAGTGAGGCCAATTTTTTCTTCTACAGTTCGAGGAGTGGCAGTTCCGGATGCTGTCAAAGTCAATATTGCACAAAGTTCTCTACCCCATGGTCGATACGACAGTTTTTGTCGGCTTGATAGACTGCGCTTAAGTTCTGTCTTTGTGAAAAGCGATGAGACTTAACTGGTTGAGCTATACGAGTGGTCTGGGTCTGATAGCTGGTGCCCTGCTGTGGCCGAGCATAGGGCAGGCCCAAGGGTTTTGCTACCTAGTTAACGCTGAGGGTCAGGTAGTCAATCTAGACGACCTCTGCCTCAGCGACGACGAGCCTGAGGCGTTGCCCGCCCCTGAGGCTAGCGATGCTTCAGCTGAGCCCCAAGATAGCTCATCGACCTCTGAGACCAGGAGCTATACCATCACGAGTCCGGCTGCGGCACCTGGTTCTAGTGCTACCCCTGCCCAGCCCAACGCAGACGCCCAGCCCAGCGCAGACCCCGCCAATCCAGATTCTCCGGAACCTGCGGCAGAGTCTCCTGAGGCACCCCCGGTTGAGACTGCGCCAGCCGAGCCGAGCAATTCTACCGAGCCAAACGATCGTCTAGATATTCCGGTGAGAGAGATCGATACGCCCGAGATCCCGACGATACAGACTCCACAGACCCTAGATTCTACCGACAGTGGCACCGACATCCCTTGATTTCGCCGATCGCTCACATTGTGGAAGCGCACGAATCCTCATCAGCCCGCCAGCTGAAGCCTGGCGGTTAAGCGCTCTCTTTCTATGAGCAGTTTCTCAGACTTACAGCCCAGAGCGATCGCCATTCACCAGCGCCTCTGTGCCGAATACGGCTGTCCGATTCCCTATTTTCATGCGCTCGATCCGATGAGTGAGCTGGTGTCATCGCTGCTGTCTCACCGCACTAAGAATCGGGACTCGGGTCGCGCGTTCAAGCAGCTGGTGGCCCAGTTTCCCACCTGGGAATCGGTGCGGGATGCGCCCACGGAACTGGTAGAACAGGCGATCGCGCCCTGTACCTGGCCTGAGCAAAAAGCGCCTCGCATTCAGCAGGTGTTGCGTTTAGTCGGTGAGTTAACCAATGGGGAATGGTCGCTCGACTTTCTGAAGGATTTACCCGTGGCCGAAGCTCGCGCTTGGCTCGAAGCGCTCCCCGGAGTCGGGCCAAAGACCAGCGCAGCGGTGCTGTCTTTTAGTCAGCTACGGGGTCGGGCGCTGCCGGTGGATAGCCATCACCACCGGGTCGCCCAACGACTGGGTTTGATTCCTAAGACAATGGCGGTGGGGCCATCTCACGTGGCATTGGAAGGGTTTTTGCCCGACGAGTGGGATGCCCAGCAGGTCTACGACCACCACGAAGTGATGATGCTCCACGGTCAGCGGTACTGCTCTTACAAGAATCCGAGCTGCGATCGCTGTGTTGTGCTTGACCTTTGCCCCTATGGGCAGGAGAGACGAGAAAAAACGAAGAATTAAGAACGAAGAACGAAAAGGGACTGTCTACGGGGCAATTTTGGCTCTGAGTTCGGCTTTAATGCGGTTCAAGATTGAGGTTTCGTCGAGGCCGTCGAGAATTTCGCCGATCACGGCTTTGGGGCCGTTGGGGCCCCAGGTGGCCCCGTTGGTGAGGTAAGTTTTGGTAATCTGGCCGATGCCGTAGGTGGCCAGACCGGCGATGCCGCCCTGGGCCAGAGCCACAGGAATGTATGGGGCGATCGCCAGCCCGCCCGTCGCGATCGCCGACACCCCCAGCATGCCCTTCAGCGAACTCAGCCCCAGGGTAATCACCAGCTCGCTGATGGTGATGCCGCCCAGACCCAGGGCGATCTGCCGGAGCAGTTTGAGGGCGGCGGGTCGGGTCATGGGCAGGCCGTAGAGCCGCGACAGATTGAGAATCAGCATGACGTCGATGACGGTGCCGCCGATCAGATCCGCCACGGTAATTGGGTTGAGGGCAACGGCGACGGCTTTGATCATGGTGGCATTCCAGACGGTGTCGTCGGCAATGCGATCGCAGATCTGCCGCTTGCGCTCCAAAATTTCGGCGCTGACGCCCTCGGCATACATCAGCGTGTTGAGCGCCACCAGGGCCTTGCCTTCGCGGTGTAGAATATCGAGAATTTTGAGCTTGAGGTCATCAACCTGGGGTTGGGCACGCACGGTTTGGTAGGTGGTTGCGCCATTGGGTTGAGCGACGGCCTGCACCGCCAGGGGGGAAGCCGCCGCCATGACGATCTCGTCGGGGGAGATCAGGTCTTGCAGGCGGCGATCGCGCAGGGTTTCGTAGAGAGTCTGGCGATCGGCCTCCGGGAACTGGTCAGTTTTGTTGAACACCAGCAGCATGGGCTTACTGGCCTGACGCAGAGCTTTTAGCGCCTCATACTCAACGCGGGTAATGTCGCCCGCGATCACAAACAAAATCAGATCGACCTGTTCGGCAATGCGGCGGGCCAGGGCGGCGCGGTCTTCACCATCCACCTCGTCAAGGCCGGGGGTGTCGATTAGCTCGATGCGCGACTGGCCAACGCTCTTGAGCGAGACCCGCAGTAGATCGGGCAGGTCGGGCGCGAGGGATTCGCGGCTGACGGCCCAGGCACTGCCTTCGACCACCTGGGTGACGCCGTGGGTAACGCCAGTGGCAAACACCTCCTGACCCATCAGGGCGTTGAGCAGGGAAGATTTGCCGCGCCCCACCAGGCCAAAGGCGGCGATGTGTACCACCGTATTCTCTAGCTTGTCCTTTAATCCCTTGAGGTTTTGCAGGGCTTCTTCGACCCCGGCCTGCTCGCGGGGGGTGAGGTTAAGGCGCTGCACCAGGCCGCCCAGGGCCTCCTGGGCACGGCGGTAGTTGAGATCGTCTTGCAGGTCTTGAAAGTCGAGCACCAGATCGCCCAGCTCTTGCTCCACGGCCTCCCAGGTGGCCGGGTCGGCGGCAGGCAGAGCTAGGGGTGCGCCCTGCACGGTGGCAACGAGCTCGCCCAGTTCGGCCTCGACCTCTTCCCAAGTAGTGTCTGGGTTTGGGTCAGTGGGTATGGGGTCGGGAGC
>QBLT01000228.1 GCA_003249105.1 Leptolyngbya sp. | reverse complement strand
TTCTCGGTTCCTGCCACAGAACCCCTGACGCTTGAACTATTCATGCAACAAAGCCCATTGCGAGAGCAAACGCAGTTGGCGATGGGTGCATGGCGATCGCTGATCGAACGCATTGTTACCAAAGGCGTTATTCGGGGTGAACTGCAACCCACCGTAGAGGCTGCCACGGTAGCTACGATCTTGATTGCCACTATTGAGGGGGGCATAATGCTCAGCAAGCTCTACGATGATCCTGACCATTTAGACCGAGCCTTAGACCACCTCAAGACCTACGTACAACAGCAGCTAGCTATCCTCAGCTAATTTTTTTTTGCGCTCGAAAAGACCGATCGGTCTCTATGTCGTCTCCTAGGGGAACTGTGCCCATGCTGAAGCTTTACTACGCCCGGCCATCCGTTTATGCTCGCCCGGTGTGGCTCGCCTTGATTGAAAAACAGTTGCCCTTTGAGTTGGTACCGGTCGATTTGAGCGGCAAGCAGTTTGAGCCTGAATTTTTGGCTGTCAACCCCTTTGGCCATGTGCCGGTCTTGGAGGACGGCGATTTTCGCGTGATTGAGTCGATGGCGATTTTGGATTACTTAGAAGCTCGCTATCCCGATATAGCGTTGTTGCCCAAGGATGCAACAGCTTTAGCCAGGGTTCGCATGGTGCAGATGCTGACGTTCAACGAACTGCTGCCGGGGGTCTTTAAGCTGCTGATTGACAACCAGCGATCGAACCAGAAATCGGCTGAGATAGACTATGCTCAGCTACGGGTCAGGAATACGCTGGGTTTTTTGGAGAATTTACTGGGCAACGGCTCCTATTTCGCGGGCGAGCAATTTACGCTCGCAGAAATCGTCGCTGGCACAATAGTTCACCGGGTACCGGAGTTAGGAGTAGCGCTAGCCGATTATCCTTGGTTAAGTAACTGGTCTGAACGGCTATTGGCTCGACCATCCTGGGAGCAGATTGCGTTGAGTGCAGAGGAATGGAACACTTTTAAGCGCCGCATGCGCGTTATTCCCAAAATTTGGCAGCGCCGTCGCCATCAGCGCATGATGGCACTATCGCAGCAAAGTCTCACGATGTAATCGCTTGTCTATGGGCACCAACCCCTACGCTTGGCTGGATAACTCTCTGGCAGCCCTGCACCGCGCCCACCGCTATCGAACCGTAGCAGCTGTCGAGGGCATGGCCGGAGCCGTGGTGCAGCGCCAGGGGCAAACTCTGATCAACTTTGCCAGCAACGACTACCTGGGGCTAGCCAGCGATCCTCGGCTGGCGGAGGCGGCGATCGCTGCCATTCAGACCTATGGCACCGGCAGCACCGGCTCGCGGCTGCTCAGCGGCCACCGCGAGCTGCATGGTGAGCTAGAGCGGGCGATCGCTGCCCTCAAGGGCACTGAAGATGCGATCGTCTTCAGCTCGGGCTATCTGGCGAATATGGGGGCGATCGCGGCCCTAGTCGGCAGCCCTGACCTGATCTTGGGCGATGAGTACAACCACTCCAGCCTCAAGGCGGGGGGCAAAGTTAGCGGTGCCACCACCCTAGACTATCGCCATAGTGACGTTGCCCATTTGGAAGAACTATTGGAGACCCACCGCGATCGCCACCGTCGCTGCTTAATTGCTACCGACAGCGTATTCAGCATGGACGGTGACCTGTGCCCGCTGGCGGAAATTTTGAATGTAGCAGAGGCCTACCATGCCATGGTTTTGGTAGATGAGGCCCACGGCACAGGAGTGTTTGGCACCAGCGGCTCTGGGGCGGTAGAGCACCTCGGCTGCACCGGACGTCCTCTAGTAACCGTTGGTACCCTCAGCAAGGCGTTAGGCAGTCTGGGAGGCTATGTAGCCGGGTCGGTCTCGCTGATTGATTTTCTGCGTAACCGTGCCCCCGGCTGGATTTATACCACGGGGCTATCCCCAGCGGACACAGCGGCGGCTCTGGCAGCAGTGCAAATCGTGCAGCAAGAAGCCTGGCGCCGCGAAGTACTCTGGCACCAGGTGAACCACCTCATTCAACAAATTGATCAAAACTTAGCAAAGTTAGCAGAAGTGCCTCTGCGGCGCTTGCCTTCGGCTTCGCCCATCATCTCCCTAGAGGGGCGATCGGCGGAGGCGGTCTTAATGGCTAGCGAACGATTACAATCCGCTGGCCTGTGGGTCGCAGCCGTACGTCCGCCTACGGTGCCCACAAGTCGCCTGCGAATTACGGTCATGGCCACCCACAAACCGAATCATCTGCACCAACTGGTCACTGGACTACAGACTCTGATTCAGGGCTGAGGGCCTAACGCTTTGAACCCCAACGTCGCTGCTTCTGGCGAGCGATGGTTTTGCGCTTCTTCTTTTCGATGGGGGTTTCGAAGTGGCGATTTTTTCGCATATCCGAAAAAATGCCGGCCCGAGCAACCTTGCGCTTAAAGCGTCGTAGGGCCGATTCAATGTTTTCGTCTTCTCCCAATACAACCTGGGCCATTAGTTCTCCTAAAAATTTGCTAACGCGGGTAAAGCAGCGCTCTAGTAGCGTCAGCCTAAAACCACTGGGTATCGCACTCAGCGATGCCCTACTTTGAAAGCCCGCAGGCAAGGTCTGGCCAAGGGCCTTGACCAGACCTAGTTATCTAGCGGCGGCTGTTGTTCCAGCCGCCGCCACCGCCGCCACCGCCACCGCGTGACTCTCTGGGACGAGCTTTGTTGACCTTGAGGTCGCGCCCCATCCACTCAGCACCATCGAGGGCTTCGATGGCTTTGTCTTCGTCGGCTTCGCTTTCCATTTCGACGAAGGCAAAGCCGCGAGGACGACCGGTTTCGCGATCGGTGGGCAGGCTAACCCGGCTGACAGCACCGTATTCGGCAAAGACCTCAGTAATTTGGTCTTGGGTGGCGCTAAAGGCCAAATTCCCTACGTAAATCGACATGGATACATCTCCAAATAGAGAGAGAAGGAGTAGAAAGTTATCAAGGAGATGTACTCAACTAAGGACTAAGCCAAGCCGGTAATGCAACTAACAACTTGCTTGTCACACGATAGCACAGGGCTACCTTGTGACCAGTATGGGGCGATCGCAAACTGGTTGTCAGAGAGTGGTCTAATCCTCTGGCAACACCCATTTGGGCGGTCGTGAGGCCCGCTCCATCATTCTGCGTCGCACGGCCTCGTCGGCCATTTCGAGCATCTTATCGAGGGGGGTGTCAGAAATAAATTTTGACGCTTCGGCGGTGTACTTCAGGTTGGGGCAGTCGTTCCCCAGCACACAGCCGTCTTTACAATCTACCGCGCAATTAACCGCCATGGTCTTTTTTCGAGCCTCATAACGTCAGCGTTGGGGCAAACGCGATCGTTAAAGCCCCTCAAAAATTGTAACAACCTGCGCCCGCGCCGTTGTCGAGCCATTGTGTAGAGAGCTTCCTGGGGCGGCTGGGCCAGGGTAGAGTTAGCGAGATGCGATCGAGGTGCCCTCATGAGCCTACCCCCCGCCGCTCAACCCCGCTGGCCCCTGTGGTTGTTGGGCGCAACGTTGCTGCTGCTACTGGCTGGGGCCTACTGGTATTGGCTCGATCCGGCTCTGCTCAATCGGCTGGTGCTAGGGGCTGTCATCAATAGCCGCTGATGCCTGAGGCATCAATGGTTGCAGCCCCTAGCCTGGTTTTTGGGTCGGACATGGCAACTCTGATGGGTTCAGGATTTTGACCTAAATTGATGACACGACCTAGGGACAAGGTCGGCAATTTAGGCTTTAGGGCGGAGCTAGTAGGTTGCTCGACGCATTTTTCGATAGCATCGGGGCAAGCGATGGGATTTGCCGGTAGTAACTATGGCTATTCGTCGATTTTTTCTCGTTTTTGGGGCTTCACTGAGCCTCGTCACTAGCGCGATCGCCCCAATACCGACAGCAGCAGGGTTGACTCCAGGGCCTGAGGCACAGACCTCAGTTCTGGTTGCCCAGAGCCTACCCAGGCGTCTGCTGCGAGCACCCTTGAGACTTGTGACGAGTATTTCGCCAGCCCTACTGCTGGCCAGCCTGAGCCTGGCAGGCGGCGCGTTCATCGCCCTCACCTGGCTGCACATCTATCAGCAGCAGCGGCGCTGGCAGCGGGTCAAACTGGCCCGCCAGGAGGTGAAAGCCTTTCGCGAACGGCAAGCGGTTAAAAACGTGCTGGATATTCTCGACTATGAGGAGTACCGCACGTTTTATATCAAACACCCTGAAGATGGTCGGCTGATTAGCTTTGAGGCCACTGACCATCGGCTGCGGCGAGCGCTGCGATCGCACGACCAGATGGTCAAAATGCGCAGCGGCCTCGATGAGATTAAGCGCCTGGCCAGCCAGAGCAATGCGATCGCCCCCAAAACCCTGGAGCTGGTGCAGCGGTACGACAGCGAAGAGTTCATCATTGAAATCACCCTGCGGGATTGGTTTGATTCTTTCCTCGGCGGGCTAGAGTATTTCGAAATCATGATCGAGTCGGGCCTGGTGACGACCGAGGAGATCAAGCCCTTCATCATCTATTGGATCAATTTGATTGGCGATCGCCGCTACCGGCGCAAGGGCGGCTCCGGCTTCTACGACAAGCTGTTTCACTACATCTACTGGGCGGGCTACGGACGGGTGCGAAACCTGTTTGAGCGCTTTGGCTTTAAGATTTTGCCGCCTCCCTACAGCACCCACGACTTTAGCGGCATTGAAACCAGCGACAGCAAGTACGACACCTACCGCGCCCTGTGCCTGGCCAAAGCTGCCCACCTGGTCTATGAAGACCGTGACTACGTCACCGACATTTCGCGGCTGTGGCTCAGCGACGACATCGACAACCGCTGGAAGCAGCTCAACGCCCGCAGGTATGTGGTCGAGGTGATCAAAACCTGGATCCAAGAGGGCGAAAAGACCAGCATCCGCGATGTCCGCGACAATTTTATGTACCTCGACATGCGCCTCACCGACACCCAGGCGTTCCTGTTTCGGCGAGACAACAACTTGATTTTGGTGTTTAAGGGCACCCAGCAGCTCAGCGACTGGAAAACGAATCTCAAGATTCGCCTGAAAGAATTTACGGTGCTGGCCGATCAGGAGGCTGTACCGCCGACGGGGCGAGTTCACCGGGGCTTTTTAGACGCCTGGCAAAGTGTGGAAAAGCAGGTAGTTTATTACCTGAAAAAGTGGCGCACCCCGGAAACCAAGCTGTGGGTGACCGGCCACAGCCTGGGCGGTGCCCTGGCAGCGGTGGCCACTATTTCCCTAGAAACCCAGGGGTTTGAGGTCAGCGGGCTCTATACCTTTGGCCAGCCCCGGGTGGCCGACTGGAAGCTGGTCAACTACATGAATGCGCGGATGGGCGATCGCATTGTTCGCTACGTCAACAACAACGACATCGTGCCGATGATTCCGCCGCAGATCATTCCCTGGGTACCGACGCGGGTTTACGGCCACATGGGCCAGTTTCGCTACTTCAACGACTCCGGTAGCCTGCGCCGCCAATCCTTTCTGTTCCAGCGCTTCCCCGATCGCCTGTTCGGCATAATCCGCGCCATTGTCACCTCGGGCACCCCCGACGCGGTCGATGACCACAAGATGGAGTTCTACGTGGCCAACCTGCAAAAGGCCCTCGATCGCGAAGAAGAAGAGGCCAAGCTCGAAATTGAGCAGGGCCTGATCAGCGGCGACTTTGTGGAAGGCATGAAGGAGCGGATGCGGGCGCGGCGCAGCAGCCCGGAGGGGTGATGGGGTAGCGGGGTGATCAGGTGACGAGCTATCACTCCATCACTCCCCTACTCCATCACTCCCCTACTCACCTATGGCAACGGCACAAAGTCAAACCCAGTGCCCGATCGCGTGCCCGGTTTCACCTCGACTAGCAGCACGGTGGTGTTGCGATCGCCCGACGGCAAGAAGCTAATTGCTCCTGTGGATCCATTGGCGGAAAACCCCTGGGTGGCCAGAGCCTGACCGATCGCAGCTCGGCCTGAGGCACCGCTGTTGGGAACCACGTTTCCTACGGTGCGGGCTGAACTCAATACCTGAAATGCGTCATAGCTGAGGGCAGTGCGCCAGTTGACATCGCCGCCCCAGAGGCCAGAGGAGGTCTGGGCAAAGGGCGGGGTCGATTTGAGCGGGTGCCAGGGCACGGTGACAATGGTGCCCGTGAGGCTGGCCCCACCCTTTTGCAGCGCATCGATCCGGTAGAAGGCATCGCCGGCCAGTACAGGAAGCTGGCCATTATTGACCTGAGCAACGGCGATCGCCCCGTCAAAGGTGGCCGAGTCGGGCAGCAGCACGATCGCATCGGCTCCGCTGCCCTCAAGCTCGGCGGCGGGGTTGCCCTGGGACAAATCCACCAGCTTGACTACCTGCCCGCCCTCTAGACCCAGAGTGGTCGAGAAAGCGTCTTGTAGCGACTTGCTGTAGGAGCTTTGGGAGTTATAGAACACAATGGGCTTGGTCTTGCCCAACGTGAGCATGTGGCGGGCTAGGGTGGTGCCCGTAAACTGATCGCTAGGAATCACCCGAAAAACAAAATTGCCGCCCTCCCTGGGCACCGTAGCCAACTCGGTGGTGGTGCTGGTGGGGGAGATCATCGGCAGCTGCCCCTGCTGGTAGACGGGGGCGGCGGCTAGGGTGGTGGTGCTGGTGCCGTGGCCTATGACGCCGACAACATCGGGGTTTTGAACTAGAGCGTTGGCGATCGCGGCAGCCTGAGCAGCATCGTTGCGATCGTCCGCAATTAGCAACTTCACTGGGGTGCCGGCCTTGATTGCCTCATCCTGGGCCTGGGCCACTCCCCGCAGCAGCTCGCGGGCGGTGTTGGGGTTATCGCCAATGGGCACGACAGCGGCAATGCCCAGAGCAGGGGTAGAGCCGAGCTTGGCGTTGTTGAGATAGATCAGCGCTTCAGGGTCGTTGCGAACGGCCTTACGGGCCGCCTCAAAGCGCGTGGCAGCAGTGGCATAGTCGCCTGAGGCGTAGGCGGCAGCCCCCGCTTGCATGTCAGCATTGGATGCATCGGTGAAGAGGACGCGATCGCCCCAGCTAAGGGCACCAGCCACATCGGCAGGCTGTCCTGGAGTCGTTGTTGGTGTTGTAGCAGTCGGATCCACTCCCGGATTAGCATTGGCATCCACCGGAGGATTGGTGGGATTAGTGGCCTGAGGAACAGGCTGGGACGCATCCTTGCGGAAAAAAGCGTTGTAGCCCGTAAAGCCGAGCGCTCCTAAAAATATGGCAGCTCCGACCCCGGCGATTACAGGAGCCAAGGACTTGCTCTTTTTCAGAGGCTGGCCGCAGATTTCACACTTCTGGGCAGTGGTGGTGTTTTCTTCGTAGCCGCACTTGGGGCAGGTGACGTGGTTGAAGCTGTCGGTCATGGTTTTTTGGAAAAGGGTGGATGGGTGTTGGGGGTAGGTGAGTTTTAGATTTTGGATTTTGGATGGGAAGAGCCAGGCCAGTTTACCGATTCTCGACTTTTCAGGGGACAGTCCAAAATCCAAAATCGCAAATCTAAAATGCCTAGGGTCTGTTCATCTCGGCCCTGACGTTCTCTTCAATGGTGGCAACTTGCTCGTTGGTGAGGCCGAGTTCTTCCTGGAGTTCCAGAAGTTGGGCCTGCTCTTCTAAGTCAACTTCGCCGTCGTTGTCGAGGAAGGCGCGGAACATCAACCCGTATTCGGCAGCGGCTTGCTCGACGGTGTTTTGAGGTTGGTATTGGGCGGCGATCGCATTGGCATCAGCCACCGAGACCCCGTACTTCACCCGGAATTTTTCCAGCAGTTCTAGCTCTGTGGGC
>QBLT01000227.1 GCA_003249105.1 Leptolyngbya sp. | reverse complement strand
CCTCCATGCCCCCCAACCCCTTCCTCGGCGTCTGGCAGCGTCGCTCCATCCAGTTCGACCAAGGCCCGATCGAAACCAGCCAATCCGTCCTGTGGATTCAGGCTGAAACCTACTTTGCCGATGTGCGCAGCGCTCCCTTTGCGGGGCGGCTGACGCCAGAGCGGTATCGGGCGATAGACTGGCGATCGCGCTTTGACGCCGACCTGCTGGGCTTTGCCGGCACCTTTAGCTGGTCTGAGGCCCCCCCGATCTGCACCTGGCACTATCGCCTGGCCCTCACCCCGCGCCAGTGGCCCGACACTAGCAATTATCACTGGCTGGGATCAGACGACTTTTTAGAACAGGGCACCTGTGAGGATGACGAGGCCGGTCTTCACACCTTTGTGGAGCACTGGTATCGCCTTCACCCTGGCCCCGTGCAGGTGTGGCGTCTAGATCGAGCAGAGCAGCAGGGGCAGGCTCTCAGGGTGGGCAACTGGGCTGTCTTGGTGCATCAGTGGCGATCGCGCAGCGTCTCCAGTGGAGACTTGCGCAGTTTTGCTGATGGAGAATCGCAAGGTGTCTCCAGGGGAGAATTGCCCACTGCTGACCAATTGCAATCAGCGGAGAGCTTTCGCGCGTTTTCTGCCACCGCCTGGGAGTATCGGCAGGGCACCTGGCAGGCTCTGTTTGGCACCGAGGCCAGCCTCGGCACCCCCTCTCAATGGACACCGCTGGATCTAGATGACCCGCTCGGCCTGTGGCAGCTCCAGCGCTCGGCCCCGGTTAGCCAAAGCCTAGAGCTTAACTAAGTGTTGAGCCTGGGAATCTAGCAAACTCTCGGTGATAAGGTAAAGCCTTATGGTTTAGGGCTATCTCTGGTGGAGAGGTACTGTCAGCAGTCAGCACACGGTTCGCGCTATGAGTCCAAAAGTTCTTCCTGGCCAAAGCTACCCCCTGGGGGCCACCGTCTACGCCGTAGGGGTGAATTTTTGCCTGTACTCGAAACACGCTACCGGTATAGATCTGCTGCTGTTTGAGGTCAACAACCTCACCGAGCCCAGCCGGGTGATCACCTTCGACCCGCTGTGGAACCGCACCTTTTACTACTGGCACTTGTTCGTGCCGGGGCTCAAGAGTGGCCAGGTCTATGCCTACCGCGTCCATGGCCCCTTTGAGCCAGCCCACGGTCACCGCTTCGACGCCACTAAGGTACTGCTCGACCCCTACGCCCGCGCCATCGTCGGTGACGACATCTACGATCGCAGCCGCGCCATTGGCCCCGGCGATAACTGTGCCACCGCCCTCAAGGGGGTGGTGGTCGATACTCGCAACTACGACTGGCAGGGCGATCGCCCCCTGCACATTCCCTATTCCAGCAGCGTGATCTACGAGATGCACGTGGGCGGCTTTACCCGCCACCCCTCCTCTGGCCTGCCCGACGAGCAGCGGGGCACCTACGCCGGGCTGATCGAAAAAATCCCCTACCTGCAAGAGCTGGGCATTACCGCCGTGGAGCTGCTGCCGATTCACCAGTTCGACACCCAAGACGCTATGCCGGGGCGAGAGAACTACTGGGGCTACAGCACCCTGGCTTTTTTTGCGCCCCACCGGGGCTACAGCTCGCAAAAAGACCCGTTGGGGCCGGTGAATGAGTTTCGTGACCTAGTCAAGGCGCTGCACCGGGCCGGTATCGAAGTGATTCTCGACGTGGTGTTTAACCACTCGGCTGAGGGCAACCACGAAGGCCCTACCCTCAGCTTTAAGGGCATTGACAACGAAACCTACTACATGCTCGAAGACAACCCGATCTACTACTCCAACTACAGCGGCTGCGGCAATACTCTGTCGCCCAACCACGCCGTTGTGGGGCGCATGATTCTCGACAGTTTGCGCTACTGGGTGTCGGAGATGCACGTGGATGGTTTCCGCTTTGACCTGGCTTCGGTGATGTCGCGCGACATGGCGGGCAACCCCCTCGAAGACCCGCCGATCTTGTGGAACATTGAGTCAGAGCCGATTTTGGCGGGCACCAAGATCATCGCCGAGGCCTGGGATGCGGCGGGGCTCTACCAGGTGGGTAGCTTTATTGGCGATCGCTTTGCCGAATGGAACGGCCCCTACCGTGACCACGTGCGCCAATTTATCAAAGGTGACGAGGGCGTGGTGCCCGATCTAGCCGCCCGCCTGCTGGGCAGTCCCGACATCTACCAAAAGCCTAACCGCGAGCCCAACCGCAGCATTCACTTCGTTACCTGCCACGACGGGTTTACCCTCAACGACCTGGTGTCGTACAACCAAAAGTACAACGAGGCCAACGGCGAGCATAACCGCGACGGCACCGACGCCAACTACAGCTGGAACTGCGGCGTGGAGGGGCTTGCCGCCCCACCTGAGGTCGAGCAGCTGCGCCAGCGGCAGATCAAAAACTTTCTCACCCTGGTGTTTATGGCCCAGGGCACCCCCATGCTCTTGATGGGCGACGAGGTGCGCCGCACCCAGCGCGGCAACAACAACGCCTACTGCCAGGACAACGACCTGAGCTGGTTTAACTGGGATGCGGTGGAAAAAGAACAGCCCCTGCTGCGCTTTACCCAGGGGCTGATTCACTTCATTCAAAACCTGAAGGTGTTTCAGCTCCAGCACCTGCTGCGGGTGACGACGACCTGGCACTACGAACCCCACATCGTCTGGCACGGCACCACCCTCAACCAGCCCGACTGGTCAGAGCACTCCCGCACCCTGGCCTTTACCCTGCGCTACCCCGACGCCAAGGAGCAAATTCATGTCATGCTCAACGCCTACTGGGAGGCGCTGATGTTTGACCTGCCGGGGCTTGGCCCCCACGATCGCTGGCACCGCATTGTCGATACTGCCGTGCCGCCTCCCCGCGACTTTTGCTACCCCGAGGAAGCTCCCGTGTTTGAAAGTGACCTGTACCCAGTGGGGCCGCGATCGACCGTAGTGCTGATGAGCCGAGGGCAAGCTTAGCCTCCCCTAAGCCCGCGATCGCAGAGCTGAGATTCTCCACGCTGTCCTGTATCCTAAATCCAGATCAGCCCTGGCTTAGCCCTTGTATCTCACCTCCCTATCGCTCAGGCACTTTCGCAACTACGGCGAGCAGCAGATTGACTTTGCCGCTCCCAAAACTATTTTGGTGGGAGAAAATGCCCAGGGCAAGTCGAATCTGCTAGAGGCGGTGGAGCTGTTGGCCACGCTGAAGTCGCACCGCACGAGCCGCGATCGCGACCTGGTGCAGCAAGACCAGCCCGTGGCCCAAATCACCGCCTCGGTGCGGCGCGACCTGGGCCTGGCCGATCTCTCGTTGGTGCTGCGTCAGGCGGGGCGGCGCACAGCCATTCTCAACGGCGAAAAGCTCAGGCGGCAGCTCGACTTTCTGGGGTCGCTCAACGCGGTGCAGTTCTCTAGCCTCGATCTCGACCTGGTGCGGGGCGGGCCGGGGGAGCGGCGCGACTGGCTTGACACGCTGCTGATTCAGCTAGAGCCGGTCTATGCCCACATTCTCAGCCAGTACAACCAGGTGCTCAAGCAGCGCAACGCCCTGATCAAGCAATCCTACGGCGACGACGAGGGGGAAGCTGGGCCATCGGTAGACGCCACCGAGTTTGCCCTGTGGGATGCCCAGCTAGCGGCGCTGGGTACGCGGGTGATTCGGCGGCGGGCTAGGGCGATCGATCGCCTCGCCCCGATCGCCCACCAGTGGCACCAGGCGATCAGCGGCCAGCGCGAAGACCTGCGGATTCACTACCAGCCGAATGTGCCGATGGCCGAGGATGACCCGCAGGTTATTCAGGCCAGCTTTTTGGAGAAGATTAAGCTGAGGGCGATCGCCGAGCAGCACCAGCGCACCACCCTAGTTGGCCCCCACCGCGACGATATTGAGTTTGCCATTAACGACACCCCCAGCCGCCAGTATGGATCCCAGGGTCAGCAGCGGACTCTTGTGCTGGCGCTCAAGCTGGCGGAGCTGCACCTGATCGATGAGGTGGTGGGCGAACCGCCCCTGCTGCTGCTCGACGATGTGCTGGCCGAGCTAGATCTCAACCGCCAAAACCAGCTTTTAGAGGCTATTCAAGATCGCTTTCAAACTATTATCACCACCACGCACCTCGGCGCTTTTGGCAGCCAGTGGATGGCTTCATCGCAGATCTTGACGGTGAAGGCGGGGCAAATTGAGGCCAGCTAAGGCGATCTCTGCTAGTGGCTAAAGAATCTTTGGGGCTGGAAGAGCGATCGCAGCGGCTGAATGAAAGATCGACGGCGACGCAAGCACCTTGCGGTTGGGGTCGATATTGGCGATGGGGTTGTGCTTCGATACGACGAAGCAACTCAGGAAGTTGTTGGGTTGACGGTGGTTGGATTGGGGGCCAAGCTGGCGAAGGCTGCTTAGCATCGCCTCTCTTGCAGCAAGGAAATCCTAAGCTTGAGTAACCACGGGGGCTGAAGTTGCCGAAGAAAATCCGAGAGCTGAAAGCTATGCTTAAAAAAGCTGGCTTCTATGAAAAATCAGGGAAGGGGAGCCATACCAAGTGGTTGCATCCCCAATATATGGGTCGAGTCACTTTATCTGGTGAGGATGGGAGTGATGCTAAGCCCTACCAGGAAAGGGAAGTAGCTGAAGCGATTAGAATAGTGATGCAGCAAGGGGATGAGGGATAATGAGCACCCTTCGTTATGAAATGGTAATTGTCTGGTCGGAGGAAGATGATTGCTTTCTGGTGCATCTGCCCGATTTCCCTGAGCAAACTTATCGCACCCATGGCAACACCTATGAAGAAGCGGCTCGCAATGGCCAGGAGGTTTTACAGCTTTTGCTGGAGGAAGACGGGTTGACCCTGCCCGAACCTAAACCTTCTGCTGCTTAATAGTTAACGATAGGCACTGCCCACCCTAACATTACTGGCACTGAAGACGTGCACACATATTGCCAAATCAGGGGGTTATGTGTTTACTGCTCAGGAATAGCACAGCTATAAATAAACGGAATAGCATCAAGTATCAGCATTGTTAGCAACAATAGGATTAAAAAGATGAAGCAATTAGTATTGCCGTTAACTTTTGAAGAGGTGAACCAACAGTTTGAGTCTTCAGAAGTAGATGCAAGAATGGTAGAGTTTGTTTCTCCTTTAATCGACACTGAGAGTGAAGTTTCAAAAATTGCTGCCTCAATCTCAAATTCCGGAAAACTGAGTTTTATTCTTGGGCATCCAGGCGTTGGCAAATCAACTTTTCTTCATTCTTTGAACTGGAGGAAGCATATTCCTATTCGCAAAGTCATAGATATTAATGCAAATGAATTTCTGGAAGGTGACAATCTTAATTCTCTTTTTAATGAGATATCAGCTATTTGCAAAAGGGAAACTCCTTACAAAGATCAAGGAATAAGTGCAATTGTATTAAACTATTTAGAGTCCATAGACGAGTATGGAGAAAGCACTATCAAAGCCTTTTTTAGAAGACTTAATGGATTATTAAGAACACAGCCTATCCTTATCCTATGGCCAGTAACGAGTGAAGATGATGTTAGCCAAATGCTCAAATATACGAAGCAAGTTGCGGGAACTTTATTTACAAGAGATAAGCAAATTATCCAGATTACCGGCCCTAAGCTTGAAGATTATGTGGATATAGCAAATTCGACAATAAAGGTGATGAATGATGGCTCTGAGCTGTCAGATTTTGGCCTAACGAATGATGATCTTCTAGAAACATTCACTGAATTTAAAACGACGCCTAAGATTGATCAGAATCTATCAGAATCTAAGGGAATATTACTTACAGATTCAATCAAAATGGGAAATTAGTAGTAATTATCTGAGGGATCTTAAACTAAAAATCCCAAAGCCAACAGAGGTTTGGTTTGTATTTCCATTCAAAGAAGCCGAGTCTATCGTTGGTCAATTCTCGAGGAGAGGTAATCGCGTCGAAGACTCTTGGACAGCTATTTCAGACAAATTTTCTGACTACATAACTGGAAACGCTGCTCGTTCTGCTAGATGGGATTCCAAAAGATTACAACTTGCTCTTCATGGTGCATTGAAGACAAGGATTTTATACCATCCAACTAACCTTGTTGTCAGCACCTGTTATTCCTTTACAGATAAGCCTGAATTGCTTGAATTGATTTCAAAACATAATCCACCAAGCCATTGGAACACAAGATCGGCAACTACTGCATCAGTCAAAAAAACTCCAATCTATAAACAATTAACCGGAGAAATTTTTCCGCCAGGCAAAAGAAAAGGTGGCCCGGTACTACAGGCATTAGATACCGCAACCCCAATATATAAGGAAATTGTTAGCTGGATAAGTTCCGGAGGTTCTGGAAGTGATACACATTTAAACAAAGCACTTGGAATGTCCTTAATAAAAGCTGGAATTAAGAACGTTCTAGTTGAGAAAGAACATCCTTGGATCAGAGGTATATATCCTGATCTTCAAGTTGATCTGGGCCATAAAATTATTTGTATAGAGTTCAACTACACTATGCAGGATGAGCCTTATGTGATAGCAAACTATGTACTAAAAAAGCTAGATTCCTACATGGCACAAATTGAGAAACTATAATGGGATGGGCTCTGCCAATTGTACACTGATTTTTGATAAGCTTTGCCCACATTGCTCAACTTGTATTGAGAGCAACTACATCCCTAGCTGCAAGTTAGATTCACTATATGAAGCCCAACGTAATACCAGTAATTTTTATCTGCAGCAAAAAACTCCGGGAAAAGTCTCGCCTTCACCCCTAATCTTCACCTGCACTCCCAGCTAAACATAGCGATAAAATTGGAATAGGGTCAATCTTGCGAAGCATTTGTCACAACAACGTTTGTTGTTGAGTTTCGCCAGATCAATCTAACCTACGAGCCAGGTAAGCATAAATTTTTTCTATTTTTGAAAAATAACTTTTATTGAGGTAACTCCATGGAAAGTATTGAGATTGAGATCTTCGGTTGTAAGTACACTCTGAAGCCAGATCCGGATACAGGTGGGTTTCACTTTTATGTTCTTGGAACGGAATGCAAAGTTTATGATTCCCAAGCTCAAGACAACCATGAACCCATAGGAATACGCTTGAATCGTTGTCCCGACGGAGGTTGTGATAGATGTAGCCATGGCATGACTTCATTCAAGGAAGCTGTACAGTTTGCAGATCTCTATGAGAAGATGATCCACTTTACTTTCCGTACAGAGCAATCTAAGGAAACAGCTATCGAACGTTTGTATAACGCTGTAGAAGATATAAGTGAAATGTCAATGCCAAGGAATTAAATTCTTTTCATAGAGGCAACCAGCTATATGAACCTACATTCCGCAGGTTGACAGGGATTAATTTAGGAGATAGTAGCGGCAGGCCGGGAAGCCCATGAGACGGATGATTTTGCTTCGTTCCTCAGAGAGGTTGCTGACCTGCTGAACTGTGTTTATCGAGACCAGGTGAATTGCCTGGAACTTCTGCAGAATCCAGCGAAAGGTCGGAATGGAGGTGGGGCGTTGCTTTTGGTCAAGCACCGTTTCATTGCTTTGGGCCAGTTGGGCTCTGAGCTTGCGTTGCCCCAAACTATAGACAAGTAGCGTCAAGGCCATGACGAGGGCGAGGGCTTCCACGCGTTGGGGCTTTTTGACAAAGACGCTACTGGTGAAGAAGAGAGGGTCTTTGAGGAAGCGAAAGCCGCGCTCGACCTGCTGCTGCTCCTTGTACTCGCGCAGCAGCCGTTCAGCAGGATAGGCCTGCGTGTCCAGGACATTGGTGGCCAGGATGAAGCGACGATGGCGCTGTTGGCACTGGGCCTC
>QBLT01000226.1 GCA_003249105.1 Leptolyngbya sp. | reverse complement strand
AAGTGATCCAGATTCTCTATCTTCAATGCGCGATCCCAATGCGTGCCCTGAGCTTACCCCAACCGCCTCAAATATCCATTTCGTCAACCTGCGGAATGTCGGATGAATAGCTCTCCTAAGTTGTTAGACGTTGTAGCCTTGACAGTTGACCTGCCTCAATACGATCTATGGAGAGGGCAAGTTGGCACAGTGGTTGAGACCTTAGCCGATGGGTCAGCCTTTGAAGTCGAATTCAGCGATCGCGAAGGACGCACTTACGAGTCCTTAGGATTACGGCAAAACCAAATTATGGTTTTACATTTTGAACCTGCACAACCTGGCCCTAAAGCCGAAGTGGCTATGGTTTAATCAATTTCCCTGAACACAGAGCACTGGCTTACTCGCTTCTTAGATAGGCAATAGGCGCTACTGAACTGCTCTGAACAAACACGATCGCACAATGTCCCTGCCTCATTTTCAAAATCCAGCTTTGCTTCGGCAAGCGCTCACCCACAGCAGCTACGCCAACGAACACCCCAGCCAAGGCCCCGACTACGATCGCTTAGAATTCTTGGGCGACGGCATTCTTGAACTTGTGGTGCGCGATTTAATCTTTGCCCGCTATCCCCACCTGCCCGTGGGCGAAATGTCGCAGCGGTGCGATCGCCTCGTCGATGAGCCATCCCTGGCAGAGCTAGCGGTAACGCTGGGCATTCCGAACCAAATGCGCCTGGGGGCCGGTGCCCAGCACGAGCGCCACAACCCCAGCGTTCAGGCCGATATGTTTGAAGCGGTGATTGGCGCTCACCGCCTAGACGCTGGCATTGCCGCCGCCTACAGCTACGTCGAGGCGATCGTTAGCCCCCTGATCGATCGCGCCCTAGACCTTCAGGCCGCCGACCCTGTAAGCGAGCTGCAAGAGTATGTACAGGCCCACATGGGCGGCACCTTGCCCAGCTACCTAGAAAAAGAGCGCCTTGGCCCCGACCACGCCAAAGTGTTTACCCTAGAAGTCTGGGCAGGCGGAACCAGCTACGGCATTGGTCAAGGCCGCAGCATCAAAGAAGCGCGCAAAAACGCCGCGATCGCAGCACTGAGGACCTTAAAACCATGAAAGCAGCAATTTTGGGCTGTGGCTATGTCGGCCAGGCCGTGGCGCACCGGTGGAAATCCCAGGAAATCTATGTCACAGTTACGACCACCAGCGCCGATCGCGTGAGTGATTTGCAGACCGTGGCCGATGCTGTACAGGTAGTGCAGGGGTCAGATGCAGACGGCATTGCCGCCCTTTTGCAAGACCAAGACACCCTGCTCATCTGCGTCGGGGCCGGTCGCCAAGCCAGCTACGAAGACATTTATCTCAACACCGCCAAAACCGTTGTGGGGGCTCTCGACCAGGCTCCCCGCCTGAAGCAAATCATCTTCACCAGCAGCTATTCTGTCTACGGCAACTACGACGGAGCCTGGGTGAACGAAGATGACCCCGTCAAACCCGCCACCGACAACGCCCGCACCATGGCCGAAACCGAGCAAACTCTGCTGGGGGCAACCACGCCTGAGCGCAACGTCTGTATCTTCCGCCTCGGCGGCATCTACGGCCCAGGGCGCGAGCTGGCCAAAATATACAGCCGCGCCGCTGGCACCACCCGCCCCGGCTCTGGCCACGAAGGCAGCAACTGGATTCATTTAGACGACATTGCGGGGGCGATCGCCCATGCCCAAACCCACTCCCTCAGCGGCCTCTACAACCTGGTGCAAGACGAAATCCCCACCGTGCGCGAGCTGATCGATCGCGTCTGCCAGGCCCACCAGCTAGACCCCGTACAGTGGGATCCATCCCAACCCAGCGCTCGGCCCTACAACGTGCGAGTGTCAAACCAAAAGCTCAAGGCAGCAGGCTATGAGTTTTGCCATCCCACGTTTGACGGCATCTAGGTGGATTTTGGATTTTAGATTTGCGATTTTGGATTTGGGATAGCTTAAAACGGCGTTTCCTTTGGCTGTAAGCTGCTGTCTCCTTGGCTATCCAAAATCTAAAACCTAAAATTGCTCCGCCCTACAAACTCAATGCTGGCCAGGTGTAGCTTGCCCTGGGGAACCTGGTCAAATACCAGCTCTACACTGGTCAACGCCGCTAGGTCAACACCAGCAAACTGCCCCAGGGAAATGCGTAGAGCGCTGGGGTAGAGGGGTGCTGTGTTGCCGTGGCTAGGATCAGCCTCAAATTGCCTCAGAGCAGGCACCGTAGAGAGAATTTCGACCCGCGC
Organism: Leptolyngbya sp.; assembly: GCA_003249105.1. GTDB lineage: Bacteria > Cyanobacteriota > Cyanobacteriia > Phormidesmidales > Phormidesmidaceae > Nodosilinea. The sequence goes on along the minus strand of QBLT01000226.1, from coordinate 5,631 downwards.
CGCGCCACCCTGGCGATCGCGCAGCACCACTGCCAACACCGGCTGCCCTTGGGGCACTGACCAGGCTGGGTCAGGGGCGAGACGCAGTTCCAGGCTGCTAAAGTCGCTGACGTTGACACCCTCCAACGGCACTTGCAGCGATTCGGTAGCGGCCTCCCACCCCAGAGTGAGCAGGGTGGGGAAGTGGGGATAGGGGCGCGAGGGCTGCTGGCAATCGGTCAGCGCCTCGTAGAAGGTCGCCTTTAGCCCAGCGGTGAGAATCGTTTCTGGCGCATTCTCGGCCTCAAACACGGTGTAGCGCTGGGCACTAGGAGATACCAGGGCAGAGACTACCGATTGGCCAAACAGTTCTTTAGGGGCAGCTCTGGAGGGGGCCATGCCGATTTCAGCTAGGTCGCTCTCTGCTGGGCTAGACCAGATGGTGCGTAAGAATGCCTGGGTGTACTGACTGAGGAAGGTCTCCTGGGCCACCCGCGACAGGCGATCGCGCGATCGCTGGGGGTTGCACAGTGGCCCATTATTGGGCTGTCGGTAGTAGTCATCCTCTGCCACAGCGGCGTTGAAGTAGTTGTGGTTGGCCCCCGGCAGCAAAACTCCCACCACTGGCGTTGCGCGGGGCTGCTGGCGAGCGGTTTCGACGTAATAGAGGCTGCTGAAGTCGAAAATGTCGCGATCGCATCCTCCCGCAATCACCGCCGTCGGCACATCCGGTAGCTGGTAGGTATCGGGGCGCTGCGCGATCGGGTAGCTGCGCGTCGGGCTGACCAATACCAGGGCTGCGATCGGGCCTAGGCCAGAGACAATTCTGCTTTGCAGGGCGGCTGCCGAATCGCCGTTGAGCCTTTGAATTGCGCTAAGGGCCGCCGCGCCTCCCCCCATGGAGTGGCCCACCATGGCCAGACGCGCCAGGTCAACCCGCCCGGTCAGAGAAATCCCAAAACCAGAATCATCCCCTCGGTGGGCCAGGGCCAGGCGGGTGAGATGGGCGTCAATAATTTGGCCGCTACGCTGGTCGGCAAATTCGCTGCGGGTGTCGGCGGTGGCCCCGTAGGTTTCGCTAAAGGCCGCATTCAGGTTAGGAATCAGCACGCCGTAGCCCGCTTCAGCTAGGGCTTGGGCTAGGTAGGCAAAGCCCAGATCAAATCGGGGTTCAGGCTCACAGGGCCACTGACTGGTGGCCTCGGGCTGAAAGTGACACCCGGCATGGCGACCGTGGAGCACCACCACCCAGGGAATAGGGGAATTGCCGGGGGGAAGGGCGATCGCCCCCGTCAGCGCCAGCGGCATGGTGTCAACATCCGTCCCGCGCTGGGTCAGGCTAGCCATGCCCAAATCGTAGGCTTTCACCAGCGGAAAATCTGCCAAGTCCGGTGAAAGAGTAGTCTCCGGCGGTGGCACAAGCGCTAAGCTCGCTATCGGCATTCCCCCCCAACTCAGCATCAGGGCGAGCATTGCCAGCGCTAAAAACCGTCTGGCTCTGGTTCTCCCCAACCCTATGCCTCTGAGTCGAACAGCACCGGCCCTAGTAGCCGTAGCTCCAACGTGCTCGGTAGCCCCGCACGTCAATATGGGTAAACACCGAAGAGCTGGCCAATCCGCCCCGGCTGCCCCACCAGCCGTTAAGCCGCGCATACACGTCAAAGCACCGCACGCCGGGCACCACAAAGTCCACCGCATCGCCCGATAGGTGGCGCGACATTGAGGCTCCACCGACCGCCGCGTTGGTGGCCGGGTCGCGATACCAGGAATTGATTTTCAGCGGCTTATCGCCGTACATCTTGCGAATTTCTTCCATGGCATCGGCCACTTTTAAGATGTTGTAAATCACGCCAGCGTTGGCGGGGCGGCGGTAGGCTCCGGTAGAGCGGTTGACGTGCAGCGCTTCGCCCCAGGTAAAGTTGCCCTGTACCCCGTAGCGGTTCGTGGGCTGAATCGGGTCGTTGGAGTAGTAGGTGCCCGTAAACCCAGGGAAGCTCAGCGCCACGCCCCGATCGGCTGGGTTAGCGGGCTGCCCTGGCCCCTGATCGCTAGGGCGGTTGCCAATTTCGGTGCCCGAAATCTGAATGTCGGGCACGTAGGCATACCAGGAGGTACGGTTTTGGGGGCCGAGAAAAGCGCCTTGAAGAGCCACCCGCACGTGGTTATTCTCAGGCTGAGCGTAGGAATTTAGCAAAAACACCGTGCCCTTCTTTACCAGCACCTTATCGGCATCGGAGAGCTGGTTGGCCTGCACTGGTCGAGCTTTAAAGATGGTGTCACCGGTAACTTCTAAGGTCTGACGGTTGCCTTCTACCTTGGTGTCGAGGCTGTAGACGTACCACTTGGTGTTGACTTCGGCACCCACGATCGCATCGGCTAGCTCAACCTCGTAGTGGTCGCCCGCTGCTGGCTTAAAGGCCAGCAGATTTAGCTGGGTGCCGTTTTTGACGAACACCTTTTGCGACTCGCTCAGCTGCGACGAAATCTTAGGCTCAGTCTTAAAGAGGGTATCGCTGGTTACCCGCAGTCGAACCCCAGTGAGAATATCGATGTCTGGGGTGTAGACATACCAGGTGCGATTGGTTTTGTCGCCCAGGGTCGGTTCGAGCAGCTGCACCTGCCAGTGGTTTTTGCCCACGTCAATGTAGTACTGAATGTCAAAGGTCGTACCGTTGGTGACCAACACCTTCTCAGCGTCAGTGAGTTCGCTGGCCAGCTTGGGCTGGAGCTTAAAGTAGGTCGTGCTCTTGACTCGCAGCGCCAGGCTCTTAGCGGGTTCGGGAGCGGGTTCTCCACCCGAGCCAGGCTCTTCAGGCGAAGTACCGCCGTCGGGCGGTGGGGTTTCCCCTCCTCCCGGAGCCCCAGCCTGCTCGGGCTCGGGTCCGCCAGTGCCTACCGACACCGTCATGGCCAGGGGCGCATCCGATCGCAGAAACCAGTCCCGCATGCCCTCCACATTCAGCACCCGCTCCTTGGGGTTTCCGGCAGAGGGGCGCTTCTGAATGCGAGAGATCCACTGGTTTCCCTGCATCAGGTAAAAAGCTTCATCGGTTTCCTTAACCCAGGTACCCATGGTTGAACTCCCGTAGACACAGTGCAGTGCTGGCCCATGCAGAGATGGCCACCTAGCTATGAATATTAGAATCTAAAAGCCGTTGTGGCGCAGTTTTGTCGTCAATACGCCAGGTTTGTTACGCAAAGCCGTTACCGACGGTGCGCCCGGGGAAGATGACTCCAAAATATAGGCGCTCAGGTCGGTGCGCCCGGCCTCTAGAAACCCAAGGGAGGACAGGTCTGGACCAGCATTGGCTCTGTTGCCCCTCAGGTGGCCCCAGCTCTGGTAAATCAGCGGCAGGGCGCTGCTGCCGATCAGCAGGGCGATCGCCAAACTCAGCGCCCCATCTACCCAAAACCAGTGAAACAGCGCCATACACAGCGCCCCCACAATCACCCCCACCGAACTCACCAGGTCGGCTACTACGTGTAAAAACGCCCCGCGCCGATTTAGCGACTCGTTGCCCTGGCCGTGCAGCAGCCACACCCCAAACCCATTAATGCCCAAGCCCACCAGCGCCGTTCCCAGCATCGGCCCGCTGACAAGAGCCGTGGGGGGCGCACTCAGGTGCTGCCAAGCCTCTAGGGAAATAAACCCGGCCATGACTAGCAGCCCCAGGCCATTGACTAGAGCTGCGATCGCCTCCAAACGCGGCTGCCCCGGTCGAGGGCGGGCTAGCGTTAGGCGGGTCAGCCAGCTCGCCGACAGCGCCAGGGCGATCGCCCCCACATCGGTCAACATGTGCCCCGCGTCTGACTGCAGCGCCAGGCTGTGGCTCTGGCTACCCACCAGCCATTCCACCACCGCAAACCCCAGCACTACGCTCAGGAACAGGCCCAACCGCTGGCGATCGACAGCATCCAGATCACAGCGACAGGCAAAAGACGACGTTGGGTGAACCGAACAAACCATGGGTAAACCGCAAATCTGAGCAATTTTTCTAGCATCTTGGCATGCTTCCAGCATTCTGGGCACATCAATAGACACTTTCCCGATTCCCCTAGCCTACCCCTCATCCCCTGCCCACTCACCCTCCACTCCCCTAACCCTATCGACGGCTGCCCTTTCAGACTTAGAGAATCTTTCGCCGATCGCCTGGTTGACGTACCCCGATGCGCTCTATCCACAGAAAACGGCAGAAGCCAGCAAAATCGTCTGTTAGGCGGCCTAGACTGAGATTTGGGATAGCTTACCGTTGAATTTAGCCGATGACCGTTCTTAACCTGCTGCTTGTGCGTCACGGCCAGTCGGTGGGCAACACCGAGGGCCGCATGGAGGGATGCAGCTCTACCGGGCTAACCCCCCTGGGCGTGGAGCAGTCGCGACGGTTGGGCCAACATTTAGCCACCACCGGCTGGCACCCCACCCATATCTATTGCAGCCCCTTATTGCGCTCGACCGCCACCCTGGCAGAAATGGTCAAAGGTTTAGGGAAAGAGGCTTCGCAAGCTGCTGAAGGGCCTGGTTTAGCGCCGCAGGCTGCGATCGCAGGAACTCCCCATGCGACCCTAGCCCCTGATCAGACAGTGCCCGTGACTCTGCTGGACGACCTCAAAGAATATGACGTCGGTATTTTTACCGGCCTGACCTGGGCCGAAGCCCGCGATCGCCACCCCGACCTCTGCCACCAGCTTGAGACCAGCCTCGACTGGCAGCCCATTCCCCAGGCCGAAACCCTAGAGCAGGGCCACAACCGAGCCCAGCGGGTAGTGGATGGGCTGCTCGAACGCCACCGCAACGGCGATCGCGTCCTCGTCATCGGCCATCACTGGATTTTGCAGCATGTGATTGCCTGCCTGATGGGCTGCGATCGCGCCTGGGGTCTGCCCATGGCCAACACCGCCCTGTTTGAATTTTGGCTCGATCGCGATCGCTGGCCCCAAGCCGGCCCCAATCGCCTCAATAGCGAACTGTGGCGCGTCAAACGCTTCAACGACACCACCCACTTGCAGAGCTAACGCTAGTTTTGAGTTCTCAATTTTGAATTTTGAATTTTGAATTGTGCCTGAACGAGAAAATTCAAACCTTAAAACTAAACACTCAAAACTGAATCCGCGCATCCAAAATAAACGCATCCGTCAGCTGGGGCAACCCCGCCGAGCTGGCCGGTTGCAGGCGCAGGCGCTGCCGCACTACACAGGCCACCAAATCATCCACCGCACCGCTGCCCGTGCCCTGCACCAGCCGCACGTTAGAAATCTCGCCGCTGGGCTCCACCCGAATTTGCATTTGCACCGAGGCATCCGAGATCCCCACCAGCAGCGCATCTAGGTTGGCAAACCCGCAGCTAGAGGCCAAGGGCCGCACGGCAATAGCACTGGTGTTCAACAGCTGCGGGGCCGTTTCAGGAATATCCCTACCATTGGGATCCAGGCGGATACCCACGGGCACCACCTGTCCACCCTGCCCCTCAGCTCCACCCGATGCAGCATTTCCTGGGGGCGCTGACGATGGCGGCGCAGCAGGAGACGGATTCTCTACCCCAGGCTGAGCCTCTGCTCCCGGCGGTCGGCTGACCTCTGGCGCTGGCGAAACCGGCGCATCTACGCGTGGGAAGACTGGAGCCATCGGAGGCGCTGGCGTGACTGGATCTGGGG
>QBLT01000225.1 GCA_003249105.1 Leptolyngbya sp. | reverse complement strand
TACTCCCCCCTACCCCCCGTATTCCGCACATTCACCACCTTTTTCAGCACGTTAAACCAGAAGGTTGACCCCATAGAGATGGCGAACCCGCTGACCAGCCAGCCCAGCAGGCGGCGCGGCACAAAGGGAACGGGCCAGGCCTCCTCAGCTTCTAGCTGCTGCTGCACCACCACTTCGCTGTAGCCCAACGGGAAGGGAATCTCGTCGAGGGCCTGGTTGACGGCGGTCTGCACCTGCTCAATGTCTTGGTTAAAGTCGCCGGTCGATTCAGCGACCAGCTGATCGGCGGTTTGGGGGATCGAGTTGCGCAGAATCGGGTCTACGGCCAGGCGAGTGGCAATGTGAAACGAGTCGGCGTTGATGGAAACCGCTGTGGCAATGCCAATCAGCAGCGCCACTGCCTTGGCGTTGCGCTTGTAGACGCCCGTGGCCCGCTCCATGCCGCGATCGAACCACTTTTCGAGTTCGAGGCCAAACAGTTTGACGTCGTCGCGGGCGGTGTCGGCGGTGACTTCGACCTTGCGGGCGATCGCCGCCAGACTGCTGCGCAAAGCTGGGGTAATGGGAGCCTGGCCTAGGCGATCGATCAGCGCCTGGGCATCGAGGTTGCCGCCCTGGGCCAGGCGTCTCAGCTCGCTGTAGGCGGGGCTGTTGTCGTCAAAAATGTCGAGCAGCTGGGCCACGTTGGGGCGCAGCTTGCTGAGCATGGCCGCCCGCTCGGTGGGGGTGCTGGCCAGCCCGCGCTTGATGTACTCCAAACGGCGCAAAAAGGTCTCGGTGAGGGGGTGGCCGTCAGGTAATACGTCCGCTGCCATCAGCCCAAACTCATCCAGGCGGTTGACGACGCGATCGAGGCTTTCGGGCAGCGAGACAATGCCCGCCTGAAAGTCGTCGATAATCGTGTGGATGCCCTGCTCAAGCTGCTGAAGCTCGCTGTTGAGCAAAAACTCATTGCCGGTGCTGGCCTTGAGGTCGCTGAGAATGTTGGTTACAGGGCCAAGGACGCGATCGCGGGCAAAGCTGTAGATGCGATCGTTGGCCAGCACCTGCCACAGGTTGCCCAGCTGCATGCGCTCTAGGAGACTGTTGGCAAAAGCTTCGGGCGGAATGTAGCTGGGGCCGCTAGTTTTACCCACCCCAAACACATTGCGCTGGCCCGTAAACGTGCGGTAGACGCGACCAATCAAGTGAGAAATGCGCCGAAACGATCGCGCGATCGACCCTTTCGCCTCCTGGTTTAAGCTGCGAATCCAGGGGCTTTCGTAGAGGGCATCGGCTAAGGCCTGGGCTGACGCTTCTCTATCTTTGTCATTACCTGCTAGCAGCACCTCAATGGACTGCTTTAGATGTTCAGCCCGCCACTGCAAAAGCGTACCAATAATTTCCTGAGCCTCGCTGGCCAGTAGGCTCAGCACAAAGAAGATAAAGACTAGCCCTAGGGCAATGTCTAAAACTATAGGAAAGTTCATAGACTAACCGTACAATTCTGTATTTTTTAAGCCCTTAACCTACCCAATGCTAGCGATCTATCCATGACCTAGACATCGACAGCAAAAAATGGCCGCTCAGGCTAATTAAACTCCGCGACGGAGCGCAAATAGTAAACCTGTTCGGTGACTAGAAGGCACCAAAAAAGAGCGAACCAAGCCTGTAATGGGTTGGTTCGCCCATTGTACTCAAGCGACCTAAAAACGGATCACAATCGCGCTCACCAGGGCTTTTATTCGTCTTCGTCCATCAGGGCACCGTTTTCTCCCAGCTGTTTGAGGCGAATGTGCTTACGGCCTAGGGTGATTTCAAACTCGTCGCCGGGTCTGAGCCCCATTTGCTTGGTGTAGGTCGAGCCAATTAGCAGATTCCCATTAGACTGCACCGTAATGCGAAAACTGGCGCTCCGTCCGCCACGCCCGTTGCCATTCTGAGCGCTGTCAAGCTGAATGCCCTCCGCCTCAATCAAGGCGTTGAGAAATTTCATCATATTGATCCGGGGGTTGCCCGCCTTGGTCAATGTGTAATAACCGCAGGCTTTAGCCTTCTCTTCTTTGCTGAGTTCGTCAAGATTTTTGACCTTTTGCAGTAGCTCTTGACCGACTAGTGGTTCTACCTGGGTTGCGTTAGCCATTAACTCTATTCTCGTCCACAACGGTTTGCTCCAAACACTTTGAGCAGAAACAGCAAAACTGTTCTGCCTGGCTCTACTTTAATGACAACACGCAAAATGATACTACAGCGAAATAGTTTTTTGCACTCTCTTTTTTTGCCACCCTAATTGTGTAGCCCTAGGGCACAAAAAACGTCTTTTTGTCCTCCATGAACACCTTAGAATAGTGACAGCCGACGGGATATTTAATTCAGATGAAACTCACAACTCGTGGACATTACAGCGTTAAAGCGCTGCTCGACCTGACGCTGCATCCCTCTCGTCGCCCTGTCTCGGTGCATACTATTGCGGCGCGTCAGGGGCTGCCGCCGCCCTACTTAGAAAAACTGTTGATTGAGCTGCGGCGAGCCGGCATCGTGGAATCGGTGCGCGGCCCCCAGGGTGGCTATCGATTGGCTAAGCCCGCTGACCAAATTTTTTTGGGTCAAATATTAGCCGCGGTTGGCGAACAGATTGACCCGTTGCCTCGCCACAGCCCCCAGGCCGACCAGGCCGAAGACTGGGTCACCTTCGCCGTGTGGAATCGGCTTTCCCAAAAGCTGAACGAAGCCCTCTATAGTATTTCCCTGGAAGATTTGTATTTTGATGCCCGCAGTTGGCAGGCGGCCCAGGGGGATGATGTCAGTTTTGTGGTTTAGTCGCGCGATCGCACTGATACTTGCGGCCGCCCTCGATCGCATCGTCGGTGACCCCTGGGGCTGGCCCCATCCGGTGCAGGCGATCGGTCAGATGGTCACCTGGGGGTCACAGAGCATTTTTCGCCTGAAGCTGCCGCCGGGGGGGGAGCGATCGCTGGGCGTCATCCTGGGGCTCGGTATCATTCTCGGCAGCGGAGGGGTGGGCTGGGGCCTGGTGCGCCTGGCCGGGATAGTTCACCCCGCTGTCGGGATGGGCTGCGAAGTGGTGCTGTTGGCCAGCTGTTTTGCGGGACGCAGCCTGCGGCGGGCGGCGGAAGATGTGCTGGCCCCGCTAGAGTCGGGCGACATTCCCCTGGCGCGCCAGCGTCTAGCCTTGTATGTAGGCCGGGATACCGCCAATTTGGACGAACCCGAAATATTGCGCGCGGTGCTGGAAACCGTGAGCGAGAACGCTACTGATGGGGTGATGGCCCCGCTGTTTTACGCTTTGGTGGGGGCCTTGTCGCCCGTGGGCAGCGTGCCTGTGGCCCTGGCCTACAAAGCCGCCAGCACCCTAGACTCCATGATTGGCTACAAAGAAGCGCCCTATACCTACCTGGGCTGGTTTAGCGCCCGCTTTGAAGACGCTTTGACGTGGTTGCCCTGCCGTCTGACGGTGTTCACCATCGCCCTGCTGTCAGGGCGGCCCCGGCAGGTTTGGACGCTGTGTCGCCGCGATGCGCCCGCTGACCCCAGCCCCAATGCGGGGTGGAGCGAGTGCGCCTACGCCGCCGCCCTGGGGGTGCAGCTGGGTGGCCGGAATATCTATAGAGGTCAGGTGAAGGAGAAGCCGCTGCTGGGGGATGCGGTGGTGCCGATTACGGGCGATCGCATCCGCCAAGCCCTCGCCCTCACCCGCTATGCCTTTCTGCTGTGGATTGTTGTGGGAGTCAGTGCTATGGTCGCTGTCATGCGATGGAATGGTAATCTAGTACATTAGTTTTGTGATGAGTGGGCTACACAGGAGACGCTGTATTGGTCGCAGAGGTTGAAAAATCAAAGCTGGTCAAGGAGGGTGTTGCCGACCGGCAGCGGAAGTCTCAGCTTGGCCAATTTTTTACCCCGCCTGCGATCGCCCAATTCATGGCGGGGCTATTTACCCAAATTTCAACCGACCATTGCTTTCTACTCGATGCTGGAGCCGGAGTTGGCTCCCTTTCAGCCGCATTCCTAGACCGCTGGGTAGCGGGTAGCCTTCAGTTTCAGCGGGTTGAGCTAGATGCTTTTGAGCTTGACGGTGCCTTACACAGCGCTTTGACTCAAAAACTAGACCACTATAGCCATTACCCAGGATTTACCTGGACGATTCACGGTGATGACTTTATTCATGCCGCCGCTGACTGGCTCTCTGGCAATCTATTCGCCGCAGCTTTGCCTCAGTACACCTACGCTATTCTGAATCCGCCTTATAAAAAAATCCGCAGTGATTCTGCCCATCGCCTGGCGCTGCGCCGCGCGGGGGTTGAGACGGTCAATCTTTACTCTGCGTTTGTGGCTCTCTCACTGGCGTTGCTCCGCCAGAATGGCCAGCTGGTGGCGATCATTCCGCGCAGCTTTTGTAACGGCCCCTACTATCGCCCGTTCCGGGAACAGGTTCTGAAACAGTCCGCTATCCGACACATTCATCTGTTTGGCTCACGAACCAAAGCCTTTAAAGGGGATGACGTTTTGCAAGAGAACATTATCCTCTTGCTGGAACGAGGACGCCCCCAGGGCAAGGTCATCGTATCGACTTCAACCGATGACACGTTTGCTGATTTGGTCACCCATGAGTATCCCTTCGACCAAATTGTTCTGCCCCACGATCCAGAGCGATTTATCCACGTGCCGACTTCCCCGGTCCAAGACACCCTGGCGATTTCTGCCGCTGTGCAGCATTCTCTAGATCATCTGGGCATCAAAGTCTCAACCGGGCCAGTGGTTGATTTTCGGGTGAAGTCTCACCTCCGGGCCATGCCTGAAACAGGCACGGTTCCCTTGCTCTACCCCATGCACTGCGTTGATGGTGGCGTAGTTTGGCCAATTCCCAATGCCAAAAAAGCCAATGCCATTCAGCGGCATGTTGATACGGACAAGTGGCTCTACGCCAACGGCTTTTACTGCGTTGTGCGGCGGTTTTCCTCTAAGGAGGAGCGACGGCGGATTATCGCCTGTGTTGTTGCCCCATCGGTGTTTGGCGATACTCCTATGCTGGGCTTTGAGAACCATCTCAATGTCTTCCATTTCAATCGGGCGGGTCTGCCGCAACAACTGGCCTATGGCCTGGCCCTATTTCTCAATACAACGGCTGTAGATGAGCACTTCCGGCGATTTAATGGGCATACCCAGGTCAATGCCACTGATCTGAAGTTAATGAAATACCCCAGCCTAAACATTCTCACTAAGTTGGGAGCATGGGCAATGGCTCAATCAGAACTGACCCAGAGCTTGATTGATCGACAGTTCAAGGCTGAGACAGCATGACTGAGCGGGCAGAGTACATCCTGGCTACGAAGCAAATTCTGGTTTCTCTGGGGTTGCCAAGAGCCCAGCAAAATGAGCGTTCTGCCCTTGCTCTATTAGCTCTAATCAACCTGGCTCCTGGGAAAGCATGGCGGGATGCGGAAAATCCGCTGATGGGAATCACGCCCATTATGGATTGGGTGAGGCAACACTACGGCAAAGCTTATGCGCCCAATACCCGTGAAACAGTGCGTCGTCAAACCATGCATCAGTTTGTCGCTGCGGGTATTGCCCTATACAACCCAGACCAGCCTAATCGCCCGGTCAATAGCCCAAAGGCTGTCTACCAGATTGAGCCTGCGGCGTTAACGCTGCTGCGCACGTTTGGTACCGCGGACTGGCATAATGCCCTTACAACCTACCTGAGCGATCGCGAAACCCTGATTGCCCGTTACGCCAAAGAGCGGGAGCAAAATCAGGTGCCGGTTCAAATTGCCGTTGGGAAGCGGATTAGCCTCAGCCCTGGTGACCACAGTGAACTGATTAAACAGGTGATTGAAGTATTTGCCCCTCGCTTCGCCCCAGGCAGTGTGCTGGTCTATGCCGGAGATACGGGGGACAAGTGGGGATATTTTGACGCGGTTTTATTAGCGGGTCTAGGTGTTGTGATTGACAGCCATGGCAAAATGCCAGATGTTGTGCTGCACTATCCGGCCAGAAATTGGCTACTTTTGGTAGAAACCGTTACTAGCCACGGGCCAGTAGACGGCAAGCGCTACAGTGAATTAGCCCAGCTATTCTCGACTGCGACCGCTGGGTTGGTCTATGTCACGGCCTTTCCCAGTCGCTCAGCGATGGTTCGTTACCTAGCAGAAATCGCTTGGGAAACAGAGGTTTGGGTGGCTAACGCGCCATCTCACTTGATTCACTTTAATGGTGAACGGTTTCTGGGCCCTTACGATGAAACCTAAGCTACTAAGGCTTTACCCAGGAATTAGTGGGATTGTCCCTAGGCTTGGGCGTCGGGCTATCGATGGCAGCGACGCTGTTGGTCAGGCAGTGATTGTTCATACGGCGATCGCGCTGCACCGAGGCACCTGGCCCGTCGATAGTGCCGAGGGTGACGGCAGCGTCGCGGGGCAGCTACCCCGGGAGTAAATCTCCAAAAAAAAGCCAGGATTGCCCTGGCCCCCATCAAAGGAACATCTTTCCATGTCAACGCTAGTATCGCCAGATGAACCTACTTGCAAACACTGACGGCGATCGCAGGCCAACCCGCTGACAACGCGCGGTGAACTCGTTGCCTACACCTGCGAATCTGCGGTGCTGGTGCGTTCAAACCCGAGCTGAATCAGGGTATCGACCAACTCCTCAAAGCTGACGCCGCTGGCTTCCCACATCATCGGGTACATGCTGGTGGCGGTGAATCCGGGCAGGGTATTGATCTCGTTGATCAGCACCTCTCCGGTCGCTTCCACGTAGAAAAAATCGACCCGCGACAGTCCGGCGGCATCCACTGCTTGAAACGCCGTAATCGCCATTTCCTGAATGCGGCGGGCCACATCGTCGGGCACCTGGGCTGGAATGGTGTGCTGCGACTGGCCGCTGGTGTATTTGGTTTCGTAGTCGTAAAAATCGCTTTGGAAGGTGATTTCGCCCAGCACCGAGGCTCTGGGGTTGTCGTTGCCCAGCACGGCGCACTCGACCTCGCGGGCGACCACCCCGGTTTCGACGATGATGCGGCGATCGTAGCTGGCGGCGTTGTCGAGGGCGGCCTCTAGCTCCTTGCGGCTGGTGGCCTTGGCGATGCCCACCGACGAGCCCAGGTTGGCAGGTTTGACAAAGCAGGGGTAGCCCAGCTCAGCTTCGATGCGATCGCACAGCTTCGGAAACACGCAGGGATTCGACCACACCTCCGATCGACTCACCGCTAGGTAGTTCACCTGGGGCAGCCCGACCTGGGCAAAGGCCATTTTCATGGCAATCTTATCCATCCCCAGCGCCGAGCCCAGCACCCCAGCGCCGACGTAGGGCTGCTGCATCAGGGTCAACAGGCCCTGCACCGTGCCGTCTTCGCCGTTGGGGCCGTGGAGCACCGGGAACCAAATGTCGATGTCACTTATCTGATCGAACAGGGGCAGGCGATCGCGGGCGGTGGCGGCTGGTGTGCCGGGCGTCTCCTGGGGCGGTACACCAGCGGTCAGAACCGACCCAGCGGCAGCACCAGCCAGCCAAACGCCGTCTTTGCGGATGTAGACCGGCAGCACAGTGTATTTCTGGGCGTTGCTGCCGCTGGCCAGGGCGGTGGCGATCGCCACCGCCGAGCGAATCGACACCTCGTGCTCCCCGGAGCAGCCGCCAAATAATAGCCCTACCGTTATTGCCATGTGAACCTCACCATCGCGCCAATTGCGGATAGGGTATCACAGCGGCGAGGCTCCCTAACTGGCTCCTAATTTCAGGCAAAAAAAGCCCTAGGATCCCTCCAGGTATCCTAGGGCTTAACAATCAGGGTGCATCTACCTTTCTCTAATACGCAGCGGCTCGCCTCCATCCGGATAGTTGCCAAAAATTTTCGGTTAGAGTATTCCAAGAAAAAAGTCATCCGTCTACGAAGCCAGGGTCGGGACGATTTC
>QBLT01000224.1 GCA_003249105.1 Leptolyngbya sp. | reverse complement strand
GCCCTAATCGTACCCATCGCCCTGATCTTCTCAGATATCTCCTTATTCCCCAACAGGTCTATTGGATGAGTCAGCTCAGACAATCGCACCTGCCAACCTTTCCACCTACGCCCTAGCTATCCGACCGGCAAACTTGCCCTACTCCCCGCACAAAAGTTGGATAGATGGGGTAAGTTTAGGCCTGTGGTTTGGCCTTCCTCGGTTATGGGTTTTAAGCGTTTCTTCACCGGCCTCTGCCTGGGCCTCGTGCTCAGCGTATGTCTGTCTTGTTCCCAGCGGGTGCTGCTTTCGGAACCCTCTGCTCCAGCAACTCCAGATGCGGAAGCTGTGGCAGTATCCCCCGCTGAGGCCCGCGAAGGGGCGGTGACAGATGGGACTCCAGCTCCACCGGCGCTGTCCGCCGCAGCTGAGGCGATCGCGGCCAGCGTAGCTGGGGGGCTGGCTAACCCACCTCGTAAAGATGTGCGGCTGGTAGCGATTAGCGATCTCAACAGCACCTACGGCTCGACCGACTATGACCCAGAAGTGGACAAGGCGATCGCCCTGTTACCCTTCTGGCAGCCCGACCTGGTCGTGTGCGGCGGTGATATGGTAGCAGGGCAAAGTCCATCCCTCACGGCACCTCAAATTCAGGCCATGTGGCAGGCGTTTGATGACCACGTAGCGGCCCCCCTGCGCCAACAGTCGGTGCCCTTTGGTTTTACCATCGGCAACCACGACGCCTCTGGTGCCAGAGGCCCCAACAACCAATTTCTGTTTCAGCAGGAACGCGATCTGGCCACGGCCTACTGGACGGCCCCAGAACATAGCCCTGGGGTGAACTTTATCGATCGCACCGATTTCCCCTTCTACTACACCTTTGAGCAGCAGGGAATTTTCTTTATGGCCTGGGATGGCTCGTCGAGCCGCCTGCCCGAGGAAAAACTGGCCTGGGTGGAGCAAGCTCTGGCCAGCGAAGCCGCTCAGCAGGCCAAGGCCCGCATTTTGCTTAGCCACCTACCCCTCTACGGCATCGCGGTAGGGCGCGACAAACCGGGGGAAGTGCTCGACAATGCCGATCAGCTGCGGGCCATGCTAGAGCGCTACAACGTGCACACCTACATTAGCGGCCACCAGCACGCCTACTATCCTGGCCATCGGGGCAATCTCCAGCTGTTGCACACCGGTCTTTTGGGGTCTGGGCCGCGCGCCCTAATCGACAGCAATCTACCGCCGGGCAAGGTGCTGACCGTGATCGACATTGACTTTGCCGACCCAGAGCTGACCACCTACACCAGCTACGACATGGCCACCCTGCGCACCATCGAGTACGCCGAACTGCCCCGGTTTTTGGCGGGCCACAACGGCATTGTGCTGCGGCGAGATGTCAGCTATGACGATCTCGCCCCCGACGAAAAATCCTTTTGTGAGCAGCGGTTGGGCCAGGGGCTCTGCACTGGGCATCTGCCCTTTCCCCGACCCAAGACCTACAGCGCCTAGCCACCGTTTGCACGCCCATGGGCATGGCTAGTCAGCGGCATATTCTGTGCTAATCTGGTAAACATTACGGGCAACTATGCCCGAACTTTCTTGTCTGTATTACTTCGTACTGACAGCTAACCATGACAACTCTGCCTGGAGCAATGGGAGGTGGCTCGACCGCTCTGGGGCAATCTAGAACAGTCTGTAGGTTTAACAACCTGTTGTTTGATTCGTTAGTGCATGTCCAGGAGTATAGAAGCGATTTCGTATGACTCAAGTCGTTGTAGGTGAAAACGAAGGCATTGAATCGGCCCTGCGCCGCTTTAAGCGGCAGGTCTCCAAAGCCGGGGTTTTTTCAGAAGTTAAGCGTCGTCGCCACTTCGAGACGCCCCAAGAAAAGCAAAAGCGCAAAGCCGTCGCGCGTCGCAAGAAGCGTTTCCGTTAAGCCCCAGCTTGTGTAAGACACAGCTAAGGTAAATTGCTACGAAAGAGGGATGCTGCTGGTCAGTGTCCCTCTTTTGCTGTGGACCATGGGGAGGCAACAGCAAAAAGAACAAAGAGTGAAGAACGAAGAGTTCGGGCCTTTCTTCAGTTTTACTCTTCACTCTTCATTTTTTCGCCCTTAGTCGTCGGCGTTGGCCGTAACCAGGGTCAGCAGAGGACCCACTTGCTCTTGGCCACTCACCGCCAGTTCGCTGTGGCAGAGCACGACGCGATCGCTGACTCGGCCCAGCAGATCGCGCACAATGCGCTCAGGGCGATCGCGGTGCAGCGTTTCAATATCCTCAGTCGTCCAGGGGCGGCCCCGGTACGAGCCTAAAAATAGCGGGTAGCCAAACAGCAGATTGTCGGTACCGGCCAGCCAGCGAGGGGATCCGGCATCAATCCAAAAGTGCCAGCGGTGGCGCAGGCGTTGCAGGCGGTACTGATACACCGTGGCGATGGTGATCACCTGGGCCGACTCCACCGGGTAGGGGTTGGCCGTCACGGTACCCTGGCGCAGCAGCAGAATAAACCGCTCAAGAGAATTTTTTAGAGTCACGGTAGCTTGTTGATCCAGCATCGGGGCCACCTGGCGCAGGCGATCTTCTACCGCCCAGTAGTGCTGGGCGGTTTCCATCAGCTCCCGCAGGGAGGCCAGCTGGTCGGCGGGCAGGTGGCTACCGCCCCAGTAAAAGGCTTGAATGGCGCGATCGAGTACGCTCAACACCCCTGGGGTCAAGCGCTGCTGGCGCTGCTGGCGCTGCTGCTCGATCCACTGGCGTAGGCGGCTGTAGGCTTCGGTGGCTTTGTAGCCGAGGCGATCCCAGCGATCGAAACGCTCTACGGGCAACAGTTCGGGCTGCTCTAGGCTGGGTTCAAAGCAGTGGTCAACTAGCAGCTCGGCTCGCACCGGGTCAATCTGCACCGCCTCAAACCAGGGGCCGACCTCCGGGGCCTGGGGAATTTGGCTCAGCACCACCAGCATCTCGGCCACCTCCTCGGCGGTGGCCAGCCGCCCCAGGCCAGGATAGACAAAGGTGAGCAGGGTGAGCAGCGATCGCACCAAAGGCGAGTGAATCACCGGTCGCTGATCGCTGAGGGAAGCCACGGGCAGCCCGCGATCGCTGAGAATTTCGGCCAGGGTGTAGCGAGCGATCGCATCTAAACCCGGCCCAATAATCGCAATCTCCTGGGGAGCGACCTGGCCTTCCTTCACCACCTCAACCACGCGCTCCGCCGTCTGGCGCAGCAGCTCTCCCCGCGACACCGTTTGCAGGGTTTCAAAACAGGGCAGCGGTTCTGGCAGCGCCAGAGGATCCATCACCCAATCCACCACCTGATCGCCCCACTGGTAGGCCAGGGAATCAGTCGCCGGGGTGGTCTGGTCGGTCACCTGGCACTGTTCCCGCAGCGGTTCGAGGGCGTCAGGATCAGCCCCCAGCCCCATCCGCACCTTGCCGTGGCGGTTCCAGGTCATGGCCACGGGCCGTCCGGCATCGATAAATACTTGAAGCCACTGGGCGGCGATCGCCGGATATTCATCCAAGTCATCGGCAAATATGCCGCCGTAGCGGGCCAGCAGTTTCTCTTGGTAAAGGGGGTGGGGCAGCAAATGCCGCCAGTAAAGCTCGGTCATCACCCCGTAGGTGAGCAGCCCCCGCGCCAAACACCAGTCGCGCCAGTCAACCAGCGCATTACCGATGGCCTGCCACACCACTTCGGGGGCAAAGCCGGGGGGAGTGCCCTCGGGCAGCAGCACCGGCAGGTCTTCGGCTGGAATGCCACCGGCGGCTGCCAACTGCAAAAAATCGAGCGATCGCCGCACGATTTGAGCCTCTAGCCAGCCCTCCACCGCCATCGTGCCGTCCAATATTTGCTGCCGCCAATGCCGGGCAGCCAGTTCCTGCTCATTCTCGGGCCGCAGCCGCAGCGGAAACTGGGGCGACAGGCCTAGCTCGGCCACCAGCAGCGGCCAAAACAGCGTCACCTCATCCTGAATAAACCCGTTGGGCGTAGTCGTGACCGCCGCTATACCGGGAGCAATATCTCCCAGTCGGGCGGCCAGCCGCAGGCGATTGTCGCCGTTGGCCGCAAAAATCAAGTGGCTTTGGCCTGGCCCCAGCAGCGTCGCCGCATCGGGGCGCAGCTGCTCTAGCAGCCAGGAGGTCTTGCCGCTGCCCGTCGCACCCTCAAGCCACTGGGGCGAGTTTGCCATGCCAACCCGAGGTAAACGCTATGCCTACTCTATCCCGACTCCAGATACAAGACAGCCGAGGCAGTTGACTACCTCGGCTGCCGCCGAAATTGATTTGCTATGCCGCCTGCACGATCTAGGAGACAGAGATCGCGACCACCAGCAGCCCACCCACCAGCGCGGCGGCTAGACCACCCAAAATCAAATAGTTGCGCTTTTGGGTAGAGCTTGGGGGCTCAGCCTCATACATCTTGGGCTCAGTGGCGAAGTTGTTGAGGCGACCGCCCTCTTCGGTGGTGTAAGGCATAGTTATAATCCTTCTTAAAACTTGATAACCTTAAAAGAAGATTACCTGAATACCGCCCTTCTGGATACCCTCCAACCGATGGGGATCGCTTCTTGCCACTAAACTTCTGTGGCCAAGGGTTGGCGCGGTACGAGATCTAAAGGCAGCGGTTGACCCACAGTCGGGGCCAGCACTCGGGTCGAAAGTCCCTGGGCCGCGATCGCGGCCTGCAGCGCCTGGGGATCACCCACTACCTTAAGCCAGTTGATCAGCATTCCGCTATAGGTGACTTCGCCTGCGTCAGCGGTGGGCAGCACCACCTGGGGCCGCAGCCAATCCACCAGTTCTAAAGCCCCTTTTTGACCGCGAATGATCGGCCCCACCACGGGCAAAGCTAGATCGACCACCGGGGTGATCACGACATCCACTGGCCCTTCCGCCTTGAGTTCAGGCCGGTGAAATCCATGCGGTTCGTAGAACAAAGAGGATCCGGTCTCGCCGCCCGAAATGTCGCGCAGAATATAGCCATTTTCAGTCACAAGCGGCCCCATAGGGGTGCCGGGGATCGCTTTAATCGTCACCCGCTGGTTGAGGGTAAAGGTTTCGCCGTGGCCGAGGGCAGTGACCTGGCTATAGCCCAAACCCTCGGCCACCTTCGCGGCACTGGGCGAACCTACGACCGGAATGGCGCGATCGAGGGCTTCTAGGGTAGGGGGATGGGCGTGGTCTTCCAACCCTTGGCTCAGCAGGATCAGGTCAATCGCCTCGGGCAGGGGCTGAGGTTGGGGATGCTTGCCCTTAAACAGCCAGTTTTGCTGACCAAACACCAGCTCCCCCACCAACCAGGGATCCACCAAAATGCGCTGTCCCCCCAGGGTAATCAGCCAAGAGTTGCTGTCAAGCCAGGTGACTTCCATCGAACGATTCTCTATAGAGCCTTTATTTACTCAGTGTAACGGATTCTTTACAAAGCCATGATTAACAGGCCAGGCGCAGCCTGGAGCAGGAGAAACGGGCCAAAACAAGTCTTCAATTTTAAAGGCAAGCTTTAGGAGTGCTAGGACATTAGTATGCAAGCGATCTCTAAAATTGTGCAAATGCTCTGATCCCCGTATAATCCGTCTTGGTTTAAGAGTTGACGTTTGCTATCATCGCTCCCCGCTGGTTTTGCCATGCCCCGTCTTCCGCTCAAGCCCTACACCGTGCTGATTACGGCAACCGGCAAGTCGCCCATTACCCTCCGGTTGCGCCCAGTGCCGTTGCTAGTGGGGCTAGCGCTGCTGGTGGGGCTACCCCTTACCTGGATTAGCCTACTGCTCTACCAAAACGTGCAGCTGGCGCAGCGCAACCAAAATCTGTCTGAAACCGCTAGCGAAGTGCTCACCGAGCTAGACGCCATCGGCAACGAAATTGAGGTGCTCAAGAACCGCGCTGGCCTGCCCGAGCAAAGCCTCAAAAATACCCGCGTCCCCGATTCTGAAGCAAAGATTCCCCCCCGCGGCGGCGTAGCTGAGGCAGCCCCAGCCGAGGTCATGTTCGACGAAGCCCGCCGCCAGTTGCCCAGTCTAGAGGTAATGCTGGCTCGGGCCGTAAAGCCAGCCCTAGAGCAAACCCTCGAATCTGAGGCTGAGCAGGCGGCGGCTTTTCCCAGTGGCCAACCGATCGCAGGCGAGCCATCAATTTCCTCAGAATTTGGGCTGCGGCCCAACCCCTTCGGCAGGCGGGGCTACGAAATGCATGAGGGTGTCGATTTTGCTGGACCGGTGGGCAAACCGATTTTGGCCACCGCCGAGGGGGTGGTGGTGCGGGCCGACTACAACGGCGGCTACGGCAACCACGTCAGAATTGACCACGGCTACAACTACGAAACCCTCTACGGCCACCTGTCAAAGCTAGGGGTCAAAATTGGCGATCGCGTCCAGCGGGGCGATGTAGTCGGCTATCTGGGCAGCACCGGGCGCTCCTCTGGCCCCCACCTGCACTACAGCGTCTACCGCAACGGCCAGGCGGTGAATCCTCGCTATTATTTGAAGCTGGCGGAAACGAATCAGGAAACTAAATAGTAGGATCGGTAAAACTACTTGGGCCGACGCCGGCATTACCGATCTATGGGCAACACCTTTGGGGATTTGTTTCGCATCACTACCTTTGGCGAATCCCACGGCGGTGGGGTGGGGGTGGTCATCGACGGCTGCCCACCCCGCCTAGAGATTTCCGCTGAGGAAATCCAGGCCGAGCTCGATCGCCGCCGTCCCGGCCAGAGCAAAATTACCACCCCCCGCAAAGAGAGCGATCGCTGCGAAATTCTCTCCGGCGTCTTTCAGGGCAAAACCCTGGGTACGCCCATCTCCATTCTGGTGCGCAACGAAAATACTCGCCCCCAGGACTACAGCGAGATGGTCACCGCCTATCGTCCCTCGCACGCCGATGCCACCTACGACGCCAAGTATGGCCTGCGCAACTATCAGGGCGGCGGACGCTCCTCGGCGCGGGAAACTATTGGCCGGGTGGCCGCTGGGGCGATCGCCAAAAAGATCCTCCACCAGGTCACCGGCACTGAGATCATCGGCTACGTCAAGCGCATTCAAGACTTGGAGGGCAGCGTCGACCCGGCCACCGTCACCCTAGAGCAGGTCGAGAGCAACATCGTCCGCTGCCCCGACCGGATCGCCGCCGAGCAGATGATCGATCGGGTCGAAGCCATCCGCGACCAGGGCGACTCCATTGGCGGCGTGGTCGAGTGCGTCGCGCGCGGGGTCAAGGTCGGGCTGGGTTCCCCCGTATTCGACAAGCTCGAAGCCGACCTAGCCAAGGGCGTGATGTCGCTGCCCGCCAGCAAGGGGTTTGAAATTGGCTCTGGCTTTGCCGGTACCCTGCTCACCGGCAGCGAGCACAACGACGAGTTTTACACCGACGAGGCAGGCACCCTGCGCACCCGCACCAATCGCTCCGGCGGCACCCAGGGGGGCATCTCCAACGGCGAAAACATTATTATTCGCGTCGCCTTTAAGCCCACCGCCACCATTCGCAAAGCCCAAAACACTGTCACCAATACCGGCGAAGCCACCGTGCTAGAGGCGCGGGGCCGCCACGACCCCTGCGTGCTGCCCCGCGCCGTGCCCATGGTCGAAGCCATGGTGGCCCTGGTGCTGTGCGATCACCTGCTGCGCCACCACGGCCAGTGTGAGCTGTTTTAATTATCGATGCGGTTTCTAGGGGCCAGTGCCAGACTATGAAAATCACCGGCC
The DNA here is from genome assembly GCA_003249105.1 of Leptolyngbya sp. GTDB lineage: Bacteria > Cyanobacteriota > Cyanobacteriia > Phormidesmidales > Phormidesmidaceae > Nodosilinea. The sequence goes on along the minus strand of QBLT01000224.1, from coordinate 251 downwards.
TTGACCAGGTACCCGAGGAGTCGGTCTCCCACAACCCAGCGATCAAAAAGCGGGTGCTGCTGCATAGGTGATGACTTGCCCCACCTGACCAACTTTGCCCAGGCCCGCTTTGCCCCAGGCCAGATTGCCAACGGCCACAGCCACGCCGACATGGCCGAAGTATTCTTTGTCGAAGCGGGCGCTGGCACTATCACCGGGCTTTGTTGCATGAATAGTTCAAGCGTCAGGGGTTCTGTGGCAGGAACCGAGAA
>QBLT01000223.1 GCA_003249105.1 Leptolyngbya sp. | reverse complement strand
TTGCTGACGACGGCTTGAGGCTGGGGAGGGGGGAATTGGGTGGCGAGGCGATCGCAGGCCGCTAAGACATGCTCAATGCGGGTGGCCCAGGGAGAATGGTGCTCGGCGACTTGGGGTAGGCGATCGTGAAGGATGGCTAATTCGTCAGCCAGAGTGTGGGTTTTAGCGGTGGGTACGGGGGTGCGGTGGAGTTTGTGGGCCAGGGCAGCAATGCGCTGGGCCAGCGGGATTCCCTGCTTGGTAGGCAGCAGTTGAGTGGCGGGAATGCCGGGCACTTTACGCTGGAGGGCCATGTGCCAGTCGGGCACCAGCCCCAGGGGTTCGGGAATGGCGAATCCATCGGGGCTGTCGGCAGACCAGCCGTTGTGCCACAGGGCTTGCTGCACCTGGTAGCTGGCGACATCAGTGCCCTTGGCGCGAATCTTGCCCATTAGGGCGATGGGGCCTGTGGTGGTTTCGATGCGATACTCCACCAGGGCGCGGCGACCCGGTTTGTGGCGCACCAGGTTTGCCGTGGTCACTTGGGTCAAGCTAGGGATAGCGATTTGAAGCTGAGTTTGAGCCAGCCCTGGGGCTAGGACTTTTTCTAAAAATGGAATTTTGGGGTCAAGCATGGCTAAACAATGCCCTACCTCGACGCCATAGAGGTTTCTTCCCGTAGGGCCGACTGCATGCGAAACAGGGTGGCGTAGGGGCCGTTTTGGGCCAAGAGTTCGCTGTGGCTGCCCTGTTCGACCATCTGACCTTGTTCTAGATAAATCACCCGATCGGCCTGGGTGGCCAGGGAGAGATCGTGGGTGATCAGGAAGGTGGTGCGTCCCTGGGCCAGCCGTCTGAGGGCGGCGACTACGGCCTGTTCGTTGGCGCTGTCGAGGCCGGTGGTGGGTTCATCCAAAATCAGAATGGGGGACGGGCGCAGGGCGGCGCGGGCGATCGCAATCCGCTGCCGCTGTCCTCCCGAAAGGGTCGCTCCCCGCTCGCCTACGGGGGTGTCGTAGCCCTGGGGCAGGGCGGCGATAAAGTCGTGGGCATTGGCCAGGCGGGCGGCGGCTTCAATTTCGCCCTGGCTAGCCCCGGCCACACCGTAGGCGATGTTTTCGCGAATGGTAGCGGCAAACAGCAGGCTATCTTGCAGCACCACGCTGATTTGGGGCCGCAGGCTGTCGAGGGTGTAGTCGCGCAGGTCGTGGCCGTCGATCAGCACCCGCCCGGCGGTGGGGTCGTAGAGGCGCAGCAGCAGGCTCATCAGGGTAGACTTGCCACTGCCGGAGGGGCCGACGACGGCAACCTGCTGCCCCGGCTGTACGGAGAGGTTGAGTCCTTTGAGCACGGGCTGGCCCGGTTCGTAGGCAAACCAGAGATCTTCCAGGCGCAGGGCACCGCCGAAGATGGGAGCGGGGCGGGCGTGGGGGCGATCGCGCACCTCCGGCTCAGTTTCCATCACGTTCAAAATGCGCTCCCCCGAGGCGGCGGCCTTGGCCAGTCGCCCGGTGTATTTGGCAAAATTCTGCACCGGCTTAAAGGCGTTCTTGAGGTAGCTCAAAAACACCAGCACGTCCCCTGGCGACAGGGCGTCTTGAATCACCAGCCGAGCGCCAAACCACAGCACCAGGGCGGTGCCCAGGGCAATCACCACATCGACGGTGCGCTCCAGGTGGGCGGCGAGGCGTTTGGTTTCAACCACGTCGTTGAGGCTGCGCTGGTTTTGCTCGGCAAAGACATCGGCAAAGGCATTCTCCAGCGACAGCGCCTGCACCAGCTTAATCGCCGCCAGCGACTCCGCCGCCGTAGCTGCCACCGCCCCCTCCTGTTTGCGCTGCTGGAGCGAGGCGCTGCGGATGCGTTTACTAAACCGGGTCGCCGCCAGCCAAAACAGCGGAAAAGTCACCGTCGATAGCAGGGCCAGTCGCCAGTCCAGCCACACCATTACCACCACCATGCCCACCAGGGTCAGCAGGCTCGATACCAGGGGCAGCGCAGCGGTAATCAGCACCTCCTGCATGCGGCTGGCGTCGCCGCTGACCCGCACGATCAGGTCGCCGCCGCGGGCCTGGCTGTGGTAGCCCAGGGAGAGCCGCTGGAGGTGGCGGTAGAGCTGGTTGCGCACCTGGGTCATGACTCGACTGCTGGCGATCGCCAAACTCACCGTGTTCCAGTAAGTCGCCAAAGCCCGCAGACCAGTCAGCACCACGATCGCCACCACCGCCACCACCAGCAGCACAGCCGGATCCCATACCGCTAACGGTGTCCCGTCATCCCTGCGGGCGGGCACCAGCACGTAGTCAAAAATCACCTTCATCGGCCAGGGCTCAAGCACCCGCAGCCCCACGTCGGCCAGCAGAGCCAGCCCAGAGACCGCCAGCAGCGGCCACTGGGGGCGAATGGTCGGCCAAAAGTATTGGCCAAATTGCCAAAGGCCGGGGACAGCTTGGGTGAGAGAGGAAGATCGAGCCATAGAATTGACAACAAATTTATTCAGAGGGATGTCTTAAAAGAGTTTGATTCAGCGCTGAGCAATCCCTCAAAGGGACGCCTTAAAATCGCCAGATTTAATGGTGGGCGGTGCCCACCCTACGGCAGAGAGTTGAAACCCTAGAGTTGAATGTTGCCCCAAGGCCCATTCGCAAAACAGAGGTTTAAACCGATGATCAGCCCGTCCTTTCCGTGGGGTGAAGGGCGGCGGAACGCCCTTCGAGACGGGGGTCTGGGGCCAGCGAAATGGCCCCAGCGGTAGATCTGGCCTTCCAGCAGATCAGGGGTAGTGCATCACTGCGGGGATGCACCCTACGGGTTGGGGATCGGTAACGGAGTGAGATTGGGCGATCGCCAGAATTTTCTCAGCTACCGCATCCCAGGTGTGGTGGGCCAGAATATGCTGCCGCGCCGCCTGACCCAGGGATCGCCGCCGACTGGGCGAACTCCACAGATCTTCTAGGGCCAGGGCCAGGGCGATGTCATCCCCAGGGGGACGGAGCAATCCGGTAACGTTGTCGACAACTAAGTGCTGCAGCTGGCCAATATCGCTGACCACCACCGGCAGCCCCGCCGCCATATATTCCACCACCTTGAGGGGGGAGAAATAAAAGTCGGTGCTGGCCGGGTAGGGGGCGACGGCCACATCCATCTGGGTCAGCAGGGCGGGGATTTGCTCGGGGGAAACGGCCCCGGTCAGGCGGGTAGCTGACGTCAGCTGTCGCTCAGCCAGCTCGGCTTCTAGGGAAGCCCGCTCCGGCCCGTCGCCAACGATCAGCAGGCGGGCCTGGGGTACCCGCTGGTGCAGGTGATCAAAGGCCTTGACCAGGTGAGTCAGACCGTGCCAGGGCTTGAGGGAGCCGACGAACCCGACGGTGAAGGCATTGTGCGATCGCACCCCCAGCCGCGCCTGAGTAAAGCGATGGTGGTTGACCCCGTTGGGGATGACGGTGACGCGATCGCCCACCCCCCAACCCGCCAGATAATCCTTAATTTCCGCCGAGACGGCAATCAGCCCACTGGCGGCGCGAAAGGCTCGGTGGGCGATCTGTTCTGCCATGTCTCGATGTACCAGCCCCCGATGCTGGGCCTGCTCGTCAATGAGCGGCGCGTTGACTTCCAATAGGGCGGGGATACCGGTGCCCTGGGCCAGCTCTAGTGCGCTGTAGCTCCAGAGAGAATAGCGTTCGTAGATCAGGTCAAAGGGGCCGGTGCGCTCTAGCTCGGCCCGCAGAATTGGGTTGAGGGCGATCGCCGCCTGTTCGCGCTCAGCCCGCTCCCCCTTGGGCACCGGCGGCAGCTGGTGCAGAGGAACCTCGACCAGGTCAGCCGGGTGTGAGCCGCCAATTCGCACGGCAAACAGCTCCACCGTGGCCCCCTGGCGGCGCAGGGCGCGAATCACCTCCTGCACATGAATGGAGCAGCCCTTGTGGCCGAACACCGGAATCCCCGGATCGGCACAGATGTAGGCAATCCGCATGGTTACACCTCCTGAAGCTGGGGAGTCGGCTGAAAGTGCGATCGCAGCTCGGCGGTGTTGCGGGCAATGTCAAATTCGGCCTCGATCAGCGATCGTGCCTGAACCGCCACCGAGTCCCGCAGCGCATCCTCCGTCAACAGCCGCCGCAGCGCTGCCGCCAGACCGGCGCTATCCCCTTGATCTACCAAGAGCCCCGTGTTGCCATGACGAATAATTTCGGGAATGCCGGTGACATCGGTGGCCACACAGGGGGTGCCGAGGGCCATGGCTTCTAGCAGCGCGGTGGGTAGTCCGTCGCGGTTGCCGTCGCTGCCAATCACATAGGGCGCGGCGAAAACGGCTGCTTGCTGCATGAGGCCAAAAACCTCCTGCTGAGGGCGGGGGCCAAGAATGTCGACCCAGTCGTCGAGGTGCAGGGCTTGAATCTGCGATCGCAGCGCCCCCTCCAGCGGCCCGGTGCCCACAATCTGGCAGCTAAACTCAACTCCCCACTGGCGCAGCAGCGCGCAGGCGTCGATCAGGTGGGTGAGGCCTTTCTTTTCTACCAGGCGGCAGACCGAGAGAATTTTGGGCGATCGCTCCCCCGGAGACTGATAGCGCAACTCCGACAGATCCATGCCGTTGTAGATCCGTCGTACTCGGCCCGCATCGGCCCCAAACTGCTGGCGCAGGTAGGCCACGTTGTAGTCGCTCACCGTTACCACCGAAGCGGCATCTCGCAGCTTGCGGCGTAGATCCGCAGGGTCTACCGACTCGTGAAAAATATCCTTGGCGTGGGCGGTAAAGCTGTAGGGCACCTCGGCAAAGTGGGCTGCCAGCCGGACCACGCTGGTGGCAACGCTGCCGAAGTGAGCGTGCAGGTGGGTAATGCCCCGCAGCCGAATCTCCTGGGCCAGCCATGCCGCCTGGTACACCACGCTAGAGCGCTCCTCAGCGCCATGGCTCAGCTTGCCCCACAGGTCAGGCAATACCTTCGCGGCTTCCCTTAGCTCCGACCACAAGTAGGTGGCTGCGTTGGGGTTGAGCGTATCAATCGAGGGATTTTGGCGACCGCGATCGGGCTTTTGCAGATAGGTGACCGAGGCTCGCACCCGGGCGATTTTGTCTTGAAAATGGGTATCCGACGGGGGCCGCAGGGCAAAAATATGAATCTCTGTACCCGCCGCCTCATGGGCCAAGATTTCGTTGACGATAAAGGTTTCCGAGTAGCGGGGGTAGCGTTTGACGATGTAAGCGATGGCAGACATGGGGCGTAAATGTGAGGATGGGCGAGATAAAGGGCGATCGCAGCAGACCTGAGAACAGAACCCTAAGGGCAGAACTACGATGCCTGAAGGGTGGGCATGACAGGCTTGACTAAGAGCCGCTCCAGGTCAGCCACCAGGTTATGGAGGCCGTCGAGATTAATCGCAGGGCGCTCAGCAGGATTGGCAATGGGCTGGTGCAGCCAGTGGGTGAGGGTTTCAGGGCTGAGCTGGGTGGGGTGCAGCATGTCGATCAGACCTTTTCGGCTCAGGCGATCGGCCCGAATCCACTGCTCTTGGCGGGGGCTAATGCGGGGCACCACCAGGGCTGGCTTTTGGTAGGCCAAGATTTCGCAGGTGGTGTTGTAGCCGCCCATGGCCACCACTCGGCTGGCCCGCTCTAGCAGCAGCGTTGGCTCAGCTAGGTAGTTCACCAGGCGCAGGCGAGGGTTAGCCTGCGCTAGCAACCGTAGATGCCGCTGAGCTTCCGCCGGCATAAAGGGGCCGGTCAGCAAAACGCCTAGGGTGTTTGCGGGAAAGGTAGCCTGGGCAAAGGCTTCGGCCAAAGCTGCACCGTCTTGGCCACCGCCCACCTGGCACAGCACTAGCTCGTAGTTGTCCTGGGGGCAGGCTGCATCAACGGCGGGCAGCCCCAGTTGCTGAATCTGGGCACAGGCGGCAGCATTCACGTGCCTGGCCCGATCGCGGCTGTCGAGGTAGCCCAGGGGACGCATCTTCTCCGCAATGTCGGCGGGAAAGCGGTACTCGCGGCGCGGGTCGTAGATAGCTGGGTCGCCGTAGATCCACACAGTGTCGTAGTAGCGGCGGATGGCGGTGATATTCTCAGCCCGTTTCCAGTCGCGGCGCACGGTGGCAGGGGTGTCGAGCACATCCCGCAGGCCCAAGATGCAGCGGGTCGAGCGACGGCGCAGGTACTCCAGCGTGGCGTCCAGCTCTCGCACGGCCCCGCGGGGGACGTTGTCGACAATCAGCACGTCGGGCCGAAAGTTTTTGACGGCGGCGAGAATGAGCTGCGATCGCAGCTGCACAATCTCCTGAAGCTCTAGGTTGAGCCGCCGCGCCGCGTACTGCCCGTCAGCGTTTTTGTACAACGCGGGGAGCGTCAGCGTATCAATGCCATCTGGTACCGGCAGGGCATTGGCGTCACCCATGCCGCTAATCAGCAAAATATCCACCTCTAGGCCCGCACTGCCCAACGCCTGAGCAATCAGCAGATTCCGCCGCTTATGGCCCAGCCCCATCGTGTCGTGGGAGTAGAGCACAACCCGCGATCGCGGCCCCCGAACCGGAGTGGATCGCCCTGAATTCGGCTCTGCGATCGCGGGGTTCGGCGACGCTGACACCAGGGTTGTCGTCGGCTTTTGAATTCGATATGGCGATCGCAAAACGGCCTCCTAAGTTGCTAGAGCTAGTAAACAGTCTTAAACTGGTTTTTTGACCTTATAAACGCCAAAAATGTTCCAAAACACTCAAAAACAGTATTTAATAGGCTAAATAGGACTTTAGATCTGGTGTCTCTATAGTCAGCATGACGCCCTTGTTTAAGCCCCCCGTGAAGGTTTTATGAGACCCTTCTCATGGAGAGACAACCAACTTTTCCGAGTTAGCGCAGTGGTCGTTTTGAGCTGGGATTGCTAAAGTAAACATGCTTTGATTTTTGTAAAGAAATTATTAATAAAACTAATGTCGGATTGTACCTAACGCGAATTCGCCGCCAGCGGTGAGGAGTTTCTGGAGTCTATGTCTGCGATCACCATCTTTTGCGATTTTGACGGCCCCATTGCCGATGTCTCTGAGCGCTATTACGCCACCTACCGCCAGGGTTTAGGGTGGGTGCAGGCCCAAGCCCAGGCTCAGGGCAATCCAGTCACCGTGCGCTATTTGTCAAAATCACAGTTTTGGACCTTCAAGCAAAACCGAGTACCCGATCGACAGATCGCCCATTGGTCAGGGCTAGATGGGGCCCACATCGATGCCTTCCTGGCGCAGGTCAGCCGCATCGTCAACCAAACCGATCTGCTCGACCATGACCAGGTGCAACCCCAGGCGCGGGCTGGCTTAGATCTTCTGCGTCAGTGCCAGGTCCGGGTGGTGCTCGTTACCCTGCGACCCCCCGATCAGGTGATGGACTTTCTAGACCAGCATGATCTCCGCTGGGCGATTAGCGATCTCTACGGCATGCCCCAGGTCGATGCCGCCTACGTTAACCAGGCAAGCCACAAGGTGGAGCGGCTAGGGGCGGCGATCGCTACCCAGCAGCGCCAGGGCTACGATCTCCGTCAAAGCTGGATGGTGGGCGATACCGAAGCCGACATCATGGCTGGCCAGACCCTTGGCCTAGAGACCGTTGCCGTCACCTGCGGCATTCGCAGCAGCAGCTATCTCCAGGGGTTTCGTCCTACCCATCTGCTGCCCGATCTGTGGACAGCCTGCCAAAAGCTCCAGCAGCGCGTCACCCTAGGTGGACGCGCTTAGGCGTTTGATTATTTGATCGAGTTTAGTTGCGCTGGGCAAGCAGATTTGGCCCAGCCGCAAACCTCCTCACAACCAATCCGAATTCCATAACCCCGATTCCAAGCAGGTGGCTTGCGCAGGGGCAAACGGCGTTTGGCCAGCCCAACCGGAGTCAGCCAAAGCGAATTTAGTATTTCAGTATTAAGACAAATCGTAATTAGTCACCGCAACAAAGCTGGTCTATTGCGAATGGGGCAAAAGTTTGTAG
>QBLT01000222.1 GCA_003249105.1 Leptolyngbya sp. | reverse complement strand
CCCGACGATTACCCAACGCTACTATCTCGTCAGCCTTGATGGGGGGTAGAGCGCTTTGCCCAAGCCACTCGCAGCCACTGGGGCATTGAAAATGGTCTCCATTGGTGCCTGGATGTGGCCTTTCATGAGGACGACTCCCGCATTCGCTCCGGCTATGCCCCACAAAACATGGCCGTCATTCGGCACATGGCCCTCAACCTGCTCTCCCGAGAATCCTCGGCCAAGGTTGGCAAAAAGGCGAAACGCCTTAAAGCTGGCTGGGACAATACCTATCTCACCACAGTCCTGGCTAGCACAGGGTGAGTATGCGTTTGCCCTGACCAGGACATCAATGGAATCAAGAATGTCGGGTGATATGATGAAACCCGTTTTCTCACTCCCCGGAACGCTGCATTTTGACCCAGGCTTTTTCCTTTAGCTGCGACGCTCGCTGTAGCCACACCCAGGCGCGGGCTGGCACCTTCACCACCCCCCACGGCCCCGTACACACGCCTCGGTTTATGCCCGTGGGCACCCTGGCCAACGTCAAAACCGTCACCCCCGCCCAGCTGGCTACCACCGGGGCGCAGATGGTGCTCTCCAACACCTACCACCTGCACCTGCAACCGGGCGAAGACATCGTGGCCGAGGCGGGTGGTCTGCACCGCTTCATGGGCTGGGATGGCCCGATGCTGACCGATTCGGGCGGGTTTCAGGTGTTTAGCCTCAGCCAGATGCGCACGATTACTGAAGACGGCGTCACGTTTAAATCGCCCAAAGATGGCCGCATCATCAACATCCGCCCCGAAACCTCGATTCAGATCCAGAACGATCTGGGGGCCGATGTGATTATGGCCTTTGACGAGTGCCCCCCCTACCCGTGCAGCCGCGAGACGATCAAAGCCTCCACCGATCGCACCTGGCGCTGGCTTCAACGCTGTGTTGAGGCCCACAAACGGCTCGATCAAGCGCTGTTTGGCATTGTGCAGGGGGGCGTTTACCCCGACCTGCGTGCCGAAGCAGCCCAGCAGCTAGCGACGCTAGATCTGCCGGGCTATGCGATCGGCGGGGTCAGCGTGGGCGAACCGCCAGAGCTGATCGAAACCATCGTCAAGGCCACCGCCCCCTGCCTGCCGGAGCACAAGCCCCGCTACCTGATGGGGGTAGGCACCTACCGGGAAATGGCCCAGGCGATCGCCGCTGGAGTAGACCTGTTCGACTGCGTCATTCCCACTCGACTGGCCCGCCACGGGGCAGCGCTGGTGGCGGGAGAACGCTGGAATCTCAAAAACCAGCGCTTTCGCCGCGACTACACCCCTATCGACAACGCCTGCTCCTGCTACACCTGCCAAAACTTTACCCGCGCCTACCTCTGCCACCTGATCCACGCCAAGGAGATGCTGGCCTTTACGCTGATCTCAATCCACAACATTACTGAGCTGGTGCGTTTTACCCAGCGGATCCGGGAGGCGATTTTGGGCGATCGCTTCACCACAGAATTTGCCCATTGGTTAGCGCCAAAGGCGATCGCTACCGACTTAGACGCCCCCCACCCGTGATAAAATGCGAAGAAAATTTACCAATTCTCAGATTTCGGCCAGGGCGCTCAGGGTAAGGCTCGGCTTGGGTCTGAGGCTGGTTCCGGCTGTGTAATGAGAGGATAATCATTCAATGGAAGTCGCAATGCTGCTGGCCAAACTGCCCGAGGCCTACTCCCTGTTCGACCCCCTGGTAGACGTGCTGCCCATCATCCCGGTGTTTTTCCTGCTGCTGGCCTTTGTGTGGCAGGCTTCCGTCGGTTTCAAATAAACCTTTTACACTTTGCATATAGAGCTAAGCCCTGGCGTTACTAACGCTGGGGTTTTGTTTTAGGGGCTGAGCCATAGGGCTGTCAAGCCGCCTTAGCCTGTCGATGGCCACCTGGGCGAGATAGGATCCTAATAACCCAGCGACTATACTTGGACAGATTGAGGGAATGACCCAGCAAAGCCGTTACGGCTAGGCATTGATATACTGAGCCAGCGAAAATCTGCTCTACGGCACCTATTGCGATGGTCGAAAATCTTGACTCCGACAACAGTTTTAGACTTTCGATCAAGTCTTTAGAGGCTGAGGCAGACCCGAGGGTTACCCATGCCAGCGTGCAGGCGCTTTGTAGCCGCATCACTCAGTTGAGCCATCTTGAGCACACCAAGTTTGCGTTTCTGCCCAACCCGCAATACAGCATCTTAGCCGAGGCAACGGCCCAACCCAGAGCGGTCGAACCCAGCCTATATGCTGGGCTTCAGTGTCAGGCACCGCTCAGTAAACTCAGAGTAGTTTTGCGATGCGTGGGCAACTGGCTAGAGCGCACCGCCCACAAAACCCTGTTTATTTTAGAAATTCCGCCCCGCCACACCATTGCCCTCCAGACCAATCAGGCTAAATCGCTGGCCCAACTGCTAACCCTAAGCGAAGCCCTGCTGCCGCCCCACGAGTTCTACCGCACCCAGGTCGAGGGCTACATCGCCACCTTTGGTGAATTGACGCCAGCAGCTAAAGCCAATCTCAGTCTGGTACAGCACCGGGTGGGGCTATCCGTCGAAGAGGCCAACGAGCTTCACGCCACCGCGATGGGGCCTTTTAGAACCCTGGCCGAGAAATATCAGCACTTTCGCAAAGAGCTGCTGGTGTGCAAACAGACGAGCGATCTGGACGCAGATTTTTGGAAGGTGATGCGGGCCAAAGCTGTCACCATGGGTTTGCCCGAGGCCGATGCTCAGTTTCTCAAAGACGAGCGCCTGAATACTCTGCGCCACGAGGCCGAGCAGATGCAGCAGCAGGCTGACGCTCAAGCCGCCGCCGAAGCCCAGCGTCAGCGCCAGCAGCAGGAGCGATCGCAGGGCTACCGCCACACGTTTGAAGAAATGGTAATCGACTTGCTACCGTCCCAGACCGTTGCCCAAGAGAACATTGACCCAGCTGAAAATCGACCCGATGCGGCGCTGTTTCGTCAGGGCATCATGGCCCATGTGGCTGGTTCCGACTTTAACCAGGGTCGCCTGATTCAGACGCGGGAGTTTTATCACCTCAACCCCCAAGAGGCCGAAGCTCTAGAGAAAACCGTTTTAGATGAGCTGTATTTGTTATCTGACTTACTATAGGTGGCAGGGATGAGCCCTTGGCAAAGGCCTGATCTAGGGGCGTCTGGGAGGTGCTGGCTTGGCGCAAGATATTGCATTTTCAATCAAGTTTGTCGATTCTCAGCTCAAGCGGGATGAGCTAGACAGTGAGGTTCACTACTTAATTGAAGACCTGCGCGATCTCGAGGGCATGGGCCAAGTTCGCTTTAACCCCATCCTGGAGACCAGAGAGGGGGCCGAAGTGAGGGTCGGCACCAGGTTTGTCGCCCCCTCCAACGTGATGGGCACTATTCTCAGGCGGCTGCGCGATCGCCTCTACCACAAGCCCCTCGAAACCTGGTTTCTCTGTCAAATTTCTGACCTCCATCTGCAAATTCAAACCGATCGCGCCGACGACCTCATCGATTTGATGGCCACTGCCCAGAGCGGGCTGCTGTTCTCCCCAGAGCGCGACTATCTGGCCGAAGCCGAAACCTACAGCCGCACCCAGGGTGAACTCTCTCCCACCGAACTCGACAATCTCGCCCTGCTGCGCCAGCGCCTCGGCCTCTCAGCAGAACGGGCAGAACTGCTCAATGCCAGAGCCGTTGGTCCCTACAAAACCCAGGCCGACAAGCGCCGCCTTTTTGACGAAACCACCGCCGCCGAGTTTAGCCGTCTGCGCCAGATGGATGCAGACCAGCCCTTTGCCCCAAAAGACCCTTGGCCAATGCTGCAAGAACTGGCCGAAAATTTGGCTCTGCCGATTCCTGATGCCGAGGCCATGTACCAAAAGCACTGGCAGCGCTACAGCGATGAGACCAAACGCAAAACCGAGCAGCAGACCGCCAAAGCCTCTGAAGAGGCCCGCTTAGCCGCTGAGACTAAAGCCAAGGGCGATCGCCAAAAGCAAGCTCAGCAGGCTCGAGAGCATCTAGAGCAGTACCTCGCACTCTGTCGCCAGGCCATGGCTAGCAGCCTCTACCCCTCCGAGTTTGACCAGGGACGCCTCGACCAGGCCCGCCGCCTGCTGGATCTCTCTATTGATGAGGCGATCGCCCTGGAGGCAACCGTGCGCAACGAGCTGTATGGCAGCATTGAGTCTGCCGCCGGGGTTGACTACAGCCGCCTGCGTGAACTACTGCACCAGCAGGCCTGGCAGGAGGCCGACATGGAAACGGAAGCCGTCATTCTCAAGGCTCTCAACCGCGACATGCAGCCCGTCACCGTCGCCACCGTGCAGCGGCTACCCGCCGTCGATCTAGCCACCATCGACGCCCTCTGGAGCCGCTACAGCAACAAGCGTTTCGGGTTTAAGGCGCAGCAGCAGGTACACCGCAGCCAGCAGCAAGTGCAGCAGGACGATCGCCAACAGTGGTTGGCCTTTCAGCAGGCGCTGGGCTGGCGAGAGCCCCCCTCGCTGTTTTTCCAGGGCTACCGGCCTTACCATGACCTCAATTTCAGTCTCGAAGCGCCCATGGGTCACCTGCCGACCTGGCGCTGGTGCTGCCCCAACCTGAGCGATCGCTACCGCCTGAGCCTCGACGTCATGGCGGCGGTGATCCATCATCTGAACGAATGCATGCCCTTAACTACAGCGCCAACGCCAGCCGTTGACCCCGCCGCCCCAACAGTGCTCACCGGAGGGCCAACCCGTGCTGTCTAACGCCTCTAACCGCCCCGCCTTTCACAGCAGTGTAGAAGAGAGCCTGGGCGAACTCAGCCTGCTGCTCGACGAACAAGACTGGGAAGAAGCCGATCGGCTGACGGCAGATTTGCTGCTCGACGCCGTAGTGCAAAACCAACCTGGTGAAACAGCCCTATTGCAGGAAGCCACACCACGCCATCGCCCCCACCTGACCACCGAAGATCTGGCCGCTTTGCCCTGCCAACTGCTGCACGCCCTTGACGATCGCTGGCAGAGAGCCAGCGGCGGACATTTTGGCTTTTCGGCCCAGCTTCAGATCTATGCCGCCACCTTAGAAACCATCGACTTTGACCCGGCCCTACGCAACTGGTCTACCCCCCACCCGTTTTTTGAAGAAGTGGGTTGGCTCATGCTGTTTCCCCTGCGGCCCATCGGGTTTTTGCGGTTTTACAGCTGGCTAGACTTTGACCTAGAGGCCCCCAGGGGGCATCTGCCCGCCCTGTGGTACTGGCGGGTGCCGCGCATCGCCTCGCTGCAAATGGGCGGCCTGTTGACCGGCCAGGGAGGGGCCTTTGGCGATCTGGCCCGCCTCGACGCCATGATGCTGCGGCTGTCGCGCTGCCACCAACTCGGCGGCTAGAGAGACTTCTAGAAAAGCAGATCCCTGCTTTATTTGACGACCATAACCACCGTAGGGTGGGCACTGCCCACCATTCCACCATTGGGGAGAAAGAAAGTTGTCCAGAAGCCGCCTAACCTTGGACGGACTCAAGTGATGTCGCTAGTCCAAGGCGGGGGACTCGTGGGGCTGCACCTGAATAGTGACCTCGGCCAGGTAGGGCAATTGCTGGTGTAGATGAGCCCTCAGGTGAGATGCGATCGCATCCCCCGCCGCCACCGACAGCTCCGGCTCTACCGCCAAACTCACCTCGCCATAGAGCCGATGGCCCAGCCACCGCGCCTTCACCTGGGTCACCCTAGCGGCGGTACCCTCAACCCCATGCTCTATTTCGTGGCGCAGGCGATCCCCCATCTCTGGCTCCACCCCGTCGAGCAGCCGGGTAAACACCGTCTGGGTCGATTGCCACACCACCCGCAGCAGCACTAGGGTAATCCCCAGACCCATCACCGGGTCAGCCCAGGGGTAGCCCAACCCCACGCCCAGGGTGCTCACCAGCACCGCCAGGCTCACCAGCCCATCGGCGCGGGCATGCAGCCCATCGGCCACCAGGGCGGCACTGTTAATGGCCCGCCCCACCCGCAGCCGAAACAGGGCCACAACTTCATTGCCAATAAAGCCAATCACCGCCGCCGCCGCCAGGGCTCCCAAATGATCCAGCGGTTGGGGATGCTGTAGCCGCTCAATCGATTCATAGGCAGTGATTAGGGCACTTAAGAAAATCACCGCCACGATCGCCACCCCGGCCAGATCCTCCGCTCGACCGTAGCCGTAGGCAAAGCGGGGGGAGGGTTTGGCCCGCGCCAGCAAAAATGCCACCCCCAGCGGCACCGAGGTCATGGCATCGCCCACATTGTGAATCAAATCCGCCATCAGGGCGACGCTGCCGGAGAGAGCAAAGACAACCGCCTGGGCGATCGCCGTGATTACCAGCCCCACAAACGACCATTTCACCGCCCACAGCCCCCGCTCTGAGGCGATAATTTCAGGATCCACAGCGCCGTGGGTATGCCCGTGCCCGTGGGAGTGATCGTGCCCGTGGGAATGATCGTGGCCGTGGTGGTCGTGGCTATGGCGATCGCTGTCGACTGACGTGGCCAGGGCGATTCCCCCAGGGCTAGCTTCGCCAGCGCCCTCGATCGCATCAGAATTGGGAACTTGAGAAGCCGGGTCAGGCATAGTGAGCAACAGCGCTACTGAAGCGTTATGGTACCTGCTTAAAACCGAGTCTTGCTATCGCAAGGCCACAGACTCAAGCCTAATCCGTCGGCAAAAATTCTGCTTTAAAAGGCAAGGTCGGGGAGGCAACGCCTGCCTCCCCGACCGTTAACTAGCTTTGGATCAGAGGACTGTTACGATCAACCTCGATCGGACTTCTTCACCAGGTGCGCTTCTAGGAACCACAGACGCATGTCAATGGTGCGAGAGATCTCGGTATAGAGGTCAGCGGTGTCGGCATCGCCCAGCTCATCGGTGGTGTCGATGGCTTGGCGTACATGCTTGCCATAGGCCGCAAAGCGCTCAGCCAGGGCCTCAACGTGCTCAGCGCCCTCCACGGCATCAATCGGATACTCGGGCAAAATCGACTCGCTGGCGGCGATGCGGGCGGTGCCCATGGCAGTACCCCCCAGGGCGGTAACGCGCTCGGCCACCATATCCACGTAGCCTTCTAGCTCACCCGCTAGCTCGTCAAACAGCTCGTGCAGCTGATAAAAGTCCATGCCCTTGACGTTCCAGTGGGCCTGCTTGGTCTGGGTTTTGAGATCGAGGGTGGCGGCTAGGGTCTGGTTGAGCACGTCACAAACCTGCGATCGCACCTCAGCCGACATATCGATCCGGGTGGGATAAAACCCGCGCTTGGTCTTACTTTTCTCAGCGGTTGCAACCATAGGGCCTCTCTTTGTTTCTGTCAATCGAATGAATAACCAACAAACCTGTGCTTTCGCCGTCGGGCCGAATAATGAAATCGTACCACTAGGGCCTCGGCTCTTCTAAATCATACTCGTTATGACTTCGACTTGCAATGTTTTAGCCAGAGTTGTTGGTTGGAAAAAGCTTTAGCCGAATCGCAGGTTACCGCTACCTATCAAAAGTCACAGTGCCAAGAGAACACCCTTAACTCTATCGCTGTAGCAGCGAGGCAGCCTGTATCCCAAGACAGAATCAAGGGATAACGTTAAGAGCTGAGTTGCTACCGGGCTACTGGCCAAACTCTAGCCGCACCTGTTCGACCAAGTCCGCCGTCACGGCTTCGGCCTCGGTCTCACGGGCCACATCTTCAATGCGCTTGCGGGCCTGGGCGCGCACAAAAAACGGAATATTTTTCAGCTTGGCCTGGGCATCAGCCGTCCAGGGAAGACCGTTAACCATTAGCGAAGTCCGCTCCCAATTGCAACGAATGCCCTAATCCTATACGTCGATTCGGGGCCAATGTAAGGTTTTTGCCAAGGTGTAACGTTCCGTCAGGAATTACCCTGGCAAACGGCGTAGATTACGGTGTCGGTTAACGATTGCCTCCCTCAGCCCAACCCCCGTAGACTCGGGCCGCCCCCAAAGC
>QBLT01000221.1 GCA_003249105.1 Leptolyngbya sp. | reverse complement strand
CACCCCATCACCCCATTACCCCATCACTCCCTTACCAATCCCCTAGGTAAACGAACCTGCCCAATCCTTCGCCCAGTGCAGATGCCTGTGCACCTCATCGAGGGTTTTGGCTTCGCTGTAGAGGCGCAGCACAGGTTCGGTGCCGCTAAAGCGGATCAGCAGCCAGCTGTCGTCGGCGAGGGTGAGTTTGTAGCCGTCGATGTCGAGGATGTGGGTGACGGCTTTGCCTGCGACTTCGGCGGGGGGCGCGGTGGCGAGGGTGTCGAGCAGCTTGGCCTGCACTTCCATGCTGGCCAGGGGCAGGTCGATGCGATCGTACTCAGAGAAGTAGCCGGTTTTTTCTTGCAGGCTGCGGTAGTAGTCGCTGAGGTCGAGGCCGGAAGCGACGACGGCTTCTAATACATAGAGGGCCGACATCAGGGCGTCGCGCTCGGGGATGTGGTGGCCGTAGCCGATGCCGCCGGACTCTTCACCACCCAGCAGTACTTTGGCATCCTGCATGCGATCGGCGATGTATTTGTAGCCGACGGGGGTTTGGTATAGCTCTAGGCCGTTGAGCTTGGCTACAGCCGGGATCAGGTTAGAGCCGCTGATGGTTTTGACGATTTCGCCGGTGTAACCCCGGCGCGACTTGAGGTGGTCGATCAGAATGGGAATGAGAATTTGGGAGCTGAGGAAGTTGCCTTGGCCGTCAACGGCGGCGATGCGATCGCTATCGCCATCAAACACTAAACCCACTTTGACGCTTTCTTTGGCGGGATACTCTTTGACGGTCTCTAGCATCTCGCCCAGGTACTTGGGCAGGGGCTCGGGCGGGTTGCCGCCAAACAGCGGGTCGGCCTCGCTGTGCAGCTCATGAATGCTGCCTTCGCCCAGCAGCCGGGGCAGCCCACCGCTGGCGGAGCCATACATGACATCGGCAAACACCGTCAGCTTGCCGCTGGAGATAGCGCTCTGGATGGCGGCGACATCGACCTCGGCCTGGAGGGCGGTGCAGTAGTCAGGCCAGGGGTCGAAGGTTTCAATCTGGCCGAGTTTGCCGAGGGGAGCGGGGGGATTGGGCAGCAGCGCCTCGACCTGCTGGGTCACCTCGGGAGAGACTGAGCCGCCAAAGGCTCCTTTAATTTTGAGCCCGGAGTAGGTGGGGGGGTTGTGGCTGGCGGTGATGACGATCGCCCCGAGCAAGTTCTGATGCTTGGCGGCGTAGCTAAAGGCCGGGGTGGGGGCGAAGTCTTGGGAGAGCAGCACGTCGAAGCCCTGGGCGGCGATCGCCTCGGCGGCGGTGCGAGCAAACTCGGTGGCGAGAAAGCGGCGATCGAAGCCGACGGCGATGGTGCGGCTGCCGGTTTCAGCCCCAAAGCACTGGTGCAGCACGTGGGCCGACACTGCCGCCACCTGAGCCACGCGCTCAAAGGTGAAGTCGGCGGCGATAATGCCGCGCCAGCCATCGGTGCCAAATTTGATGGGCTTCGGCGTAGCTGGAATGGGGCCTGAAGGTGCTGCCATAGCAGAGTCCAAATGTCGGGGGATAAAGAGCAGATTTTCTCTGAGTTTACCCGCTTACTTCGGTGGTGGCACAGCCACGGCAGCGGCACCACGCACATTTTACTCAACCCGCTGGTTTTGCCGAAAAGTCTGAAAAGATTGGCGAATTCTCCTGATGCGATCGCGGCTTTGGCGCAAATGCTAGGTGCATTGTGGGGTGGCGCGGCGGCTTGAGGGAAATGATGGCTGCTCTGGAGGGGATGCTTGGGCTGGGTTAGTTGGTGTTGTTGGAGGTGCTGCAGGCTACAGGGCTTGCGAATCGTCGTTGCTGACCTAAAATTTGCCAACGGTGGTGGTCTGTCGTGTTACCCTAGTTGAGTAAAAAAAACGGGATGTAGCGCAGCTTGGTAGCGCACTTCGTTCGGGACGAAGGGGCCGTGGGTTCGAATCCCGCCATCCCGATTCTTCTAAAACCTACTGCGGAAGCGCCTTGTAGCCGACGCATCAACCTTTTGATGACCCTAACATATTGTCAATAGGGGGGGTGAGGTTGGCTACTTTTGGACGCTTTTGGACGTCTGAGTGGTAGGAAATTGGTAGGAAGATGACTACTATGCAACCCCCCGTAGCGGCACGCCCGACGCTGAGCCGCGACCTAGATAGAAGCCTTGTCAAGGTAGAAAGCGATAAAGGTAGGCTGAGATTACGCTTTACCTATGGAGGCACACGCCACTACATAGCCGTTGGCTTGCCTGATTCCCGAGTCAATCGCATCGTGGCCCAGCAGAAGGCGACTCAGATCGAACTGGATATTGCCTCCGGCAACTTTGATGAGACCCTCAAGAAGTACAAGCCACCCAAAGCTGCCGCTAAAAAGCGCGAAGCAACCACCGTGACTGGGCTATTTGAGAAATTCACAGCGGTTCAGACCAAAGCCAAAGACTTGCAGGTGGGCAGTCTGTGCCGCTATGGAGCTACGCAGCGACATTTAGACGCATTTTTCTCAACTAAGCCAGCAGACACTGTGGATGAGGACAGTGCCACCGCTTTTGCCGAGTACTTGCGAAAGCGAGTGGTCGAACGAACGGCCAAAGACTACCTAACCCTAGTTAAGTCCTGTTGGAACTGGGCTGAGCAGACACTCGGACAAAACCCCTGGGCATCCGTTCTAGAGAGGGTGAAACCAGCCCCTAAGCAGAAGGTTAAGCCATTTACATTGGCTGAGGTTCAAGCTATCTTGGCGACGTTTAGAACGGATCGGTACTACCAGCACTACGCCGACTTCGTGACGTTCCTATTCGGTACAGGCTGTCGTTTTGGGGAAGCTGTAGCCCTAAAGTGGAAGCATATTGCCGATGACTACTCAACGGTATGGATTGGCGAATCTGTTTCTAGAGGAGTCCGTAAGACCACCAAAACGGGGAAGGATCGGACGATAACCCTTACCCCCAAGGTGGCAGAGATGCTATCTGCTAGAAAACCTACCAACGTGGATCCTGAAGCATCAGTTTTTCCATCGCCGAAGGGAAAGCTCCTCAACGACCATACCTTTCGTCGCCGAGCCTGGACAAAAATCTTGACCCGGCTCGAAATTACCTACCGGAAACCTTACTCTACCCGCCATACTGCCATTAGCCATGCTCTGGCGAATGGCGCAAACCCTCTAGCGGTAGCAGAGCAAACAGGTCACGATCCTCAAATTTTGTTCAAACATTATGCATCCGTCATTCAGAAATCTGCTGTGATGGTGGAATTTTAAAGCGCTAGCTTTATAGCTTGTGTCCGGCCCAAACTACCTTGCCCATGATGCTTAGGCCATTCGACTTGCTAGACAGGTCTAAGGAAAAAGCTTCGTAGGCAGGGTTATCACTTAGCACCCGGAAGTTATTTTCGGGGATGTACTGCAAGCGCTTAATTAAAATTCGCTCATTTAGCTTAAACAGGAAAAGGCCATGGTCGATGGCTGCTAACTCCCTAACGCTGGTATCTACTAGTACTAGGTCTCCGAGAGCCAGGGTAGGCTCCATGCTTTCATCTTGAACTTGGGTGAGGAGTAAATGGTCATAAGACTTTGGGAACTCAGACTTTAGCCAGTCCGTCTGGAAAGCTAGCGGATCCTTATAGATATACTCTTTGGATTCTCCTTCTCTCAAGCTGCTGCAACTAGGCTGACCGCCAGCCAGCCATTCTACGCTGACGTTTGCCGTGCGTGCTATGGCAAGCAGTGCGGGTCGGGTAGGTTCGCTTTGGCCGTTGAGGTATTGACGCAAAACTGTGTCAGAGAATCCACAACTTCGTGCAAATCCTCGAATGCTATTCTCTCCTACAGCTTGCTTTAATCGCTGTGGGAAACTGTTTGAGTCGGCTAATACTGCCTGCCCCTCATCAGAAGGCGTGTTATCCATCGTAAGTCCAAGGATTACTATTGCAAATTATAGCGCTTGACATGCGCGTTATTAATTGTTAGCTTCATCGATATACAAATTGATGGAGCTTTGTTGATCTTATGCACGTAGAGGACATTAAGGCAGCTCTTCGTAAGCAAGGCTGGACGTTGGCCGGCCTTGCTAAGGAACTCGGTGTGGGGCCTTCTGCCATCTCCCATGCCCTGACGAGGCAACGGTCCCGCAGGGTTGAAAAAGTGATCGCGGCCAAGCTCGGCCTGTCTCCTCGGGAGATCTGGCCTCAACGTTACAAAGGAGGGACAACCCATGAATCAGTTTGTCAGCAAGCAGGAAGCATTACAGTACCTCAATCTCAGCAGCACTACCTTAAAAAAATACAGATTGCAGGGCCTGTTAATCGAGGGCATTCATTGGGTTCGCATTAATAGCCGCTGTACCCGCTACAACTTGGAGCTCATCAAAGATTGGCTCCAAAACCGCCATGACCCAGTGGCCCATCAGCGAGCTATCGAAGTCTATCAGGCCAGTTTGTTGAGTAACCAGCGAAAAGTTCCTCAGCGGTCTAATCGTCGATAACCTCAGGGGCATCAAGCCACCTTAGTATCTCGATAGTCCATCAAGTATGTGATGAAGAGCTAGGCTTAGCATCTCATTCTTGAGGCTTATGAAAAAACACCCTAACTACAACGCAGTAAGGGTGTCGGACTTTCTTTGTTTATTTTCTGAGCCAGGCTAATCAATATCCTGATGCAGTTTTGCCGAACCGCCCAGGTCATTAACCTGCTGATAGAAGTGGTGTCTTCAACTATAGCAAAGACATCGGAAATGTCTAGCATCGGCACAGCTAACTGTTAACAACAGCTGGTTGATTATGGTGGCCTGGCTCCTAACCTCAGGAGCTAACCATGGCACAGTATGTTTACTCGGGGCGATCGCGCCCCTGTCCAATCTGTGGACGCACCAAAGACCAAGACTGCCGCTGGAATGAGGAGGTGGTGTTCTGCCACACCCACGTAGACCAGGATGGAGCGGTAGACGGCTTCGTTTATCGGGGTGCAACAGCCGATGGCATGTGGGGGCAATACTTTGCAGCCACCGCCTCACCCGAGAAGCCGGTTCGGCCCCAGCAGCGGCAGGACTTTTTCTATCCGAGCCGTACCGGACAGCCCCTGGTGAAGGTGACGCGGGTGGATCGGGGCAACGGTGCGAAATTTTTTGTGCAGTATCACTGGAACGGGCAACAGTGGGTCAAAGGGCTGACCCCTGAGATTAGAGCCCAGGTGCCGATTTACCGCTACCGGGATGTCCAGAATGCCATCGCCATCGGTCAACCCATCTGGATGGTGGAGGGGGAAGGCTGCGCTGATGCCCTGTGGGGAATTGGCATTCCTGCGACCACTACTCTGGGGGGCTCGAAGAAGTACCGCAGCTATGGCGATTACGCTGAGGATTTGCAGACGGCCCAGCTGGTGCTGTGTCCAGATCGTGACCAGGTCGGCATTGCTCATATGCAGGAAGTCGCCCAGGACTTTCCCTCGGCCCAGTGGTGCTACCCCTACCCGGATAGCCTGCGCTGGCAGAACCTGCCCAAGCATGGGGGGCTAGATGTGGTGGATTGGATTCATGATGGGGCCACAGCGGAGCAGATCAGAGCGGCGGTGCAAGACTGGCGGCAGCTGGAGGTCAGCGCTACTCAAGGCCCCGAGCGATTGTCGGTGCAGGCCCTGCAAGACCAGATTCGCACCTACCTGGGCACCAGCCCTACCGAACTAGCCCTGGCGGCGCAGGTGGTGCAGTGGCATCAGGAGACGGGGCTATCAGCAAAGGATATCGGTAACCTGGTCACCCTAGTGCAGGCGGAACTGGAGCAAACTGAGGAGCGGGATAATCGCCGGGCCGAGATTCACCAGTTGCTCAAAATTGGCGACTACCAGCTTTGTCTAGGGGAGTATCTTCACTCCGACTTGGCAGAACCCTTGGAGCAGATTGCTGACTGGATTGGGGCTACCCCAGCGGCGATGCTGGTGACACTGCTGCCGGTGGCGGCGTCTCTACTGCGAGTGGGCACAGAGCTAGAGATTGATGCTGGGATGGGGTTCTCGGTGCCGCCGATTGTGTTTACTGGGCTGGTGGCCCCCTCGGGTAGCAAAAAGAGTCCGATTCAGCGGCAGATTTTGGGGCCGCTCTCGCTGCTCCAGGCAGAGGCGGATCAGGAGTATGAGTATGCCGCCTCGGAATATGAGGTTGACCTGCGGGATTGGGAGCAGACCCGAGCGGAGGAGAGGGGCATTCGCCCGAGGAAGCCGATGCCACGGGAGTATCACACCTCCGATGCGACGCGGGAGGCGATCGCCCGCATTCAGTCTCAGCAGCCAGAGCGGGGCATTTTGGTGACGCCGGATGAGTTGGCGGGCCTATTCAAAGGGCAGAACCAGTACCGTAATGGCCGAGGGAACGACAAGGAGTCACTGCTGACGGCCTTTGATGGCTCGGGGCTGAAGGTAGATCGGGCTAGTGGTTTGCGCATAAGCCTGCCGCGCACCAGCCTTAGCCTGACCGGGACAATTCAGCCCGATATTTTGCGGGAGATGATGGGGGATTGCTCGGATGCCAGTGGCCAGTGGGCCAGGTTTTTGTGGTGTTTGCTGCCGCTGAAGCCTGCACCGTTTCCCCGGCGGACGGTGCGCTATGACGTGTCGGAGCGGCTCTATGGCGTTTACCAGCAGCTGGAGGGGTTGGTGGCCCAATGCTACCGGCTGAGCCCTGAGGCCAAGG
This sequence comes from Leptolyngbya sp., assembly GCA_003249105.1. GTDB lineage: Bacteria > Cyanobacteriota > Cyanobacteriia > Phormidesmidales > Phormidesmidaceae > Nodosilinea. The sequence goes on along the minus strand of QBLT01000221.1, from coordinate 1,450 downwards.
CATTATTTGCGGATTGGTATGACCAGCTGGATCAGCTGCGGGTGATGGAGACTCACCCAGGGTTGCAGGCGGTGTATTCCAAGATGCAGGGTTACACGGGGCGTCTGGCGCTGATTCTTCACTGCCTGAATGCAGCGGTGGAGGGGCATTTGCCGACCCATGTGGTGGATGTGGGCCAGATGCAGGCGTCAATTAAGCTGGGGCGTTGGTTCATTGGCCAGGTAAAGCTGCTCTATGCGGACGGGAATACGGTAGATGGAGCGTTGGAGCCGGTCTATACAAAGCTGATTCAGCTCTCGCGGGTACGGGGCTGGCTGCGGGCGAAGGATGTGCGGAATTATGAGCGCAGTTTACGGAAGGCGGGGGTGGAGGTAATTCGTGCTCATTTTTTGGAGCTGGAGGCGATGGGGTATGGGGAAACCCAGGGAATGGGGAATCGGCTGCGATGGCGGGCAACGGTAGACGCGGTAGACAGATTTGAGGAAACGGTAGACGGGGTGTCTACCGCTGAAAGTGTTGATGGGCAGGGGCTCTAGCGAAACGGTAGACAAGTAGACAAGGTTTACCAAGGGGGAATTGCCAGGAAAGTGTCTACCGTCTACCGAAATGGCTGAGGAGATTGTGGATAAAGGCTTTTGCCCGGTAGACACCCTGTCTACCGGGCGTCTACCGTGTCTACCGAAAGTCGATTACTCCTCGTCGTTGTCTGTGAACAAACTCGTTAGGTCGCGGTAGCCACTGACGACTCGCAAGATGTCTACTCTAGATTCGGTTGCGATATAGAGAATGAGGCGTTGCTGATTCAGGGTATGAAGCGACGGCTCAAATCTTTGAAAACTCCTTCCGGATTTCGCAAATTCATACTGCCATTCAGCAACGCCGCCTAAGCTACGAGCACGTAGGCCAACACGGCGCGTGCAGCCTTAAAGCAATCTTCTTGATGACCACCGAGTGCACAGAGCCTGAGTTCACTAATCTCAAAGAAGAATTAGAAGAGTTAGGTTATAGGCTGAACGTAGTAGACGGCTGCACAAAAGAGCATCAGGATGCGAGACAACGCGCTCTCAATGATGCAATGACCACTGCAAAATCGCATGAACTTCGGGCTCTTGGCCGCTTTTGGTGATGCTCAAACTGGCACCCTTTGTGGTCCTCAAGTTACAGCCGTTTAGCTGGTCAAAATGAACCGCTTCTCCAGCAACTCCAAGTTGGCTCGCCCAAACATCTGCCGTTTAAGCATTTTGAGTCGATTATTCTGCCCTTCAACGGGTCCATTGCTAACCTCTAATGTCATCCCAGCTTTGACCGCGTCATAATCCTCCTCTAGCCCTTTGGCGAAACTTTGAAACGCTTTGATTGAACTGGTTTTAGCGGCCTGTAGCCAATCATCCAATTGACTGGGAAGTCGCTGCCGAACCAGGTCAATAAAGCTCTGAGCCAGGGTGATGGC
>QBLT01000220.1 GCA_003249105.1 Leptolyngbya sp. | reverse complement strand
GGCTGAAGGTGGTGGAAACGGCGGTGGGGCGCGTGGGGGCACTGGCCTGCTGGGAGCACTACAATCCCCTCGCCCGCTACGCGCTGATGACCCAAAACGAGCAGATTCACTGCGGGCAGTTTCCGGGGTCAATGGTGGGGCAGATTTTTGGTGACCAAATGGAGGTCACCATGCGCCACCACGCTCTGGAGTCGGGGTGTTTTGTGGTCAACGCCACCGGCTGGCTCACGCCAGAGCAAAAGCAGCAGATTACCGCTGATGAAACAATGCAGCGGGTGCTGTCGGGGGGCTGCTACACCGCCATCATTAGCCCTGAGGGAGTGCCCCTGACAGAGCCGATTAGCGAGGGGGAGGGGTTGGCGATCGCCGATCTCGACTTCTCTTTAATTACCAAGCGCAAGCGCATGATGGACTCGGTGGGCCACTATGCCCGCCCCGACTTGCTGCGTCTGAAGGTGAACACCGAATCCTGGTCGGTGGTAGAAACGAATGCCCAGGCGACGGCACAGCACCCCTCCGGCATGAATGGAGCCTCGCAACTTGCACCGGCGTTGGCAGACGAAGCGGCGATTAGCTTACCTCCCAAAAGCCTCGGTCTGCCGACCTCCTAGGCCAAAATTTTCACGACTCCATGGGTATGTGCTCGCTAGCTCGTTTTTAGCGGCAATGGTTGACGCAGGTTTTTATCGGGTATTGAACAGCAGGCCATGAATAAGCAGCGGTTGATTACAGAGTTACAAACCCACGGGCTGCGGCTAGTGGACTCTACCCCTGGGGCAGCGGGGCGGCGAGGCGGGGCAGGCCCCTCTGACCACCGCGCCATCACCATCGATGGCACCACTGTCATGGTGCCGGTCTACACCGACAGCGCCGCCCGCTCTCCCTATACCCTCAGAGCTACCACCGCCAGCCCCCTGCATCTAGAGGCCTCGGGGGAAGCTATCACCCCCATCGACGTGCCCAATGCGCCCCAGTTCTACAGCCTGACCACCACCGACGGCATTCCCTATTCAAAAATTGCCCTGCTCCACGGGCGCGACGTGCTGGCGACTACAGTGCAGCAGACCTGCATGCGCTATCGTGACCCGGCTACGGCTTGTCAATTCTGCGCCATTGAAAAATCCCTGGACGCGGGGCGCACCATTGCCCGCAAAACGCCCCAGCAGCTCGCCGAGGTAGCCGCAGCTGCCGTGCGGCTGGACGGCGTGACCAACATGATCATGACCACGGGCACGCCGAATACGAGCGATCGCGGCGCTGCCTACCTGACCGAATGCGCTGCCGCCGTTCGCCAGCGGGTGCCAAACCTGCCCATTCAGGCCCAGTGCGAACCGCCCGACGATTTCGTCTGGTTTGAGCGCATGAAAGCGGCGGGCATCGACAGTTTGGGCATGCACCTGGAAGCGGTGGATCCCGAAGTGCGGGCCAGAATTATGCCCGGCAAGGCCGAAGTTCCCCTAACGGTGTATTACCAAGCGTTTGAGGCCGCAGTAAACGTGTTTGGCTGGGGCCAGGTGAGCACCTACTTGCTGGCGGGCCTAGGCGACAGTTTAGCAACCCTGGTGGAAGCCAGCGATCGCCTCATCCAGCTCGGCGTGTACCCCTTCGTGGTGCCCTTTGTGCCTATTGGTGAAACGCCCCTGGCCCACCATCCTTCCCCCAGCAGCGAGTTTATGTTCACGCTCTACCAGCGGGTCGGTGCGCTGCTCAAGCAGTCGAGCATGGCCTCGGCAGATATGAAAGCGGGCTGCGCCAAGTGCGGCGCGTGCTCGGCACTGTCTACGTTTGAGGGTTGATAATCATGGCACTCCATCGCTATAGCTTTGAACTGGCTAAAACTCCCCACGACCTAGAGGGCTATTTCGCTCTGAGACAGGCCATTTTCTGCGAAGAGCAGGGGCTATTTGACCATGATGACGCCGATAATTTGGATGGCGTCGCCTACCCCATTGTCGCCATCGACCACGAAGCTCTCCCAGAAAACCGCGTCGTAGGCGTGGTGCGAATCTACGAAAAATCACCCCGGCTCTGGTACGGCGGGCGCTTGGGCGTTCACCCCAACTATCGCCGGGTAGGGCGTATCGGCAAAGGATTGATTCACAAAGCAGTGACAACGGCAAATACCTGGGGCTGCGATCGCTTCCTTGCCACCGTTCAAGAGCAAAACGTGCGATTCTTCCAGCGCCTCCACTGGGATTCGCTGGAGGAGATGGTGCTGTGCGATCGTAACCACCACCTAATGGAAGCCGACCTAGCCCACTATCCCCCCGGTGACGAGGTGCGGCTAGCACTGACGGGGCTGCTGTGGCAGGTGTCTTGAGGAGTGATGGAGTGATGGATGGGTGAGGCAAGAATGCTTGCAAACCTAGGGTCTTGATCCGTTGACCAGCCAGTTTGCAAAACACAGGTTTAAACCGATGATCAGCTAATCCTTTCCGTGAGGTGAAGGGCGGCGGAACGCCCTTCTCGTAGGCCGGAGGACGCGCGAAGCCGGGGGTCTGGGGCCAGCGAAATGGCCCCAGCGGTAAATCTGGCTCTCTCCCACTCGCCTTCGCTAGCAATACATTCCATGCCCCACCAGATAACCTCCCCGAGTATCCCCCAGGCATTTATGTCAGACGAGCTAAGGCTGTCGGAATTGGCTGCTGAACTACGGCGATCGCTCGGCATTCTCCACAAGCAAGATATTCAAACAGCAGCGGATCGCTTGGGTGCCCACGTGCGTTCCACCACTCAAAAACCTATTCTTCTAGGCGACGACTGCGCCGCCATCCCCGACGGCAACGGCTACCTGCTGCTGGCCGCCGAGGGCATGTGGCCCACCCTGGTCGAAACCGACCCCTGGTTTGCCGGGTGGTGCGCTGTCATGGTCAACGTCAGCGATATCTATGCCATGGGGGGCCGCCCGATCGCCGTAGTCGATACGATCTGGAGCCAGTCCCCAGAAGCGGTAGATCGTCTTTGGCAAGGTATGGTGGCAGCATCCCAAGCTTTTAACGTGCCGATTGTGGGGGGCCACACTAGCTGCCACAGCCCCTACGCAGCGCTATCGGTCGCCATTCTGGGTCGCGCCCAGCGCCTGATCACCAGCTTTAATGCCCAGCCGGAAGATGTGCTGCTCCACGTAACCGATATGCAGGGGCACATGCACCCTCAGTACCCGTTTTGGAATGCAGCGACGGAGTGCGATCGCGATCGCCTCCGCACCAACCTAGAACTACTGCCCCAACTCGCCGAAGCGGGCCTCTGCGACACCGGCAAAGACATCAGCATGGGCGGCATTGTCGGCACTGCCCTCATGCTGATGGAAACATCGAACTGTGGGGCTGTGCTGGATTTAGGGGCGATCGCCTCACCCCCCCAAGTAGACCTTCTCCCTTGGCTGCTCAGCTTCCCCAGCTACGGCTATCTGCTCAGCGTGCGCCCTGAGACTGTAGAGCAAATACAACCCCAGTTCCACGACCGAGGATTAGTGTGTGAACCCGTGGGCAGAATCACTCAAGGACAAACCCTCACCCTAAAACTAGGTGAGGCCTCGCTTTGCTTTTGGGACTTCGCCACCGCAGCCCTCACCGGATTCGGTGACAAGGCCTACGAGGTCTAACATGGCTCAACCCCTCAGGATTGCGCTGCTTACCTACTCCACTAAGCTCAGGGGTAGCGTTGTGCACACCCTAGAGTTAGCAACAGCGCTCACCGATCTAGGGCACCAAGTTTGTGTTTACGCTCTCGATAAAGATGGTCGAGGCTTTGAGCGAGCGGTTCCCGCCCAAGTTCAGCTAGTCCCTGCCGCGCCACCCCCGGCTGGTCTGCCTCCTGACCAGGCCATTGACGCGCTCATTCGCCAGCGCATTCAAGAATTTGTCGATTACTTTCTAGCCCATCCTGAAGCCTGTCACGACATCTACCACGCCCAAGACTGCATTGGGGCCAATGCCCTGGTGCAGCTACGGCAGCAGGGCCGAGTGCCCAACGTGGTACGAACCGTTCACCACATCGAAGACTATCCCAGCATCTATCTTCAGCAGTGCCAAGATAAGTCGATTCGCGACCCAAATCTCTGTCTGTGCGTGAGCGATCGCTGGCACCAAGCCCTCCGCAATGACTATGGAATCGAAGCCCCCCGAGTACTCAACGGCGTCGACTTGCAGCGATTTTCCTCAACCCTTTCAGGTCAGGAAGACGCGATCAAAGCTCGCTACGACCTCACGGGTTCCCCCATTTACCTCACCGTGGGCGGCATTGAGCCACGTAAAAATTCCCTGCGTTTGTTAGCAGCCTTTGCCCAGGTGCTTACCACCCATCCCCAAGCGCAGCTAGTGATTGCCGGAGGGGCCACCCTATTTGACTACGAACCCTACCGCCAGGAATTTTTTGCGCTAGCTGAAAACCTAGTGCAGCAGCACGGGCCGCTCATCGGCAAAGCGGTAATTTTGCCGGGGGTAATTGCCGACGACGACCTGCCCGCTCTCTACCGCGCCGCCGATGTGTTTTGCTTTCCTTCCACCAAAGAGGGCTGGGGATTGGTGGTGCTGGAGGCGATCGCCTCAGCCCTCCCCGTTATCACCGCCGATCAGCCGCCCTTCACTGAATTTCTTAGCCCAAACCAGGCTTTATTAGTCAATCCTGAGTCGGCAGATGCGATCGCCGCCGCCATGCTAGCAGCACTGGATCCTGAAGCAGCTGATCAGCTTGTCCAGCATAGCCAGACGGTGCTGCCCAACTACACCTGGGGCAAATCGGCCAGCCTGCACGTAGCCCACTACCAAACCTTGCTTGAGCAGCGGATTTAGCGCTCAAACCCCGCTCAGCAGAGAGAATTCTGACTACCATAGATGCAGGGCAGCCGCCGCAGAATAGAGCACGGCAGCCGATCAAGTTTTGCAAAATCGAGTTTCTGGAACCCGACTGCGTTCCAATCCATCTGTTCACCTCAAAAGGGTCGTCTGAGTGGCTACTGCCATGGTCAATGCTGTTTCTACCCCTGCCCCTCTCGCTGTTGATACGCTGCCTCTAGTCGATGCGTCACCTGATGAGGTGCAGCTCAGTTTGCCCGTCGATGAGCCTGCCCCAGAGCCGCTGACCGTTCCCCCGGCCACGCTGGCGCTGGCGGCCCAGGACGTGCGTATGGTGCTGCGCGAACAAAACGAGCAAAGCCAAATTTTGACCACCAAGCTCAACATCTTGTTCGTGGCCAACGGGGCGCTGCTGACTAGCCTCAGCATTTCACGGCTGCTGGTCAGCGGTAGCGTATTTAGCATCGCCGAGATCATTGGTTTTTTGGCCAGCTTTTCGCTGCTGATGGGGGCATTTTTGCCTCGTCAGGTGGCCGTTACCCCCAACCTAGAAGATCGTAATTTTTTAGAAACCTACCTGGCCCTGCCTGAGCAAGACTACCAGCTACAAATGCTGGTCAACCTGTCTGAAACCTACAACGCCAACAAGCAGCGGCTAGAAGACACTTCACAAAGCCTCAAATATGCGGCCTACACCATCTGGAGCACAACTGTTATCATGCTGGTACATATCCTGGTAATTCACGTGGCTACTGGGTCATCTTCTGGGTTAATCTAGCGCCAGTCTAGAGACTCTGCCAGAAGCTCTGGCTCTAACGTTTTTGACCGCTTTTAGCGGGAAACCAGTATGAGTGATGCACAGCAAGAAACGACTCTAGAGCGGCGCGTCGCGTTGCCCGAGCCCGATGTGAGCAACATTACCGTGCTCACCGAGAGTTTGCCCAACGAGCCGGTACTGCCCTGGCACCACTTCGACTCTCCCTGGCTAGAGCGCGATGACGAAGTAGCCGATGAAGCCGCAGCGCCTCTAGACGCCGAGGCCGAACCCGAACCGGCTGAGCAGCTGACCTTGGAGCTAGAGGTTTTGGTGGAGGCCGTCCATGACTTGCCCAGCGACGACCTGCCCGGTGATTACCGACCCCAAGAATCGGCGGCCTAGGGCAGACGTTCAAAACTAGCTTTTCAAAGTTGAATATCGGGGCCGATCAGGTCAGAGAGCTTTTCGACCCCGTAGAGCAGCATGGCGATGCGCTCTAGGCCGAGCCCCCAGGCAACGGTGGCTTTTTCGCCGCAGCCCAGAGGGGCGAGCATTTCTTGGCGAAACAGGCCCGAGTTGCCGACTTCGATGTAGCGATCGCTCGGCGGATGATAGGCAAACACCTCCAGCGACGGCTCCGTATAGGGGTTGTAGGTGGGCTTAAACTTGAGATCCTTGAAGCCCAAGCGCTCGTAAAAATAGGTCAGGTAGCCCATCAGCGTGCGCACGCTGAGCAGTTCGCCCACTACCACCCCTTCGATCTGGTGGAACTCGGCCAGGTGGGTGCGATCGACCGTTTCGTTGCGAAAGACGCGATCGATGGAGAAGTATTTGCCATCTTTGCCCTGGAGCTGGTGCAGGCGGCGGGCGGTAGAGGTGGTGGTGTGAGCCCGCAAAATGGCGCGGCTGGCTTCGGCCTCAGTCCACTGGCCGCCGTAGTTGGCTTCATGCACCTGTTTGACTCGCTGCACCAGGGCTGGGTCGTTCGGCAGGGGCAGGGTCTGGGGGTTGGCCAAATAAAACGTGTCCTGCACCTCGCGGGCCGGGTGGTCTTGGGGGGTGAACAGGGCGTCAAAGTTCCAAAAAGCCGACTCCACCATGTAGCCCGACATCTCGTCGAAGCCCATGTTCAAAAAGATGTCGCGAATGCGCTGAATGCACTGGGTGAGAATGGTAGGCCGTCCGTAGGCAACATCGGGTACCTCGGCTTGAATATCGTAGGGCTTGAGGTCGGCCTGCCGCCACTGGCCCGACAAAATCAGCTCGCTGGTCAGGGTCGTCACCACATCCCCCAAGTCCAGAGTTTGCAGGGCGGGGAGCACGGTGAGGCTGTAGTCGGTCTCGACCCGGCTGACAATATAGCCCTGCTGCTGTAGCCACTCTAGAGAGGACGCCGCGCTGGCATCTAACACCTTGCCCGCCGCGATCGCACTAAACACCCCCTGCCGCTGCTGATAGGCACCCAGCACCGACGACTTCAGCACGGCCACAGTGCCTTCCCCGTCGCCATCGATCAAATCGACGGCCTGCTCGCGCCGCAGGGCACCGTAGTGGAGGCTAAAGGCAGGGCCGAGCTCAGCCTGGAGCTGGGCGCGATTCCCCCCAGGGGAGGCTCCGCCATCGCCCATTCCCCGCAACAGCCGCTCCGCCAGCGGAAACCCCGGCAGCACTCCCCCGATATCTTCTCCCTTGACGGTCAGTGCCCAGGTTTGCTGGCTGTGCTCCTGCCACTGCACGTAGCCATTTAGCGCTCCGCTGAGCAAAAAACCATTGATAAAGTTGAAATCAAACCCGGCCTGGGCACAGAGCGATCGCAGACTCTCCACCACGTGCTGCCGCTGCAACAGTTCAATGAACTGTCGCTGTTTGCCAGTGAGCTGAAGCAGGTCGAGCATAGCCAAAGTTCAAAAAATCTCTATCAGCCTATCAAGCTTCCCCCATTCCCAAGGGCCAACATTGATGAAAAGATAGACACCAGCGCCCGGATTCACGAGATTTTTTCCCATGTCCGACGAACCTACTCTACCCTCCGGTCCTGGCTTCGGCCTCACATTTCTCTATTACTTTTCTGGCACTGCCCTAGTTACGGCCCTGCTGGCGGTCAAATCCCTCGGTCTGGGCCTAGACACGGGCCTACCCAACCTATACGGCGCTCTGTTTGGCACTGTGGGCGGCCTCCTGGGGGCTTTCGTCAACCGCAGCACCACGCTGACCCTGCCGGTCAACAGCCGCAAAACCTTTAAGCGTGAGCTAGATGCCGCCCTGGCTGAAATGGGCTATACCGAAGATGCCGAGGCCAGCCTAGATGGTGTTTTGGTTTACCGTCGTCCCTTTGTGCGCCAGCTCCTCTCGGGCCGCGTGTATGTGCTGCTAGGCGAAAAGCAAGCCCAAGTCAGCAGCCGAGCCGTGCACATGGGCGGCATCAAAAAACGCCTCGAAGCCAGCGGTATACGATAGGAGAGCGATGAAAGTTTTGAGTTTTGAATTTTAAGTTTTGAATTCTTCTAATCCAGCTCCAACTCAAAACTCAAAACTAAGCACTCAAAACTCCCCCATCCCCCTCGCT
>QBLT01000021.1 GCA_003249105.1 Leptolyngbya sp. | reverse complement strand
GGAGTAAGGGGGTGGGGAGGTGGGGAGGTGGGGAGGATGAGGATGAAGCTAAAATCCAAAATGGCTAGGCTTTGGATTCTTCTGACGGTGGCTCGGTTATGGGGAGTTCGGCTGTGGGTGCTTCGGGCGGTGCCGATATCCCGCTAGTTGGTTCGGTGGTGGTGAGGTTGAGGAAGACGTCTTCGAGGGTGGCCTGCTGGCGGCGGAGTTCATGGAGTTCGAGACCGGCGTTGACGAGGGCGGCGGACATGACGGCACCCAGGGCGCGATCGGCTTCGGCACTCACCCGCAGACGGTGATGATACTCCGGCAGGTGTTCTGGCCCCAGCAGGGTCACCTGGCGCACGGGGGCTAGCTCGGCCAGTAAACGCTGCGCTGTATCTACATCCCCTTTGATCTCAAGCTCGTAGGCGGCTTCGCCGGAGAGGCGGGTGGTGAGGTTGTCGGGGGTGTCGGTGGCGACGACCTGGCCGCGGTTGATGATGGTGACGCGATCGCAGGTCATGCTCACCTCCGGCAAAATGTGGGTGGAGAGAATGATGGTGTGGCTACCCGCCAGCCCTTTGATCAGCTGTCGCACCTCGTTGATCTGGCGTGGATCTAGTCCAACCGTCGGTTCATCGAGAATAATTACCGGCGGGTCGTGGATGATCGCCTGGGCAATGCCCACCCGCTGCCGATACCCCTTTGACAGCTTGCGAATCAGCACCTTGCGCTTGTCGAGCAAACCGCAGTGATCCATGGCAATGTCGGCCCGCTTTTGGCGCAGGTCGGCGGGCACGCCCTTAATTTTGGCCACAAAGTTGAGAAAGCCCTGCACCGTCATATCAGGGTACAGCGGCGGTGACTCGGGCAGGTAGCCAATCCGCTGCCGCACCGCCATCGAGTCGGTATGCACGTCGTACCCAGCCACTCGGGCTGTGCCTTCGGACGCTGGCAGATACCCCGCCAAAATGCGCATGGTGGTGGTTTTACCCGCCCCATTCGGCCCCAAAAAACCGAGAATCTCCCCAGGCTGTGCGCCAAAGGTGATGTCTTGAATGGCCGTGGTAGACCCGTAGGTCTTACTCAGGTGCTCAACTTCAATCATGGGTGTAGAACCGCCAGCAAACCAGTGGATATTGTACTGCTGATTACAGTAGCGATTTTTCCTCCCCTTGCGTTTAAGTCGCCAATTTAATCCATCCCCTTATCTCCCCCACCTTCCCCATCTCCCTCACCTCTCGCTAGACCCTCTACTACAATAACCATGTCCATTGGGCCGAAAGCTATCGCTTAGAATGGATTTATTCAAGCGTCAGGTATGGATCAACTTTCTGGGCTTATTACCCGGCAGTCTGGTCACGATACTAGTAATCGCTATCGCGTTCCTGCGTTTCTATGACGAACAAGATTTCCAATTCCTCAGCATCGTCGCCCAGCCCCAAACCTGGAGCAACCGACTCACTGTGGCAGCCCTCCTGGCTGCACTGGCTAATTTCGGCGTTGAGTGGAACCGTCGAAATCGAGAAGGAAACCGCGAGACTGAAGCAGGAGAACGCGAGGCTAAGAGAGCAGAACGCGAAGCTCGCAGAGATCGACAAGAAGCTCGAAGAAATCGACAGGAAGTACGCTACCAGAAAGCCCAAATCCGATACCAACTAGACCCTAGCGAGGCAAATCGACAAGAGCTGGAGTCGGTACTGGCAGCGTTGGAGGAGTATGAGCAGACTCTAGACGAAGCTCTCAGTTCCTGACCTTGGGGCAGGGCTGTGGATCGCGGGTGGCTAGAGAGCAGTGATCGATCAGGCAAGGCTGCTTATAGGCATCCTCAGTTTCCAGGGGCGGCGGGGGCTGGCCAAAGATCATTTCACAGCTAAAGTCTTCAAAGTTCGGCACCATCGTTAGGGGAATGCCGAAGTCTTCGGTGAAAAAGCGTTGGGTAGGCAGCTTGCACATGTTGACGCACATGCCGACGCAGCGGCTTTCGTCGAGGTAGCGGCACTTTTTGATGTGAACACCGCTGCGCTGCTGGCGAATGCGCCCGTGGGCGTCGGTAAATTCTACGGTTTTAACTTCGCAGGGGCCGACCAGCCACTCGAATAGCAGGGTGGCAAACCAGGCGTTGAGTTCGCAGACTATCTGGGTAGGCGAAAACAGGTTGCGAATCAGCCACAGCACTTGGGCGGGCACTAGAGACTTGAGCACCACGGCGACGAGGGCCTGCTGCTGTTGGGCATTGCGCCCCTGCATGATCTGGGTGGATAAATCGACGAAGCCGTCGTAGCCGCTGCGGGTGGTGTCTTTGCCCACGGCCTTGGCCATCTTGCGGCTAAATAGCCAGATGAACAGGCGATCGCCCACACTATCCTGATAAACCGCTTTTTCTGAGGTGGGGCCAAGGCCCGTGGCCGGGGGCGATGCCATGACAAACCAGGAATAATTACTCACTCCAGATTAATACCTGAGCGGGCGGAGTGACAGGAGGGGGCGAAATCTCTACCCCTGGCTGCTGCCCGCAAACTGCTGGGCGTAGAACTGGGCGTAGCGGCTCTGGTTGGCCAGCAGTTCGCTGTGGGTGCCCGCTTCGATCACCTGGCCCTTTTCCATCACCAAAATGCGGTCGGCATCGCGCACGGTGGCCAGCCGGTGGGCAATGATGAAGACGGTGCGATCGCTCATCAACCGCTCCAGCGCCTCCTGCACCAGCGCTTCAGACTCGGCATCTAGGGCAGAGGTGGCTTCGTCGAGAATGAGAATGCGGGGGTTGAGCAGCACGGCACGGGCGATCGCCACCCGCTGCCGCTGCCCCCCCGAGAGATTCACCCCTCGTTCGCCCATCCAGGTGTAGTAGCCCTGGGAAAACTGGCTGATGAAGTCGTGGGCATTGGCAATGCGGGCAGCGGCTTCAACTGCTTCGATGTCAAAGTCTTTTTGGCCAAAGGCGATGTTTTGAGCGATCGTGCCCGAAAACAGCGTGGTCTCCTGGGGCACAATGCCAATCTGCCGCCGCAGGCTGCGTAGGGTGACGGTGGCCACATCCACATCGTCAATGAAAATTTGGCCCGCCTGGGGGTCGTAGAACCGGGGCAGCAGGTTAACCAGAGTTGATTTCCCCGCCCCTGAGGAGCCTACCAGAGCAATTTTTTCACCGGGGAGAGCCAGCAGATCGAGATTGCGCAGTACGGGTTCGTCGGCCTCATAGCCAAAGGTGACGTTGCGGTACTCGACTCGCCCGGTCACCTGGGGCAGGTTGGTAGCGGTGGGCAGTTCCCGTACGGCTGGCTCAATCTCAAGCAGCTCAATAACGCGATCGACGGAGGCTTCCCCCTGCTTAAACTCGCCGTAGTTGATGATGACATGGTTGACCGGGTCAATCAGCATCAGCGCCGCGACCACGTAGCTACCAAAGGAGGCCCCAGTAAGGTTGCCCTGGGAAATTTGCCAGGTGCCCACCAGCAAAATCAGCATCACCACTACGGCATAGGTAAAGCCCACCACCGGGTACTGCACGGCCTGAAGCCAGGCCGCCTTGTACTTGGCCTGGCGATTTTTTTCGGCTTCCTGGGTGAAGCGCTCGACTTCATAGTCTTCGGCAGCAAAGGCCCGCACTAGGCGAATGCCGCTAAACACTTCGGTCACCAGCGACGATAGGTCAGAGACCAGGTTTTGGCTGCGCCGCGAAAATTTCAGCATTTGCTCCCCAAACCACCCGGCCAGGATGGCCAGAATGGGCACCAGCACCACCGCCGTCAGGGTGAGCTGCCAGTTGAGGTAGACCATGTAGCCCAGCACCACCACCAGCTGTAGCACCGAGGGCAAAAAGTCGTGGAACAGCTTTTGAACGACTTCGCCGATACGATCGATGTCTTCGGTTAGGCGGTAGGATAAGTCGCCGGTTTGGCTGCGCTCAAAATAGGTGAGGCTCAAACGGTGGATGTGGGTGTACACGTCTCTACGCAGATTAAAGGCCACCTCTAGGGCGGCCTTCGCCATCAGCGAGTCTTGAATGTATTGGCCAATTTTTTGCAGCGCAAACCCGGCCATGGTGATGGCGATAAAGCGTGACACCACAGGCACATTGCCCGCCGCCAACTGCTCCAGAATATTCCCTGACAGCCAGGCCAAGATGGGCCAAAAAGAGACAAAAATGACGGTGCCAAACAACGCCTGCAAGATGGTGGGCCACTCGCGCCGTACGTAGGGGGCCAGCGTCCAGTATTTGGAGCTTTGGGAGGGGCGCTCGGGGTTCAAGGGCAAAACCTTTGCAATGGCATACTGTTCACCACGCTACCAGGTTTGGAGTGTTCCAGGTAAGACCGCGTCTAGGGATTTGACCAGAAAGCTTGGCCGGGGGCCGTTACGTCCTTTAATTGAAATTCTCAATGTGGATTAGCTGGAGTACTCCTAGGCCAAATCTGCATTTAGGGTCTAGGCCATTTTGACCAGCGGGCAAGGCACTACAATCGACCCATGGCCTACGTTTGAGGGATGTGTTGTCGATGCCTACGGTTATTGTTGCCACCGGAAACCCCGGCAAGCTGAAGGAGATGCAGGTGTATCTGGGCGATCTGGGCTGGGAGCTTCAGCTGAAGCCCGATGAAATTGATATAGAAGAAACCGGCACCACTTTTTTAGAGAATGCGCGGCTCAAGGCGGCGGGGGTCGCCAAGGCTCTAGGCCAGTGGGCGATCGCCGACGACTCCGGCCTAGAGGTACACGCCCTTGGTGGTGCCCCCGGTATCTACTCAGCCCGCTACGCCGACAGCGATGCGACCAGAATCGATCGCCTGCTGAAGGAATTGGCCGAAGCTATCGGAGAACAGAGCGAGTCCGGAACTGATCGCAGCGCCCAGTTCGTCTGCGCCCTAGCCCTGGCCAATCCCCAAGGCGACATCGTGCTTGAAACAGAAGGTATCTGCCACGGCGAAATCTTGCTGGCCCCCCGTGGCGCTGGAGGATTTGGCTACGACCCGATCTTCTATGTGCCCGAGCTGGGCAAAAGCTTTGCTGAAATGTCGCCGGAGCAAAAAGACGCCAACAGCCATCGGGGCATTGCCTTTGGCCAACTGATGCCCCATTTAAAGCAGTTAACCCTAGGATGACCTAACCGTGGCTGGGTCATCCTAGGGTTGTGCGGGAACTGGTGTGCGATCGTCCCCTGGGGCGAGCCTTGGACTATCACCCCTACGGGCAGGTCTTGAACCATCGCTCCAGGGGAGTTGGTCTTGAAATATCCCGCCCTCGCTTCCCAGGCAAATCCTAAGCTTCTCGGTTGAGGAAATCTTGCAGTTGCCCCAGAGCAGCCCGGCCAATATTAAATACAGCCCAGCTTGCGGCCACAGCAATCGGCAGTAAAACAACAACGACTCGCCAATCCATAGGGCATGCCCTCCTAAACTAGTTTTACTTAAACACTTGTCACAATTTTCTCATAATGTACACCACATGGGGCGATCGCAGACCGAGAGATTTCTCGATCTAACCCAAAACTGATCCTTCAGAGGCCTAGCAATTGCTCGAATCATCGCCTCAATGGGAACTAAGCCCTAGACGGTCAGTAGCTTGCTTGAGTTTGAATCGCCTACGCTGTTCAACCCGTACCCAATGGCTAGGGCTGCTTGAGCTACCTGACTGGGCAGCAGTCTATCGACTAGCTTTGGTTGGCGTTGGCTTGCGGGTTTCTGTCCAGAGGCTCTAGTTAAGGAGCATGGGATTGTGGTCGTTGACTCGAGTTGCTGGTGATAACCTGCTCAATCACCCGCAAAGCGATCGCCTAGGAACTGCCCCTCATCGGGATATGTAGTGACCACAGGTTACAGGCCAGCCCTAGGTCAAAAGGTCGGTGGCGCAGGGCGCGATTGCCGCTTGAACCTCACTTGGGGGTTTGAGGCCGAATTGGTTGAGTTGTGACGGTGAATCGGCGGGCTGCGATCGCTCACAAAAATCCTCTAGACAAAATAAATAAAAAGGTTTTCAGCTACCCATTTCTTCAGTCTGAAAAGCTATTTGAATTTAATCTTCTCAGAGTTATTAACTTGTGAAAATTTCCCTTACCAAGAGCGGCGGTGATTCTGTAGTTTGTTACTTAACCTGTCGTAGCCCTAAAAAACTAAAGCTCTATGGGGTACTTCTCAGACCGGCTTAAAGCTTTCCAGGGGCTAGGCTGTTAAGCGCTGTAAACCCGATTCTTAGGCGTCTCCATTGGCCTTCCAGCGGAGGGCGTTTTGGTTTTGGGTAGCTTGTAATGCCTGAAATGGCTTATTTAAGCTTTCTATAGACTCAGGTTATATCCGTCTATTGAGTAGGAAGCGCCTTTATCCGCTCTGTATTTTCGAGTAGAAGAGAGGAGAGTCCCATGACCATAAGTCCCCCTGAACCGGGACAAAAAGTCAGGGTAGTGGTTGATAAAGATCCGGTGCCCGTCTCATTTGAGCGATGGGGCAAGCCCGGTCACTTCGACCGTACGTTGGCTAAGGGGCCCAAAACCACCACCTGGATTTGGAACCTGCACGCCGATGCCCACGACTTTGACAGTCACACCAGTGATCTAGAAGATATTTCGCGGAAGATCTTCAGCGCTCACTTTGGCCACTTAGCCGTCATTTTTATCTGGCTCAGTGGCATGTATTTTCACGGTGCCAAGTTTTCGAACTATGAGGCTTGGTTAACGAACCCCACTGGTATTAAACCCAGTGCTCAGGTAGTTTGGCCTATCTTTGGTCAAGAAATTCTCAACGCCGATGTGGGCGGTGGTTTCCACGGCATTCAGATTACCTCTGGCCTGTTCCAAATGTGGCGGGCCAACGGCATCACCAACGGTTTCCAGCTCTACTGCACCGCCATTGGGGCGCTAGTCATGGCGGCCCTGATGCTGTTTGCCGGCTGGTTTCACTACCACAAGCGAGCTCCCAAGCTGGAGTGGTTCCAGAACGTCGAATCGATGATGAACCACCACTTGGCCGGGCTACTGGGCCTGGGCTGTCTGGGCTATGCCGGTCAGCAGATCCACGTGTCGTTGCCGATCAATGCCTGTCTGGATGCGATCGATGCGGGGCGACCTTTAACCCTTGGTGGTCGAGTCATTGATTCAGTGGCGGCGATTCCTTTGCCCCACGAGTGGATTCTCAACAAGGCCCTGATGGCGGATCTATACCCCGGCTTTGTCGAGGGGTTGAAACCCTTCTTCACCCTCAACTGGGGGGTGTACTCTGACTTTCTCACCTTCAAGGGTGGTCTAAACCCCGTCACCGGTGGCCTCTGGCTGTCGGATACGGCTCACCACCACCTGGCGCTAGCCGTGCTCTTCATTGTGGCAGGGCATTTCTACCGCACCAACTGGGGCATTGGCCACAGTTTCAAAGAGGTGCTGGAGGCGCATAAGGGGCCCTTTACCGGCGAAGGCCACAAGGGCATGTACGAAATTTTCACGACCTCCTGGCATGCCCAGCTGGGGTGGAACTTGGCCCTACTCGGGTCGCTGACCATCATCGTGGCTCAGCACATGTACTCCATGCCCCCCTATCCGTACCTCGCGACGGATTACCCCACTCAGCTGTCGCTGTTTACCCACCACATGTGGATTGGCGGCTTCTTGATTGTGGGGGGAGCAGCCCACGCGGCCATCTTTATGGTGCGTGACTATGAGCCCTCGGTGCATGTCAACAACAACCTCGATCGCGTATTGCGCCATCGGGATGCGATTATTTCGCACCTCAACTGGGTCTGTATTTTCCTGGGCTTCCACAGCTTTGGTCTATACATCCACAACGACACCATGCGGGCGTTAGGCCGTCCCCAAGACATGTTCTCGGATACGGCCATTAAGCTACAGCCGGTGTTTGCCCAGTGGGTGCAAGGCTTCCACGCTGCTGCTGCGGGTAACACAGCACCCAATGCTCTAGCTAGCGTTAGTCCTGTTTTCGGTGGCACTGGGGTAGCGGTGGCTGGCAAGATTGCCATGATGCCCATGGCCCTCGGCACTGCCGACTTCATGGTGCACCACATCCACGCCTTCACCATCCACGTGACCGTGCTGATTCTGCTGAAGGGTGTGCTGTTTGCCCGCAGTTCTAGACTAATTCCCGACAAGGGTGATCTGGGCTTCCGGTTCCCCTGCGACGGGCCGGGCCGGGGTGGCACCTGCCAAGTCTCGGCTTGGGATCACGTCTTCCTGGGCCTGTTCTGGATGTACAACTGCATCTCGATTGTGATTTTCCACTTTAGCTGGAAGATGCAGTCTGACATTTGGGGCACGGTGAGCGCCGATGGCACGGTGAGCCATATTACCGGTGGCAACTTTGCGGCTAGCGCCATCACCATCAACGGCTGGCTGCGCGACTTCCTGTGGGCACAGGCTTCCCAGGTGATCGGCTCCTACGGGTCGGCGCTGTCGGCCTACGGTCTGATGTTCTTAGGGGCTCACTTTGTCTGGGCCTTCAGCCTGATGTTCCTGTTCAGTGGCCGTGGCTACTGGCAAGAGCTGATCGAGTCCATTGTCTGGGCTCACAGCAAGCTGAAGCTGGCTCCCGCTATTCAGCCCCGCGCTCTGAGCATCACTCAGGGTCGGGCTGTGGGTGTGGCCCACTACCTACTGGGAGGGATAGCCACGACATGGGCCTTCTTCCTGGCTCGAATAATTGCGGTGGGATGACCCGTTTGGTCATGGGCTTCCCGTAGGGGCGCACCCCAGGGCGTAAGCCTTGCGCCCCTACACCAACCCCCAATCCACCGAATTTCACGAATTGCGTTTTCTGACCCATTCGTACCCGTTTTGATTCATGGCAACTAAATTCCCAAAATTTAGCCAGGACTTGGCCCAAGATCCGACCACACGGCGGATCTGGTACGGGATTGCCACGGCCCACGACTTTGAAAGCCATGACGGCATGACGGAGGAGAATCTTTACCAAAAGATCTTCGCCTCCCACTTTGGCCACCTGGCAATCATCTTTTTGTGGACTTCGGGCAACCTGTTCCACGTCGCCTGGCAAGGCAACTTTGAGCAGTGGGCAAAAGACCCGCTGGGTGTGAAACCGATCGCCCACGCGATCTGGGATCCGCAATTTGGCCAACCCGCTGTGGATGCCTTCACCCAGGGCGGGGCTAACTATCCGGTTAATATCTCATTTTCTGGGGTGTATCACTGGTGGTACACCATCGGCATGCGCACCAACGCCGACCTCTACGGCGGGGCCATGTTCCTGCTGATTTTGTCGGCAGTGTTTCTATTCGCTGGCTGGCTGCACCTTCAGCCCAAGTTTCGGCCTAGCCTGGCCTGGTTCAAAAACGCGGAATCGCGGTTGAACCACCACCTGGCTGGTCTATTTGGCGTCAGCTCCCTGGCCTGGGCCGGTCACCTGATTCACGTGGCCATCCCCGAAGCGCGGGGGCAGCATGTGGGCTGGGATAACTTCCTGTCGGTGCGGCCTCACCCGGCTGGGTTGAAGCCGTTCTTTACCGGCCAGTGGGGGGTTTATGCTCAAGACCCAGATACCGCTAGCCACGTGTTCAACAGCAGCGACGGGGCCGGGACGGCGATTCTTACCTTTTTGGGTGGGTTTCATCCCCAGACTGACGCGCTGTGGCTGACGGATATTGCCCACCACCACCTGGCGATCGCGGTGATCTTTATCATCGCCGGCCACATGTACCGGACTAACTTCGGTATTGGCCACGACATGAAGACGATCCTGAATGCCCACCGGCCCCCCGAAGGCACCCCCTTTGGTGGCCTACTGGGTGAAGGACACAAGGGCATCTACGACACCTACAACAACTCGCTGCACTTCCAGCTAGCGTTTCACCTGGCTGCTCTAGGGGTGGTTACCTCCCTGGTGGCACAGCACATGTACTCCATGCCGCCCTACGCCTTTATTGCTAAGGATTTCACCACCCAGGCGGCACTCTATACCCATCACCAGTACATCGCTGGATTCATTATGGTGGGAGCCTTTGCCCATGGGGCAATCTTCCTGGTGCGTGACTACGACCCCAAAGCCAACCAGAACAACGTGCTGTACCGCGTGCTGGAGCACAAGGAAGCGATCATCTCGCACCTGAGCTGGGTGTCGCTGTTCTTGGGCTTCCACACCCTGGGTCTGTACGTGCACAACGACGTGGTAGTGGCCTTTGGCACTCCCGAGAAGCAGATTCTGGTTGAGCCAGTTTTCGCTCAGTGGATTCAAGCGGCCCACGGCAAGCTGCTCTACGGCATGGATACTCTCCTATCCAACCCCGACAGCATTGCGACGACGGCTTGGCCCAACCACGGCAACGTGTGGCTCGGTGGCTGGCTCGATGGCATCAACAGCAGCACTAACTCGCTGTTCTTGAATATCGGCCCTGGTGACTTCTTGGTTCACCATGCGATCGCCCTCGGTCTGCACACTACCACCCTGATCTTGGTCAAGGGGGCGCTGGATGCCCGTGGCTCGAAGCTGATGCCCGACAAAAAAGACTTCGGCTACAGCTTCCCCTGCGATGGCCCCGGCCGGGGCGGCACCTGCGACATCTCCGCATGGGATTCGTTCTACCTGGCGATGTTCTGGATGCTCAACACCATCGGCTGGGTGACCTTCTACTGGCACTGGAAGCATCTGACGCTGTGGTCGGGCAACATAGCCCAGTTCAATGAAAGCTCGACCTACCTAATGGGCTGGTTCCGCGACTACCTGTGGCTGAACTCATCGCAGCTGATCAACGGCTACAACCCCTACGGCATGAATAACCTCGCCGTCTGGGCCTGGATGTTCCTCTTTGGACACCTGGTCTGGGCGACCGGCTTCATGTTCCTGATCTCCTGGCGGGGCTACTGGCAGGAGCTGATCGAGACTCTGGTCTGGGCCCACGAGCGCACTCCCCTGGCGAACCTGGTTCGCTGGAAGGACAAGCCCGTCGCCATGTCCATCATTCAGGGTCGGGTTGTGGGTCTAGCTCACTTTACGGTGGGCTACATTCTGACCTACGCCGCCTTCTTGATCGCCTCGACCTCTAGCCGCTTTGGCTAACTGGGATAACTAATCCCGCGTAGGGTGGGCACTGCCCACCTCACACCCCTGGCGGGTAGGGTGGGTTCCCCATGGGGCTAACCCACCCTACCCGCAGGGCACCCTTCCTGAAGGGAAAAAGAAATTCTTTATTGAATCCAGTTTCTAACAGAAAAGACTCCCAGTGGTGGGCGGTGCCCACCCTACGAAAGACTCACCCCAATACTTACCTGTACCAAGAGTCTTCTTTTCAGAATTTTGAATAATCTGGAGGTGGATGAGCGGTTCCCTACGATCGCCCGCTGCCGCCTCCTAACCTTGAGACGGATGGAGACTCTCCGCTTCTCAAGAGTCCTGGTTCTTCGGGGTAGTTGAGCCAGGACTTTTATTGTCTATGCAGCTAAAAAGATAGGTGGATCACCGCCGCTGACGGCCCAGATCGTTTACAGTTGCGGTGGCAAAATCGATGCTCTCAGCAACTCTATAGAGACATCGCGCCAGGGCCAATCTGCTCTCTTTTTCTGTGGCTATGACTCCTTCCAACCGGATTTTGGTGCTCTTTGCCCACCCCGCCCTCAACAAATCTCGCATTAACAGTCAGCTGGTGCAGGCGATCGCCGACCTGGAAGGGGTCACCCTCCACGACCTCTACGAGGAGTATCCCGACTTCCACATTCATGTGAAGCGCGAGCAGCAGCTTCTAATTGACCACGACATCGTGGTGTGGCAGCACCCGTTTTACTGGTACAGCAGCCCCGCCATTCTCAAAGAGTGGCAAGACCTGGTGCTGGAATATGGCTTTGCCTACGGCCACGAGGGCACGGCTCTGAAAGGCAAAAAATGCCTTTCGGTGATTTCCACGGGCGGCACCTCCGAGGCCTACCGACGAGAGGGCTACAACTACTACACCATTGCTGAACTGCTGGCCCCCTTTGCCCAAACCGCGCGGCTGTGCGGCATGGACTATCTGCCGCCGTTTGTTGTCCACGGTGCCCACCAGCTGAACGACGACGCTCAAATTGGCGATCGCGCCCAAGACTACCGTCTCCTGCTTCAGGCGCTGCGCGACAACCAAATTAACTGGGCGGCACTGCCCGGCCTCACCCAGCTCAACCACGATTTGAGCCAGGTATTGCTTGCCCCCGAGGTGGTTCCCCATGCATAGCGAAGACTTATTTTTTCAGGCGTTTATCTATCTGATGGCGGCGGTGCTGTCGGTGCCCGTGGCCAAACGGCTGGGGCTGGGGTCGGTGCTGGGGTACCTGATTGCGGGGGTAATCATCGGCCCCTTTGTGCTGGGCCTAGTGGGGGAACAGCAGGATGACGTCATGCACTTCGCCGAGTTTGGCGTGGTGATGATGCTGTTTTTGATTGGCCTGGAGCTGCGGCCTTCGCTGCTGTGGCAGCTGCGAGGGCCGATCTTGGGGCTAGGGGGCTTGCAGGTGGCGGTGACTACGGCGGCGATCGCCCTGATTGCCCTGCTGGTGGGCCTGCCCTGGACTATGGCCCTGGCCATCGGCATGATTTTGTCGCTTTCGTCTACGGCGATCGTGCTGCAAACCCTGAACGAAAAGGGCCTGATGAGAACTGAGGCGGGGCAGGCCTCCTTCTCGGTGCTGCTGTTTCAGGATATTGCGGTGATTCCGATGCTGGCGCTGCTGCCCCTGCTGGAAATGGGGCAGACTGCGATCGGCCCTCATGCTGCGGTGCTGGTGGCCACTGCCGAGGCCAGCGGCGGCCTACCCGCCTGGCAGCGCACCCTGCTGGTGATGGGGGCGGTGGGAGGCATCATTGTGGTCGGTCGGTTTTTGATGCGGCCAGTGTTTCGCTTTATTGCCGATACGCGCCTGCGGGAGATGTTTACGGCGACGGCCCTGCTGCTGGTGATTGGCATTACCCTGATTATGCAGATGGTGGGGCTATCGCCCGCCCTGGGCACCTTTGTCGCCGGGGTAGTGCTGGCCGACAACGAGTATCGCCACGAGCTAGAAACCGACATTGAGCCCTTTAAGGGGCTGCTGCTGGGCCTGTTTTTTATCTCGGTGGGGGCCAGCATCGATTTTAATGTGCTAGCCCGCCAGCCCCTGCTAATTTTGGGCCTGGTAATTGGGCTGATGCTGCTCAAGGGAGTTGTGCTGCTGGCCCTGGGTCGTTTCTTTCGGCAGTCGCTCAGCCAAAACCTGCTGTTTGCCATGGCCCTGGCCCAGGGGGGAGAGTTTTGCTTTGTGCTGTTTTCCTTTGCCCAGCAGAGTAGGGTTTTGCCGACGACCGTTACCGCCCCGCTGGTGGTGGTGGTGGCCCTGTCGATGGCCCTCACCCCCCTGGTGATGATGGCCAATGAACGGCTGGTGCAGCCGCGCTTTATAGGTCAAGGTGAACAGCGGGAAACCGACACCATTGACGATGGCGAAACTCCGGTGATCATTGCGGGTTTTGGGCGCTTTGGTCAGATCGTCGGTCGGCTGCTGATTGCCAACGGCATTCAGACTACGGTGCTCGACCATGACCCGGCCACCATCGATCTGTTGCGTCAGTTTGGCCACAAGGTGTTTTACGGCGACTCGTCGCGAATCGAGCTGCTTCATGCGGCAGGGGCTGCCGAGGCCAAGCTGTTTGTAATGGCGATCGACGATGTAGAGCGATCGCTGCAAACCATTGACCTGGTGAAAAAGCACTTTCCTCACCTGAAGATTTTGGCGCGGGCCATCGATCGCCGCCACGCCTACGAGCTGCTGCGCCGCGATGTTGCCGTCGTGGAGCGAGAAACCTTTGAATCGGCCCTAAGCTTGGGGGCTGAGGCTCTAAAACTGCTGGAGTTTCGGGCCTACCACGCCCACCGCGCTGCTCGCATTTTTCGCCATCATGATGTTCAGGCCATGCGCGAGATGGCTGAAATCGATGGGGATATGCCGAAGCTGGTGGCGCGATCGCAGCAGCTCTCTGCCGATCTTAAAGAAGTGCTCCAGGCCGATGTCTACGATCTGCCCCGCGAAGTCGATCAGGCCTGGGATACGACGGCGTTGAGAAAGTATGGGACATAATACTGTCTGGTGGGCATTTCGAATTGCCTTTGCAATGGGTGCAGCCGTTAAGGAGCGGAGAGATGTTGTAGTTCAATATCGACTTTGAAGCCCAGATCTATGACATCATCAGCAAATTCCTTAAAAGCAGTGAACCCGCCTGTGATCACTGACAAGCTAGAGCGATTTTCGAATAACGATGACAACTCAAAACAAATGTAGATGATGTCTCTATACTTTGCTAAAAGGCTGTTTTTATGGATTATAGAAACCGATTAAAAGGAGCTGTTACGCAGGCTTTAAAGAAAAGCTTGCTGATTGATGCAGGTTACCATGTAGTTCCCTTAGGTATTGAAGATGTGATCCGAGAAGTTAATCTTTTAGACAAGAAAAACTATCTGGGATGGAATTTGCCTGCCCCATTGCGAAAGATGCCAGACTTCTTTGTTGTAGACAAAGATTACAAAAGACACTACCTAGTCGAAGTTAAATATCGCAGAGTTTGGGACGAAGCTGCCTTCAAAAGGCTTTACCAGGGGCTCTTAGAGCAAGTTAGATGTTGGGGTAATATCTTTCTTCTTGCTGTTTCCTGTGATTCAAATAATCCATCGGCAGCAGAAACGCCTGCGCAGTTTATAAGATGTGCAGTTCTTAGCAATGAGATTGAAACCAATGGAGATATGCTTCATATTGAAGGTAAAGATCCTGCTACGGATGGCACTATAAGTATGTATTTAGACGAAAGATATTTTCCGGAATGGAACTATCTATATCGAGCGCAGGAAGTTTTTGGAGAGATTTCAAGGCAAGGTAATGAGCAAACTCTTGAGAAAACAAAGGAGATTCTCAAAGGTCTCCGAAACCTGGATGTTTTTGATTGACCTATTTCACAAAAAACAGGGGTGCGTCACATAGCATGATGCACCCAACGCAGACTAGGGATTATGAGTGGATTGCTCAAAGCAATCGTTAATAACTAAACCCCACATTCCATAGAACAGATTCACCTCGACCCGACAAGCATAATCTTTGGCAAGAGAAATGCCGCTTAGTACTAGGGAAAGGGAAGCTAAAGTGCAAAAAACAAAAGCGGCCACTGGTCTATTATTCATGGACAACTCCAAAATATTTTTTGCAGCGTCCACAAAGTGGCATCCTTTAGCCTTAATGTGGGCCTTAGGCATTTACATCATAACAAATTCTCTCAATGCGGTTGCCTTTCAAAAAATCGTACTGCTTCAAGAAGCAGAGACGTAAGTTGGGTGAAACGAAGTGTAACCCAGCACCAGGCTGGGTTTTGTTGGATTCTGCTAGCGCGTCACCCAACCTACTCCATGACTGATTGACTGCTAAACCCTCAATCGGTCACAACCTCGGCATCGCTGACATAGCCCGCCGCATCGAGTTTGATCACCAGCCATTCGGAGTCGATGCTAATGAACTTGCGCTCTGGCCCCAGCCTATAGACCATGTTGTAGTCGGCAAAATCGTTTTGGGATTCTGGTAGGCCTAGCAGCTCGATCACACCCGCCTGGGGTCTGCCCAGGAGAAGGTATTTTGCCAGCACATCATCCACCATGCAGAGGCGAACGTAGGTGGGATCGGCGCTGAGAGCTGGGTCGTTCCACTGTGCGGCGTTGAACTGGGTGTAGCCCCGGCACTGTTGCCACTCATCCCAGTTTGTTTTGGCCAGTAGCCCGCCCACCACCACAAAGGGAAAGCTGGTTAACAACACCCCTCCCACGATTGCGGCGATCAGCAGACGGCGCTTGAGTTTTGAACGTTGACCCAGGGGCATGGTGAAGCGAGCGAGTAGCAGATCTATGGAGACATGCTACCCACGGTCAGCTAAAAATCACAGGCTGGGTTGCAGCGGTGGGGCGATGGTTAAAGACCGATCTCAAGAGCGATCGCCGTTTTCTAGGCATAGCGGCGCACTTTTAGCTCTAGCTGATAAATGATCTGATGAAGCCGCTGGTTTTCTTGGCGCAGGGCGTTGTTTTCGGCCTGAAGGCGCTGGTTTTCTTGCCAGAGGGCCTGGTTGTCTAGGGGTAGCTGCGAAGATGAAGCGTACATGGTGCGATCGGGTGACAGAGAATAGCCTACGGCTAAGAGATTTCCCTAGCTGTAGACCCTGGAGCTGAGGCAGAAAATTGCAGAGATGATCTACCCACAGCGGGTTGCGCTACATCTCTATTCTGGCCCACCTCTAAGCCAGGCCCGGAAACCGTAATCAAGCGCAATAGCTCCTGTGTATTGACCCGATGCGAGTTCAATAATGCAGTTAAATGGGGGATGGTTCTGGATGCCAATGCTGGCTCCGCTGCTGTTCACCCCTGCGAGGCTCCGTGTCAGACGCCAAACCTTCCCGTTCATTGGCCAATATTGCGGGCATTGTGGCGGTGGCCACCATTCTCAGCAAGTTTGTGGGGCTGTTTCGTCAGCAGGCGATCGGGGCGGCCTTTGCGGTGGGGCCGGTGGCCGATGCCTATAGCTTTGCCTACATCATCCCCGGCTTTTTGCTGATTTTGCTGGGGGGCATCAATGGGCCATTTCACAGTGCGATCGTCAGCGTGGTGGCGCGGCAGCAAGACCGCAAAGACACCGCCGCCCTAATCGAAGCCGTCAATACGCTGGTGGGGCTGATTTTGATTGGCCTCTCGCTGCTGCTGATTGTGCTGGCGGGGCCAATTATCAATACCATTGCCCCTGGCCTGGCCCAAAACGACTCTGTGGCTAGAGATATGGCGGTGTTGCAGCTCCGCATTATGGCACCCATGGCTTTGCTGGCGGGGCTGATTGGCACGGGCTTTGGGGCGTTGAATGCCGACAACCAGTTTTGGCTGCCGTCGATTAGCCCCATTTTCTCTAGCGGTGCGGTGCTGGTGGGGCTGGGGCTGCTCTACGGGGCGATCGGTAGCGAGGTGACCAGCCCTGAGTTTTTTATGGTGGGCAGCGCGGTGCTGGCGGGCAGCACGCTGGGCGGAGCAGTGTTGCAGTGGCTCGTGCAGCTCCCTGCTCTGTGGAAGTCTGGCCTGGGGCGGCCCCGGCTGCGCTTTGACTGGTCGATGCCCGAGGTAAAAGAGGTGATGCAGGTGCTGCTGCCCGCTACGCTATCCTCGGGGATGCTGCAAATCAACCTGTTTACCAACCTCTTTTTTGCCTCGTTTATTCCCGGTACGGCGGCGGCGCTGAGCTATGCAAACCTGCTGGTGCAAACGCCGCTGGGCATTATCTCTAACGTGATTTTGGTGCCGTTTTTGCCCATGTTTGCCCGTCTGGCCGACCCAGCAGACTGGCCCGAACTCAAGCTCCGCATTCGCCAAAGCCTGCTGTTTACGGCATTGACTATGCTGCCCCTGGGGGCGCTGTTTGTGGTGCTGGCCCTGCCCATGGTGCGGGTGATCTACGAACGGGGGGCCTTTGACCAAGAGGCATCGAACCTGGTGACTTCACTCTTGATGGTCTACGGCATTGGCATGTTTGTGTACCTGGCTCGCGATGTGCTGGTGCGGGTGTTTTATGCCCTGGGCGATGGGCAAACGCCCTTTCGAATCAGCCTGATCAACATTGGCCTGAATGTGGTGATGGCGTTTTGGTTCATTCGCTGGCTGGGGGCACCGGGGCTGGTGCTGGCCACCGTGGGGGTGAACGTATTTTCGACCCTGGCGCTGACGGTGATTTTGCATCGGCGGCTGCGGGGGCTGCCGCTGCGGGAATGGGGGGGCGCGATCGCCCTCCTCACCCTACTTAGCTTCATCGCTGGTACCGCCGCCTGGGGCACCCTCCAGTGGCTCGAAACCTGGCTCGGCACCCAGGGCATTGGCGTACTGCTGCTGCAACTGCTGGTACCGGGTGGGGTAGGGCTGCTGATCTTCATAGTCGGCGCATTTTTGCTGCCGATACCAGAGACGAAGCAGCTCGCTGCGCGGATGCGGGAGCGGGTGAGGCGGTAGGGGAGTAGAGAGGGTGAGGGAGGTGAGAAGGGTGAGGGAGGTGAGGAGGGTCTAGCGCATAATAGGAGTTAGCAGTCAGCGGTAGGATGAAGACGATGGCAGATCCAGTCACCCTTGACGATATTTACGCCCTATTTCAAACTTCCCAGGCCGAGGCTGATCGACGCTTCGCAGAAGCCGATCGCCGCGCCGCCGAATCTAAAGCAGAAGCCGATCGCCGCGCCGCCGAATCTAAAGCAGAAGCCGATCGCCGTGCTGCGGAAGCAGACCGCCGTGCTGCGGAAGCAGACCGATCCATGGAAGAACTGAGGCGGCTTGTGGACAACACTACTCGGGCCGTAGATGGGCTCACCACTCGCTGGGGGCAGTTTGTTGAGAATTTAGTCGAGCCTTCGGTAGTACGTCTCTTTCGAGAGCGAGGTATAGAGGTGCAGGAAACCTCTCGCCGGGTGAGGTCACAGCGTCCTGGAGCCGAGATGGAAATCGACATCTTAGCGATCAATGGTGATGTCGCCGTGGCAGTGGAAGTTAAGTCGCGGCTGTCTCACCAGGATGTGGAGTATTTTTTAGACTGCCTACGGCGATTCAAGCAGTCGTTTCCCCACTACGCCGACTATCAAATTTATGGCGCTGTAGCCGGTATTGAAATTGACGAAGGGGTAGACCGCTTTGCCTATCAGCGTGGGCTGTTTGTCATCAAACAAACTGGCGACACAGTGATGATTGCCAACAACTCAACTTTTCAGCCCACAGCTTGGTAAAACCTATGGTGACGGCGGCACCGGTAGATCGAGAGGCGGCACTCCAGGCCATTCGCGCTGGGCTGCGGCGGGGGCAGCAGGCACTAGCCGACTGGGAGAACGGACGGCTGGCGGTGTCAGCGGTGCCGGGTTCGGGCAAGTCTACGGGGATGGCGGCGGCGGCGGCGATCGCGATCGCCCGCCACCAGCTTCATCTCAACCGTCAGCTGGTGCTGGTTACCTTTACGCGATCGGCGGCGGCTAACCTCAAAGCTAAGGTGCGCGGCCACTTAAAGATGCTCGGGCTGCCCCAAACCAGCTTTACGGTCTCGACGCTGCACGGGCTGGCGCTGACCATTGCTACCCGAAATCCAGAGCTGTCGAACCTGAATTTGGACACGCTGACCCTGGTTTCGCCCTCCCAAAACAACCGCCTGCTGCGGGCCTGTGTAGAGCAGTGGATTGTGGCTAACCCCAACTCCTACTCCCGCCTGATCGAAGGACGACAGTTTGACGGCGAAGAAACCGAGCAGCTCAGGCGGCAGTCGGTGCTGCGCACTGAGGTGCTGCCCAGCCTGGCCCACACGGTGATTCGCGAAGCTAAAAGCTCGGGGCTGATGCCCGCTGCCCTGCTAGATCTGGCCCAAAACGTTAACCACTTTCTGCCAGGGGATGTTGAGGACTACGACGTGCTCACCATTGCCGCCGGTCTGTACGATCGCTACCAGGCCTTGCTCTCCCAGCGGGGCTGGATCGACTACGACGACATGATCTTGGGTGCCTTGCGTACCCTAGACGACCCCGACAGCCGCCGCTTTTGGCAGGGGCGCACCTTCGCCGTGTTTGAAGATGAAGCGCAGGATTCGTCGCCGTTGCAGACCAGGCTGTTGACCCTGCTGGCCGCTAACCCGGACGCTCCTGATGGAGAGCCTAACTTAGTGCGGGTGGGCGATCCCAACCAGGCAATCAACTCGACGTTTACTCCAGCAGACCCGGTTTTCTTCAACCAGTTCTGCGACGACTGCCGCCTCCAGGGCCGCCTGGTGACGATGGATCAAGCGGGGCGCAGCAGTGCCATCATTATGGCCGCCGCCAACCGCATGCTGGCCTGGGTGAACCAGGCCCAGGTGGCCGGGCCAGAGACCCCTTTTCGCGACCAGGCGATCGCCCCCGTAGACCCCGATGACCCGCAGCCCGGAGCCAATCCCGATCCCTTAGGGGCCGGGGTAGAAATTCTCTCGCCGCCGACAATCGTGGATTCGGTCAAGCTGATCGCCCAGCGGGTGAAGGATCTCTACATCGAGAACCCCAACACCAGCTTTGCCATTCTGGTGCGGGAGGGACGCCAGGGCCAGTTTGTCGGCAATTTGCTGCGCGATCCTGACCTGGTGGGGGGCGTCGATCTGCCCGCTATGGGGCTGAAGTTCTACGACGTGGGCGAGCAAGACCGGCAGACCAAAGTGCCCGAAGAAATGCTCACCCTGCTGCAATTTATTGAGCGGCCCCACTCCGCCGATCGCCTCAAGGGGGCGCTGCGGGTGCTGGTCGATCGCCAGCGGGTGCCCACCCAAGACCTCAACGCCCTGGCCCAGGCTCCCGAGCAGTTTCTCTACCCCGGCCCACTGGATGCGCCGCCCGACACGGAGGCGGCGCGGATCGCGCGGCGCTACTGTGCGGGGCTGCTGCGATCGCGCCTCGAACTGCCCCCCTACAGCCTGTTTTCCTTCATTGGGCTTACCCTGGGCTACAACCAGAGCGAGCTAGCCACCGCCGACAAGCTCGCTGCCCGCGTCAGCCAGCAGATCCGCAACGACGACACGCTAGCGGCTGCGATCGCCGTGCTGCAAGACATCGTCGGCTCCGAGCGCTTCACCGCCGTCGATACCGAAGACACCGACTCGCTCTACACCCGCCCTGGCCAGCTCACCTTGATCACCATGCACAAGGCCAAGGGGCTCGATTGGGACGTCGTGTTTCTGCCCTTTCTCCACGACAAAACCATTCCCGGTACCCTATGGGTGCCACCCCAGGGCGAATTTTTGGGCGACTTTACCCTGGCGGAGGTGGCCCGGGCTCAGATCCGCGCCCATGCCCACGCTGGTTTCGCCCCGGGGCAGAGTGAAATTCCCGACATTGTTGCCGCTTGGGAGCAGGCCAAGCACCTCAAAGCCGCCGAAGAGTACCGGCTGCTCTACGTCGCCATGACCCGCGCCAAGCGCTTGCTGTGGATGTCTGCGGCCCAGCAGGCTCCCTTTACCTGGAGCAAGCCCGAGAATGTGCAGGCGGCAAACCCCTGCCCGGTGCTGCCGGTGCTGCGGCAGTGGCTGGGGAGATGAGGAGCGGCAGTGGGGCAAAAGAACGAAAATCGCAGAGCGAAAAATGCAAAAAATGCCCCATAGAATCCAAGCCTGTCATTTTGGGCTGTCCTAACCCAGACTTTCCCCGCTATGGGGACTTTTCTGAGGATGGGAAATGGGGTGGGGATCATTAAGAATCACCGACGGTGACTAGTAGATCGCTCACCCAAAATCCAAAATCTCCCACCTAAAACCTCTAGTCGATCCGCTCGATCTGCCAAAGAATTTGGTTGCCTTCGCGCCGCACCCGCGACACTGACCAGTTGCGCCAGGCCCAAAACTCACCCCGGCTCGTCACAGCGCTGGCGTTCACATCCATCAAATCGGCCAGTTCTGAGCTGGTGATGAGATAGCCCTGTTTGGCGATTTCGTCGGCGATTTGCAGGGTTTCTAGAACATTGCGGAGGTTATCAACCCTAACCTCACGGGGTAAAGAATCAAAGTTTTCACTAATTGGAGAAGTTCCAGAGTCTGCCATAATGCATGATGCCATCCAAAGCTGAAAATCCAAGCTAAATTCTACCCTCTGGCTCTGGGGTTAAGAGTAACGTAGCCCATAAATCATCTATGCTTTGCATTAAAAAAACTTATATGTGCGTAAAAACTCCCGGCGTTTGTGCCAAAGATGACCAATTTTTAGCGCTTTAACAAAGACCACTTTTGCAAGTTTAAAAGTACTTCAAAGCAACCTCAGCGGCTTGATAACCAATACCCAGCGATGGGCAGACGGAGCACAGTCATCCTCGGTGAGCTGTCCTGATGCCCCAGGTCGAGACTTTGATGCACTGCAACGCTTTCAAAATAGACCGGCCGATCGCGACCAAATCGATGATGGCAACGTTGCGCAACCGCCGCGCCCGCTCCTGTCACCCCAGACTTCTAGCATCGGTTGAGGGGCGATCGCAACCCCTGCCCCAATCACTGCTACACAGTCTTTGATTTCAGAAGCTTGTAGTAACCCTGGGTCCATGCATTAAATTGTCTATAGGGAGAATATTTTGGGATGCCAATTCCCAGGCTGAACTGCCGGGGTATGTGCCCTGGTTGCTCAGGCTTTCCCTGTTCGTTTCTCTGAGGTGTCTTCGTGGCTAGTAAAGATCAAATCAAGCAGCACATTGCCCTAACCAGCAAAATCAACTTCGCTGGCGTCACTCCCGCCAAGAGTGAAGATCCCCGTAAGGCCCGCATTATGGCCCATCTGAAAAAGAGCCTGGGCTAGACGGAGGGGGGATTGGGGAAAAGTTTTGAATGTTGAGTTTTGAGTTGAGGCCTTCAGGACTGAAACTCAAAACCCAAAACTAAGAACTCAAAACTTTCCTCTGTCCCTCATCATCTATCCCCGCCATTGCCTACAAATATCCCGCCGGATTCACCGGATTGCCGTTCTGCCGCACCTCAAAGTGCAGGTGGGGGCCGGTGGAGAGGCCAGTGGAGCCAACAGCGGCAATGGGTTGTCCCTGCTGCACCGCTTGCCCTTCGCTCACCAGCAAGCGGCTCGCGTGGGCATAGAGGGTGCTGAGCCCGCCACCGTGGTCGATGATCACCGCCTGGCCGTAGCCCCCGTACCAGCCCGAGAAAATTACCCGTCCCGAGTCGGCGGCGCGAATAGTGCTGCCGTAGCTGGCTGAGAAATCTACCCCGGCATGGAAGCGGCTGTAGCCCAAAATGGGGTGCACCCGGTTGCCAAACCCGCTGGAAATATTGGCATTGGCAGGGAAGACAAACCGCCCCGTGCCGCGAATTACCCCGGTACTGGAGGCAATTTTTTGGCGAATCAGGCCAGCAATTTGCTCTGAATCGCGGGCGAGCTGAGCCTCAGCGGCTTCCAGCGCTCCCCGCCGATCTTTGAGCCGAGAGATTAGCTGCTTTTCTTCGTTGGCCTCGGCCTCGTACTGCTGCTTTTGGGAGAGCAGCTGCTGGCGCAGCAGGGCAACTTGGTTGCGCTTGGTTTCGACGGCGGCCTTTTGCTTTTGAATGGCGTCGGCCTGAGCCTTGAGGTCGGCTAGCACCTGGCGATCGGAGGCGTAAACCCGCTTGAGCTGGTACTGGCGATCGAGAAATTCATTAAAGTTTTGGCTTTGCAGCAGCACGGCCCAGCCTTCACTGCCCTGCTGTCGCTGCAAATACTGGAGCCGGGCCACGGTGCCGGTGCGCACATTTTCGTAGTCGGCCTCGGCCTTGGCCAGCTTGGCCTCAAAGTCTTTTAGCTCTTTCTCAGCCTGGTTGAGGCGAAACTCGGTTTCGCTAATTTGGTTGGCGGTGTAGACAATGCTATTCTCCAGACCCTCAAGGTTAGATTCTGAGGTGGCCTGGCGGTTTTGCAGCTCGGTTTGCTGCTGCTGAAGCTCGTTGCGCTGCTGCTCAAGGGTCTTCTGCTTGTTTTGCAGATCTTGAATGGATTGAGCGATCAGCTCAGGGGATGCTGCCTGGGCCTTGGGCACCGTCGTTAGCACCAGCCAGCTGACCACCACCAGAGCTAGCGCTAGGCTGAGCCATCGTCCCCAGGCCACGGCGCTAGGCCGCCGGGTCGGCGGAGAAGAAAATGGATGAGTTCGCAGCATGGTCACAGGCAGTACCTGGAGTGAGAATCTGGAGTTTAGCCTTTAAAGGTGAGCGCAATCGCAACTACCCCAAAGCCAAAAATAGCGGCACCGGCCAGCCGATTTAACCACTTAAGGCGCTGTGGTGTCAGCCTTTGGCTAAAAAGCGTTACACCCCAGCTGAGGCACAGCCACCACAGCGCAGACCCCAAAAACACCCCGATAATCAGGGTCAGCGAGGCTCCCCAAGATTGACGGGTGCCCACCAGGCCCAGCCCGGCAAAAATCGCAATGAATGAAAGAATAGTGGCCGGGTTCGTCAGCGTCAAGAATAGCGTCGAAACATAGGCTCCCCAAAGCCCTCGACTGGAGATTTTCGCCGCCTCGGTGGCGGGGGCGGCCCGCAGCGTGATGAAGCCCAAATAACAGAGAAATATCCCCCCGATCAGCTGCATTGCGTGGGTGTGACTAACTAACAGATCGGCTACGGCGGTGAGTCCAAACCCGGCGATGCTGCCATAGATGCCATCGGCGGTGGCGGCCCCCAGCCCCGTCACCAGCCCCATGAGCTGGCCCTGGGTGAGCGACCTGCGAATGCAGAGCAACCCAATGGGGCCGACGGGAACGGCGATCGCCAGCCCCAGCCCCATGCCCTTCAGCAATGTCCAGCCTTCCATCGCTCCTCCTTTAGGACTCGCTCAAATGCTCTAGGGATGGCACCTGGGTCTCTTTCACCGTCGAGAGCGCAATCAGGGTGCGGGTTTTGACGACGCCTGCGATCGCCTTCAGCTTTTGGGTAATCAATGCCTCCAGGGCGCGGGTGTGGCAGCAGCGCACCTTCAGCAGGTAATCGTCGTCGCCGGTCACGTGGTGGCATTCCAAAATTTCGGCGGTGGCCTGCACCTCGGCTAAAAAGCCCTCGCGATGGTGGGGCTGGTCGAGGGTAATAGCAATAAACGCGGTCAACGTTAGCCCCAGGGCTTCGGCATCGAGCCGGGCGCTGTAGCCGGTGATGATGCCGCGCTCTTCGAGGCGTTTGACGCGATCGGCCGCCGCCGGAGCCGACAGCCCTAGCTGACCCGCCAGCTCAGCCCAGGTCATACGCCCGCGCTGGCAGAGGAGAGACAAAGTTTTAATATCAAGGTTATCTAGTTCCATGACCTTATTTTAGTAGGCGAAAAGTATTTTTTGGGCTTGAATCAACTCCTAGGAGCCAACCTTGCCATGATTCCATAACATAACTTTTGGTTTCGGGATGCCAATGCCCTATGCCCTTCGGTAGAGAAAATATGGCACCTTAGGGATGGCGCTACTTTGTTGGGAGATAGTGATGGTTTCTAGTATTCGCGGGTTTTTGCAGCCCATAGCCGACTTTTTTGCCGGGTTTGGCACCCCCGAGCCGATTGTGCACTGGGGTCATCCGGCGATGATGGGCATCGTGATTTTTGTGATGGGCAGCTTTACCGCCTACATGGGCTGGAAGGGTCGTATCGGCAACGACGACGCGGAGAAAAAAGCCGAAAACCGCCACACCCACAAGCGCCTGGCTTTGTGGATGTTTACCTTCATTAGTCTGGGCTACACCGGCGGCGTGCTGTCGCTGGTGATGCAGGAAAAAGACATCTTCCAAAGCCCCCACTTTTGGACGGGCAGTTTGGTGATCGCGCTGCTGGCCCTCAACGGTGCCATCTCGATCACCAAGTTTGGCGGCGGCAAAGACTCTCTGCGCACCGCCCATGCCTACCTGGGCAGTTTTGCCCTGGCGGTGATGTTTGTCCACGCCTTTTTAGGGCTGCGCCTGGGCCTGTCGATTTAGCCAAATTCACAGTTAATTAACTGTACTTAAAGGCCCCAGAGCAGATCTTGCTTCGGGGCTTTTGAACTTTTATGGCTGGGGTTGCGGCAGGGCGTAATAGAGTTGCCCATGGGCGTTGTGCATCGGGCTTGACTCCCTGGGTACGACCTTCAGCGGCTTTGACTGTTCTCCAGGGGCAGTAGGCTACGAATGCTCATCTTCGTCGTACTCATCGTCAGCAATCCAAGTGCCCACGGGCCGTAGGACGTCAGGGATGGTCGCATCGTCCGTAAATTCCAGCACGGTTTCTCGATAGCCCAAATACCCTGACTCGGTGAAGGTC
The DNA here is from genome assembly GCA_003249105.1 of Leptolyngbya sp. Lineage (GTDB taxonomy): Bacteria > Cyanobacteriota > Cyanobacteriia > Phormidesmidales > Phormidesmidaceae > Nodosilinea. Next base: position 4,854 of record QBLT01000021.1, on the reverse strand, counting down.
AACAGCATGCGCCCTAGCGCTGGCCACACGACATCGGCAAACTCCCAATCGTGGTTAAACCCGGCTCGGTCGGCGATCGATCGCAGCGCCCAAAAATAGCTGTTGCGCACCACTGAGCCTGACTTTTTATAGGCTGGCACGTCCTTTTGATGGAGGTAGAGAATGTCTTGATCAATTCGAGCGCGCACAGCTAACCAGCGGTAGATGGGTGATACGGTAAGATTATTAACAATAAGTTACAGACGGTGCTGGGTTAAAGACTCGTTGGTCAGATTTAGCCCCGATCGCCATGACTTAACTTCTGGAGCCTGCCCCTTGCCATGTCCGCTGCGGTTTGTCTGCAAAACGTCCACAAAGTCTATAACGGTGTATCCGTTGTCAACGACCTATCTCTAACTATTGAAGCCGGAGAAGTTTTTGGTCTACTCGGCCCCAACGGTGCAGGCAAGTCAACCACTATTCGCATGGCCACCACCCTGACCCGGCCCAGCGATGGCCATGTGGTGGTCGCGGGCTACGATGTCAACCGCCAGCAGCTCGACGTGCGCCGCCAGATCGGCGTGGTGCTACAGCAGACCAGCGTCGATGGCGACATGACCGTGTGGGAAAACATGGAATTCCACGGGCGCATGCACCACATTCCTGCTGGGCAGCGACGGACCGCCATCGACACCTGGCTGGAGTATGTAGAACTGGGCGATCGCCGCGACGACAAGGTCAAAACCCTCAGCGGCGGCATGAAACGGCGGTTGCAGATTGCCCGCGCCCTGCTCCACAACCCCAAAATTCTCTTTCTCGACGAGCCCACCGTGGGCCTCGACCCCCAAACCCGCCGCCGTCTGTGGGAAATTATTCGCGGCCTCAACCAGCAGGGCATGACCATGCTGCTCACCACCCACTATATGGAAGAGGTGGAATATTTGTGCGATCGCATCGGCATTCTCGACCAAGGCAAATTGATTGAACTCGGTACCTTACAAGACTTTCGCCAGCGCCACGGCGAAGGCATCGTCATGACCCAGCAGGGCGATTCCCAAGGGGATCGCCGTGCGAATCGCTGGGACTACCAGTTCTTTCCCACCCTCGATGCCGCCAACGCCCACCTTGACCAGCAGCCCGACAAAACCGGCATGATGACCCGCCCCTCCAACCTCGAAGATATCTTCGTCGAGCTGACGGGTCGCAATCTCGATTAAAGCCTTTTGAAGGTGCATTGCTTCTTTAAGGTGACTTCTGGAAAACTTTCTCCCTGATGGTGGGCAGTGCCCACCCTACGGTGGCTACTTCTTTTGCCTTAAGAACGTTACTTTTTGGTTCCAGGCAACCAGATTTACCAACCAGCCAATTTGCAAAACAGACGTTTTAACCGATGATCGGCCCATCCTTTCCGTGAGGTGAAGGACGACGGAACGTCCTTCTCGTAGGCTGGAGGACGCGCGAAGCTGGGGGTCTAGGGCCAGCGAAATGGCCCCGGCAGCAGATCTGGCTTTGCCCCAAACCTTGCGCCGCTCCCACCAAATCTTGCTGAGAGAACCCATTCGGCAGGGCAAACGCCGTTTGCCCCCACACGGATTGTCTTATCTCCCCAAATCAGCCGTTTACCGCAATCGGCGCTAGGCTGAAGGATGGTTTTACAGTAGCGATGGTCTATGTCCACCCTGGCCACCACCATTGAAGCGATTTTGTACCTCAAAGGGCAGCCCCTCGACATTGCCAAGCTAGCCGAACTAGCCCGCTGCGATCGCGACGATATTGAAGAAGGGCTGATCGAGCTGATGAACGACTACGCCCATCGCGACGGAGCCTTAGAAATCATCGAAACCGTCGATGGCTACTGCCTTCAGCTCAAAGAGCGCTATCGGTTTTTGGTAGATTTGCTGATTCCTATCGATTTGGGCGTGGGGGCGCTGCGAACGCTGGCGGCGATCGCCCTCAAAGGCCCCATTAGCCAAACCGACCTCGTCGATCTGCGCGGTTCCGGCGTCTACCAGCATATCCCAGAACTCGTTGCCCAGGGCTTTGTGCGCAAGCGCCGCCAGGCCGAGGGGCGATCGTCCCTCGTGCAGGTCACCGACAAGTTTTACCAACACTTTGAAATTGATGCCCTGCCCCAGCTGCGACCGAAGGGCTCCACCGCCGCCACCGACGATACAGACTCTGACGAGGGGAATGAACCCGAGCTTGAGCCCGAGATCGAGGCTGCCTCATAGCTCTACTGCCCCACCCATACCATCGAACTATTGTAAGGACAAAAAATCGCTGCTGCTGCTCGTCAAATCGCCGCCTAGTCTGGGTTTTAGTCAAGCGACCTAAACCCAAGCTACTGAATCGACGCAATATTACATGATTCGTTACGCTATCATCGGGAATATTAGTAGTTATAGGCAGGCCAGGGGTTGCCTTTGTGCATTGGATCCAATCGCCCCAGCATTTGGTACTCGCCGTCGCCTACGTTGTGACCAAAGGTCTTTGAGATTCTATGGTATTTAACCCTGAAGACGCTGAATTCATTAGCATGTCGGCCAATAGCGACCACCCCAACGAGTTGCTTAAATATCTCCAGCACCAGTCCCCAGAGGTGCTGACTCGGGTGGCCCAGGCCGTCAGCGGTGAAATCAAGCAGATTATTGCCCACAACGTGCAGGGGTTGGTCGGCGTGCTGCCAGGAGACGGGTTTAACGTCCAAGTCACCACCGATCGCGAAAACCTCGCCGGGCTGCTCGCCTCCGCCATGATGACCGGCTACTTTCTCCGCCAGATGGAGCAGCGCATGGAGCTAGAGCACACCGTGTCGGGCTCCCTCTTTGGTGCCGACTTCGGCTCTGACGATCTCGACTTCGACGATTAGGGCGAGGCCGGCGATTCCTTCGGATAGCTGCGCTAACGCATCTTCTTTTTGCCCTGGCTAACCCACCGGAAACGGATACTGCTGAATTGCTTTAGCCAGGTTCTCTGGCGTGCCAATATCTAGATAACTGCCCTGGGCAAAGGGCTGGGCCTCGACCCGCAACCCCGACCCCAGCGCCGCCTGCATGACATCTCCGATTGGGATTTCAGCGTAGGGCGGCAATATTGTGAGGTGCTGGGGAATTTGGCTGCCGATCAGAGTCCGCTGGCGATCGCGCACAAACCCATGCAAAAAGTCTGAGAAGCTGGGCCGCCAGGCGGCGATCGCCCACATGTAGGACAAATGAGTCAACCCAGACTTTTCGTAAATGCCCCGCACCACCCCGCTCTCGTCAAAATCCACTACCCCCACCTTCTCCGGCTGATCGGTAGGGAACAGGCCCAACACCACATCCGCCGAGCCACTGTGCAGCCGCTCCAGCAGCACCTGGTAGGCATCCCCCGGCTCAAATAGAATATCTGGGAAGCCCATCACCACCGTCGCCCCGCGCAAAAAGGGATAGGCCTGGTTGAGGCTAAAGGGCACCCCAAAAGGCACATGCACCGTCAAATAGCCCAGGTGCATTCCCAAATCGGCCCCGTCGCCCAGAAAGTTGGGGATATCCCACTTGCCGGGCCGCAGAATAAAGAACGCCTGCTCCACCCCCGCCCGTCGCATCTTTTCCAGCAGATAGTGGCATACCACCTTGGGGCGAGGCCCCGCCTGATTCGTTAGCATGCGAAAACCGACGGGAAATAGTTCTTTGCTCATCGGCAGAGGCGAAATGCGCGTGCCCTGCCCCGCAGCGGGAATTAAACCAATGGTGGGTAGCGACGTAGACATCGAGATAGGGAACCTTAGAGGCGAGTCAATCGTCCTTAATTATCTGGTAGTAGGCGTGGGCTAAGCATGATTCACCAATTCTGGCAGGCCACCAATCAGCTGTCTTCACTGTCCTTAGGTCTAGGGCAGCGCTTTGGGCACAGTGCCGCAGCGCTGGCGTTAGTTGCCACCTCTGTGACCGGGCTGGCTATAGCCGCACCCCAAGCCACTGCCGCCGAAGACATTCAAATTACCTACGGGTCGCTAGAAGCGCCGCCTATTTCCGTTAGCGATTTAGAAGCCTTCGCCACCACAGGTATTGCCAGCCGCGACCTACAGTTGTTGCTCAACGTGCTCCGCATCGAAGAAGAGCAGGCCCGCCAGGCGCTAACCCAGAATGTGCTGGTGGAGGTAGACACCCTGCGAGAAATGTCCGACACCTTTGCCGGTCAGTTTCTCTGGCGGCTGCTGGCCACGACCGTTACCTTCTCTGACAACGACAGCCCCGGCTGGGAGTTGCTGCGCAACGCCGTTTTAGACACCGCTGCCACCGGCCAGCTCACCCTAATCGACGTACTGCGCACCATTGAGGCCACCACGCTACAGGTCGATGGGCGGCGGGTAATGGCGATCGCGTCCCAAGTCGACTTCGAGAAGTTTGGTGACCTAGCCTCCATCCTCCTAGGCAAGTAGTACACTGACGATGCTATTCCTTCGAAATGCCTGAGCTTTTGGAGTGTTCCAAGAAATAAACCATCCATTTGCTAGGCGGGCTGTGGGGTGATTTCGACGAACCACTTTTCTAGGCCGGGTAAACGATGGAACTGCTTTTCCAGGTCTGCCATCGCCGTTTGAGTCAGTTTAACGCCGGTTTCATAGGCTTGGGTTACAAGGCTGACGGTGGGGCGGTTGCCTTTGAAGGTCAAGGATTCAGCGAAGCGCACGACGGTCTCGACGGAGTCCAATAAACTGCCTCGCCAATGCTGCTCCAACCACCCAAAGGTCCGCTCTACCGGATTGTATTTGCTGTGATAAGGCGGGTAGTAGGCGAGCTGAATCGTAATCTGCTCCCGTTGAGCCAACGCCACTAAGGAACGTGGATTAAATAACCTGAACTTCTGGGACGGCGGTGTAGTTCCATTGAG
>QBLT01000219.1 GCA_003249105.1 Leptolyngbya sp. | reverse complement strand
ATATCCTCGACTCGGGTTTACGCGATGCGGGTGTCTTGACCTGCTTATTTATGCTGCTGGATTGCGCCTATCTAATTGCCCTGGTGTTGGGCATGATGCTAGTTAAAGCGGGCCAACGGACTCGTCTAGATTGGCATGGGGACCGGGGCTTGAGTTTTCTGCAACTCGGTCTGCGGGAGCTAGCTCGGCTCTGCTACGAGCGACTGCCCTTGCCCATTCTCCAAGCGTTGCCGAAGCACAATCCACCGCCCGCCTGCGCCTCTCAGCGCAAACGAGACGCCTTAGACTGCCGCATTGAGTTCTCTGAAGTCGTTACGTTCTCATTCTGAGACTGCCATGAGTTTTCTGCACCACTAAGGGTATTGGTCTAAAGGTTTACCGAGGTACTACTGTAGCCCTAGGGACTAGTTGGGCCGCTTCGACCTTTTTGAAATATTAGGGGCAGATCTAAGACTGATTGCTTCGAAGGAAAAAAAGGCAGAGCAAGAATCAGGTTTTTGCCATACCTTTTTTCGTAAAGCATAATCTTTTAAACCAATTCATAAGGTAGTGCATTGCTGCCACTGCCTATTCTTCCCTAAGAGATAGGCAAATACTTCCTAAGGAAGACGAAATTGACCGAGTAAGTTACTAAAATTTCGTTAGAACAGATTTTTCTGTGACTATTCATACAACGTTTTCTGCTGAAAGTTCTACTCAGACCTCAACCAACGTGTCATAGCAATGGCTGTCAGTCGCTATTGAGAGATTAGTTTCCATCCAAAAGTTTGGAGTCTGAGCGTCATACCTGCGCCGAACTAGTAGTTCTGGGCAGAGTTGGACACTGTGGGTTTAGTAGAGCGCTAAGTGTTGGCAGTATAGTTTTGTACTTAAGAGGCCGTATGGAAACTCAACAAAATCAGCAGGGCGGAAACGTTCCCTATCCAAATATTCCACCGCTAATCGACAGCCGCGCTACAGAATATCATGGCACTGGCATCACTAGCACCATAGCTATTTTCGGTCACCCCATTCATCCGATTATTGTGATTTTTCCGATCGCATTTCTCAGCGGCGTAGCTGGTACTGACTTGGGCTACTGGCTGACCAAAGGTGAGTTTTGGGCTCAGGCTTCGATTTGGTTCTTGGGGGTAGGGCTGCTGTCTGGGGTCGCCGCTGCCATAACGGGTATGTTCGACTTCGTCCGCATTCCCAGGGCGCGCAAGCGCCAGGCGGGCTGGTTGCACATGGGGCTCAATGTGGCGGTGCTGGTGTTGAGCATTGGCAACTTTGCGCTGCGGTTGGCCAATCCAGAGACGAGCATTTTGCCAACCGGACTGATCTTATCCTGGGTGGTGGCGGTGCTGCTGCTGGCTAGCGGTTGGTATGGCGGTGAGCTGATGTTTCGTCACAAGGTAGGGATTGTGGGGCCAGGGGAAACCCACGTGTCTTAGAGGATGTTTGAAAAGTACTATTCCTTGTAGCAGAAGTGGGGCTCCCCCCTTACAAAGAAGGACTTTCCTTTTACCCCCCTTTTTAAGAGGGGCAGGGGAATTCAGCAGGTAACTAAAACTACAGCGACTTACTTTTCAAACGCCCTCTAGCCGAGTTTATATCAATCTGATTCCGAGTTTAGTTTGACTGCCCCAAAATCTATTGGGGCAAGCTCTGCTTGATTTAATAACGCTGCCTCCTTTGGCGTTGGAAGTGGTTGACTTCAAAATTTGATTCGAGGCCCTAACTTAAGGATGTTTAGAAATTTTTATGGAGCTTAAACCACTTAACCAGCAGATTGTCGTTGTAGTGGGGGCCTCTAGCGGGATCGGTCGTGATGCCGCCCTGAAGTTGACTCAGCGGGGCGCTAAGGTTGTCGTGGCGGCGCGCAACGAGAGTGGGTTGGCGTCGCTGGTAAGAGAAATTCAGCAGCTGGGCGGCGAGGCGATCGCCGTCACCGCAGACGTAGCTGAGTTTGAGCAGGTCAGCGCGATCGCCGATGCCGCGATCGCCAACTTTGGCCGCATCGACACCTGGGTGCACTGCGCCGCCGCGGGCATCCTTGCCCCCTTTGAAACCATGACCATTGAGGAATTTCGCCGGGTGATTGACGTCACCCTGATGGGTCAGGTCTATGGGGCTAAGGTGGCCCTGCCCCACCTCAAGCAGGCGGGTCGAGGTTCGCTGATTGCCATTTCGTCGATGGAGGGGCGGCGGGCGCTGCCGTTGCAGAGTCCTTACTCAACGGCCAAGCACGGGTTAGAGGGCTTTCTCGAATCGCTGCGGGTCGAGTTAGAGCACGAGGGGTACGGCATCAATGTCACCAGCATTAAGCCAGCGGTGATCAACACCCCCTTCTACAACCACATGCGTACCAAGGTCGGTGTTAAGCCCACGGGCATTCCGCCCTACTATGATGCAAGCCTGGTCACCGACGCCATTCTCTATGCCGCCGAGCACCCGATTCGCGACTACATTGTGGGGGATGTGGGCCGTCTGCTCGACTGGAGCCAGCGGCTGTCGCCGGGGCTATTAGACTTTGCCCTTACCCGCATTGGCTTTCGCGGTCAGCGCACCGACGACCTCAAAGCGCCCCAAGCTCCAGATGGTCTGTTTGAGCCGATGGCGGGCTATGAGCAGGTGAAGGGAGACTTTAATCACCTCACCGTGCCCAGCCTGTCGGATTGGCTACACAAACTCGTGTTTGGGCACTGACCCTCAGCACAGGCCCAACCCAGGACAGCATGCTCTGTGAGGGATGCCAGGATTGACGCCTGTCAGGCATTTTCTTCATGTTTTGTTCTTTGCTTTGGGCTCCGCTCAGTTCGGTTAACTCCAGGGAAATTCTCCATTTTGGCCCCAACCGACCCAGCCAGCTCAAGCCTCGGTTCTAGATTTTGTCTCAACTCAATCGATAAAGGAGATTTAAAGTGAAATATCGGCAGCTAGGGGATAGCGACCTCACCGTTTCGGAACTGGCCCTGGGGTCATGGTTAACCTACGGTGGTGGGGTCGAGCGGCAGCAGGCGGAGGCCTGCGTGCACAAGGCATTTGATGTCGGCATCAACTTCATCGACACGGCCAACGTCTACGGACGCGGAGCCGCCGAGTCGTTTTTAGGAGAGGTGTTGCGGGGGCGCGATCGCAGCTCCTACGTGCTGGCCACCAAGGTCTTTTTCCCCATGTCGTCCAGCGATCAGGGGCTGTCGGCAGCGCAAATTCACAAGCAGATCGATGCCTCTTTGCAGCGTTTGGGCACCGACTACGTTGACCTCTACCAGTGCCATCGCTACGACCCCAACACGCCGCTTGAAGAAACCATGACTGCCCTCACCGAGGTGGTGCAGCAGGGCAAAGCCCGCTATATCGGCTTTAGCGAATGGAGCCCCACTCAGATTCAGGCAGCGCTGGATCTGCCCAATGTAGAAAAGTTTGTCTCGAGCCAGCCCCAGTATTCCATGCTGTGGCGGCATCCCGAGGCCGAGGTGTTTCCGCTCTGTGCCGACCACGGCATTGGGCAGATTGTCTGGTCGCCCCTGGCCCAGGGGGTGCTCACCGGCAAATACAAGCCGGGGGCGACGCCGCCCGCCGACTCCCGCGCCGCCAACGACAAAATGAATGGGTTTATGAGCGAGCTGAGGCGCGATCGCGTCCTCAGTGCTGTGCAAGATCTTCAGCCCATCGCCCAAGGGTTCAACCTCTCCATGGCCCAGCTGGCCCTCGCCTGGATTCTGCGCGATCGCCGGGTGACATCGACCATCATTGGAGCCAGCCGTCCCGAGCAAGTGGCCGACAATGCCGCCGCCGCTGGGGTTGACCTCAGCGCTGAAGTGTTGCAAGAGATTGACCGGGTACTGGCTCCTGCCCTGCTCCAGACCACCAGAGCGTAAAGCGTTTGGGTGGATACGATTTTCCGAAATTCTCTTACTCTACGGAGAATCGCGGACTCTGACTAAAGGCTGACGGCAGCAACAAAAGAAACTGGAATAATTTCGACATAGTCATCGCCGGACTGGTCAGGACATTCTGCACAATTTCTTGGAGCGATGGCTATACACCAGTGGGGTACCCCCGTTTTTGCCCAGGGTAGTGACCTGTGTCCTGAACGCAGTAGTTAACGCCCTATACGAGGCCTTAATTGGCCTCAAAACGGTTTCACGCAGTTTAAAGCCCGACCTGAAAATGCACGACAGCTGGATGACAATTGGGGGAATAACTTTCCTAGTTGCCCTAGGGAGCAGTTTTATTCGACCCCGAGATATTTCCTGGGGAAAGCGCCTCGATCGCCCCAGGTGGCTCTTTTTTGAGCCCGCCATTCCAATGATTTGGACAGTCATATTTGCCTGCGGCGCGCTCTCGGCCACCTTTGTCTGGCAAGCCGATCCCGGCAGTTCTAAAACCTGGCTGCTGATGGGTTTTTATCTGCTAGTGGAAGTCGTTACCGTTGCCTATATTCCTGCCACCCTATGGTTTAGAAGTCTGAAAGTTGGCACCGGGCTGGGCGGGCTGGGGGTGGTTTTGGGCATTCTGCTCACGCTTGGGGTTCTTCCTATCTCTGGGTATGCGGCCCTGCTGCTGCTTCCCTACATAATTTGGAGCCCCATTGGCACCTACACCACCGGCCAAATGATCGACCTTAATCCCAGTGCTGGCTAGCTGAATCCCTGTCCGTAGGGCTCTACCTGATTTTAAACATTAAGCCTGCTGAGGTTCCCAAAGCCTCAGCAGGCTTTTTTACAGGAATTACGATGGGCAGGCGGTGACGACAACCCTACAGTAATGGGGGAATAGAGGTGCGATCGCCCCTATTCTATAACCGCATCACCAATTGCCTGCCCGTCAACCAGCCGCTCCAGCCTACTTGAAAAAATTGGCAGGTCGATGGCAAAGGCACGTTATCAGAATTGATGTAGTTGGGCATGCTAAATCAACCGTTTGTCAACTACCGAAATGTTTATCCAACACGAAAAAAATGTTTTGCTGTGGAGTGCCACCCTAGCGGTCGGGGTCGGTATTCTCCTGGGCGGTGGCGCAGCGCGGGTTAAGAGCCAGTCCTGCGGCAAACCACAAGCCGTACCTGGGTACTGCCTTGAATCCCCCCGAATTCAGGTGGCCCAGGGTATGGTCGGCGGTGCTTTTGCCAGCGGTGGCGCGCTGCTGATGATTGAGTTGGGAAAGATGGCAAAACGTTAAACAGTCAGCACCAAATAATCAACAGCTGCTTTTTCCCCTGACCGCTGGGCATGAGGGGTGCCTGCGACAGCGTCGCACCCAACGGAGTTGCCGTTAGTTGCTACCGCATAGATACCACCTGCACCCCTTGGAACCCCGCCGAAGGATGCGGTAGTATCGGCAGTAAACTTAGCGGCGAGGAAGGCTGAGCTCATGTTCCATCTGTACTTTGGGGCGTTTGACATTGTGCTCTATTTGGCGGGCCTATACGGTGCGATCGCTCTGTCTAAAGCCCTCTGCGACCAAATGGATGAAGCCGAAGCCGTCCAGAATGTGACCGCCTCGCCCACGCAGGTTGCCCCGATGCAGGCGATCGCCCCCCACCTAGTGGCCCCCGTCACCAAGCGCGAAGAAGTCAGCGTCAGAGTATCGGCGAACTGATTCCCGCCCAAGCTATAGGTAGCTACGCCTTTGCAATTCGCCTGGCACCTGAATGCGCCCAGGCGAAATTTTGCTGCTCATTTTTGTCAAGCGTAGATGTCCTGCACGCCTGGGAATGAAGAAGAAACTGCCACAGTAAACCGTTTTGACCAACAGGAATTTGACAGTATGGTACCTGTAGATTGGGGGGCTCAAGCCCTGGCGGCCTAGGGGCGGTCGCGGTCGCGGTCGCGGTCGCGAAGCGTTTCTTTAGAGAAAGCGTCTCTATAAGAGAATCACCCCAAAGCCGAGCATTTTTGTCCTTTGGTGCTCTACTTTTTGCGTTTTGTGCCACTGTAGGTAGCTGGCACAACACTCTAGCGAACATACAGGGTCGGTAGAATGAGGAGACAACTGGCGCGGTTAGGGCATTGGCGACGCGCATGGTCACTGGCACACCAATGGATCAACAACGCGGCTATGCTCGATTTCTTTAAGTATCGAGTGGGGCAGTCAGCGTGGACCAAGCTGATTGGCCGCACCCTGATGAAGTGGCAGCAAGACGATTGCCTTGAGATGGGGGCCGCCTTAGCCTACTACGCCCTGTTTTCCATGTTCCCAATGATTTTGGTGTCGCTGAGCATTGTCGGCTTTCTGATTGGCCCCAGCACCGATGCCTACAACGCCGTGCTCCACTTTGCCCAAGAAGCTCTGCCCCCCGATGCCTTTCCCCTGGTGCAGGCCACCCTGATCGAATTTCACAACGGCAGCACCAGTGCCAGCATTGTCGGTTTTGGCATTTTGCTGTTTACCTCCAGCGGTTTTTTTGGTGCCCTCAGCCGCTCCTTCGACAAAATTTGGCACACCAAGCCCAGCCACCACCGCTTTGACGGCGTAGGGGAAGTGGCGTTTATTTTTTTGTGGCGGCGGTTTCTGGCATTTTTGTTGGTGATCGGGGCCACCAGTCTAATCTTCGTGTCACTGCTCTCCAACATCGCCATCGACACCATCACCAAGATTTTGGAAGGTGTCAACCAGTGGGTGACGGTGCTGGCGATTGACCAGGTGCAGCTGCTGTCGTGGCTGCGACTGGGCATCTCGTTTGTGACGCTGACCCTGGTGGTAATGGTGCTCTACAAAACCCTGCCCAGCACTCGAGTGGCCTGGCGAGACGTGTGGTTGGGGGCCCTGCTGACCGCCATCCTGTGGCTAATTTTGCAGCAGTTAATCAGCAACAGCGTGATTAGTCTGGGCAGCCAGTTTCACTCCTACGGGGTGGTGGGCGGGGTGATGGTGCTCATGCTGTGGATTTACCTCACCAGCCAAATTTTCTTTTTGGGAGGCGAGTTTACCTATGTCTACGCCCACCAGTTTGGCAGCCGCAAGGGGCAGAAAAAGCTCACGGCCAAGGTCGGTAGCCAGTGAGAGGGGTGGGCCAGTAAGTGGTTTAATTTATAGAGCAGTTTACGGAATGGGCCAATGGCGACAGCGCAGCGGGGAGTGACAATCTGGTTTACGGGGTTGAGCGGGTCGGGCAAATCGACCATCGCGCGCGCTCTGGAGGCCGAACTGCGCCAGCGGGGTTGCCAGCTTGAGGTGCTCGACGGCGATATTGTGCGCACCAACCTCACCAAGGGCCTGGGCTTTAGCAAAGAAGACCGGGACGAAAACATTCGCCGCATTGGCTTTGTGTCGCACCTGCTGACCCGCAACGGCGTGGTGGTGCTGGTGTCGGCCATTTCGCCCTACCGGGAAGCGCGGGATACGGTGCGCGATCGCATCGGTGACTTTGTCGAAGTGTTTGTCGATGCCCCCCTCAACATCTGCGAAGACCGCGATGTCAAGGGGCTTTACAAAAAAGCCCGCGCTGGCGAAATCAAGCAGTTCACCGGCATTGACGACCCCTACGAAGCCCCCCTTAACCCCGAAGTACACTGCCACACCGACCAGCAGAGCGTCGAAGAGAGCGTTGCCCAGGTGCTCAACAAGCTCGAAGCTATGGGCTACCTGGCGGCGGCAGCGGTGGCTTAAGGTTTGCTAACCTCCCAGGGCGAATACGATTCGCCCTGGCAACTCGAGGGCAACCAGTCAGATTTGTGGCTCCCTCAGGTTTCCTCGGCCTCAGACATCGTTGCCGATGGGTCAACTCGGTTGACCGCCCAAAAAATACCGGCGCTGCCTGGGGCTCTGAGTTTGCAGGCCGGGCACTCGCAGGTCGCGCCCCCCTCCACCAGGTTGAGATATTTGATTTCTGCCTGAATCGAGAACTCGCTAATCGGTAGCCCCAGCATCTTTTTAATGTGGGACTCCAGGGGCCGACAGGCACGTCGCGCATAGCCTTGCCCTGCTCGTTCAGAATAAATCACGTAATCCGAAAGCCAGGTGTTGTTCATAGGCCAACTCAATCAGGCAACTTCGCATCTACCTTAAGGAATAGATTTAAACGGCGTTGTTGCATAAATAGGGTGTTACGGACGGGGTAGTGGCATAAGGTTTAAGTACTACCCAAAACCTGACGCCGATGCAGTACCGAGTCCGCAACTGGTCTGAGTATAACG
>QBLT01000218.1 GCA_003249105.1 Leptolyngbya sp. | reverse complement strand
GGTGGGGAGTGATGGAGAAGAAGGGGAGATGAGGAAGGCAGGGTATGTTCGGCGTCCAGGATTGGGCTAAAACCTCTGGCCTTAGTACCACCAGTGCACTATTAGTGAGCCGTTCAGCAGTTATTTGCTGAGCGGAGAATTCCTTTATTAAGTATTCTAAAGAACTATCTATCCGCGTGCAGGAGAGTTCCGCGATGGCAATTCAAGTAGGCGACACCGCTCCCGATTTCACGCTGCCTAACCAGGCGGGCGAGACCGTTACCCTGAGCAGCTTTCGGGGCCAGCGGGCGGTGGTCTGTACTTTTACCCCAAAGATGACACCCCTGGCTGCACCGTAGAGTCGTGCTCGTTCCGCGACAGCTACGAAGACTTTGTCGCCGTGGGGGCTGAGGTGATCGGCAGCAGCAGCGATTCGCCCGACTCGCACAAAGCCTTTGCCAATAAGCACAATCTGCCCTTTACGCTGGTCAGCGATCGCGGCGCTGCGATGCGTAAGGCCTACGGCGTGCCCGCCACCCTGGGGCTACTGCCCGGTCGAGTTACCTACATCATCGACAAAGAGGGCCAGGTACGGCATATTTTTAATTCGCAATTTAACCCCAAGGGCCACGTAGAGCAGGCCATGGGCATTCTCAAAACCCTACAAACCGCCTGATATGGAACTTCAACCCGAGCACTATGAACTGGGGATCACCCTGTCGGCTATGGAAGGGGCAATGGCCGGTCTCTGGTATCCCAGCGAAAGCGATGCCCTGGTCTCCCTGGTGATCTACGCCGACCCCCTGCCCAATACCGAGGCCCTGGCCCAAAAGCTAGGGGCTGGCGAGGAAAACCTTGAAATTCGGCCCGCCGAGACGTTTTTTCGGCCAGTGCTCAACAATCCCTACTGGGCCAGCGAACAGGGCGGCCACCTGGCGCAGAAATTCGCCAATCTCCGCGATGTGCTAGAGACTCACCTGGAGGACATTCACAGCATTCGCGTAGGGAAGGGCAATGTGACGCTGTACCTGCTGGGGCGGCATTCTAGCGGCTGCTTTCTGGGGGCCTGCACCCACGTCGTCGAGACGTAGCCACTCCGGTCAGATGACGGTAGCCTAACGATAGCAACCAAGGCAAGGCAACCAAGGCAAGGCATCTATGGCTTTTCAAACCCCAGACTGGGTGAAGCACGCGGTCTTCTACCAGATTTTTCCTGACCGGTTTGCCCGTACCCAGCATCATCTGGATGACCCGGCGATGGCGGTGACCTTAGAACCGTGGGAGTCGCCGCCGACGCCCTTTGGCTACAAGGGCGGCGACCTCTGGGGGGTAGCAGAAAAACTCGACTACTTGGCCGATTTGGGGGTGACCGCCATCTATATGACGCCGATTTTTCAGTCGGCCTGCAACCACCGCTACCATACCCACGACTATTACCAGGTCGATCCGCTGCTGGGGGGCAATCCGGCTTTTTTTGATCTGCTAGAGGCCGCCCACGCCAAGGACATCAAAGTGGTGTTAGACGGAGTATTTAACCACTGTAGCCGGGGCTTTTTCTTCTTTAACGACATTCTTGAAAACGGCCCCAATTCTCCCTGGCTGGAATGGTTTGAGGTGGGGGGTTGGCCCCTGGCGGCCTACGACGGATCGCAGCCCGCCAACTACCGCAGTTGGATTGACAACCGGGCACTGCCGGCCTTTAAGCACGACCACCCAGCGGTGCGCGAATACCTGATGCGGGTGGGGGAGTACTGGGTGCGCCAGGGCATTGATGGCTGGCGGTTAGATGTGCCCTACGAGATCAAGACTGAGGGGTTTTGGCAGGAGTTTCGCGATCGCATCAAGGCCATCAACCCCGAGGCCTACATTGTTGGCGAGATCTGGGACGACGCCACCCAGTGGCTCGACGGCACCCAGTTTGACGGGGTGATGAACTACCTATTTACGGCACCGACCATGGCCTTTGTGGCGGGCGATCGCATCCGTATGGATCTAGTTGAGAAGCCTCACTACTACCCCTACCCAGCGCTGGATGCGGCAGGCTACGGCGACAGAATCCAGCACCTGCTAGCGTTCTATCCCTGGGAAATTCAGCTCACCCAGCTCAACCTGCTCTCCAGCCACGACGTGGCTCGCATCTATTCGGTGGTCGACGAAGACAACGCCAGCATGGTGCTGTGTACGCTGCTGCTGTTTACCTTTCCGGGGGCACCGAGCATTTACTACGGCGACGAAGTGGGCTTACCGGGCGAGCTAGACCCCGACAGCCGCCGCACCTTTCCCCCCGAAAAAGACTGGCACCTCGATCTGTTGACCATTCACCGAGAGCTGATTGCCCTGCGCCACCGGCACGCCGCCCTGCGCATTGGCACCTACGACGTGCTGTACGTCGAGGGTCAGGTCTATGGGTTTAGCCGCACCCTGGGGAGCGATCGCATCCTCGTTTTCCTCAACGCTGGCGAAGGGAGCACCCCCCCGATCGCAACCGATACCCTAATCTCTGGGGGGCAGGCTGTCCACGAAGTCTTTAGCTACCACGGGGCCACCTGGACCCAGGACAGCCTAACGCTGCCCTCGCGATCGGCGGTGGTGGTGAGGGTGGAGTAAGGCAAAAGGAAGCCCGTCAACCCTGGGTTCCTCTAGATGAGGCAGGTCGACGGCACTGTTTCCCTAGGCCACCGACCAGCTTCTCTACTACCCACCCTGGCGCTGGCGAATTTGGGCGATAAAAAACTCTTCCAGCGTGGGGCGAGTCTGTTGCAGGGCAATCAGGTGCCCGCCCACCTGGGAGATCTGCTGGGCAAACGCATAGGGGTCGCCTTTGACATGGCCGTGCCAGAGATCGCCCTGCACCGTCATCGGGGCGAGCCAGGGCTCTAGCTCGGCGGTGCGACCGCCGCGACCTTTAGCCACGTATTGGTCGGCGGTGCCCAGCAGTTGATCCAGGCTGCCGCTAGCGATCAGCTCACCTCGATCGAGAATGGCGATGCGATCGCAGATCACCTCCACATCCGACAAAATGTGGCTATTAAAAAAAATCGTCTTGCCCTCCCGCTTCAGGGCCAAAATAATTTCCCGCACCTGAAAGCGCCCGGTGGGGTCAAGCCCCGACATTGGCTCATCGAGAAACACCACATCGGGGTCATTCATCAACGCCTGGGCCATGCCCACGCGCTGGAGCATGCCTTTCGAGTACTGGCGCAGCTGCTTTTTCTTCGCCGCCTCCTGGGATAGACCCACCAGATCGAGCAGCTCCACAATGCGGCGCTGCTGGGCTGCCCGCGATAGACCAAACAGACCGGCGGTGTACTGCAAAAACTCCCAGCCGGTCAAAAAGTCGTAGAAATACGCATTCTCAGGCAGGTAGCCAATGCGCTGTTTCACCGCACTGTCGCCCAGCGCATGGCCCAGCAGCGTTGCCTGGCCCGCCGTCGGGCGAACAATGCCCAGCAAAATTTTCAGCAGTGTCGTCTTACCTGCCCCATTGGGGCCGAGCAGACCGAAGGTTTCACCCTGGTAAACCGTGAGCGAACACTGCTGGAGGGAAGTAACTCGCTGGTTAAGCCAAAACCCAGTGCGATAGGCTTTACCTAGCCCTTCAGTTTGCACCACAGCGGAGCGATGGTCTGGCAGACGGTTGTCTAGCTGGGTAGGATCAGTCGGTAACAATGGAGCGCTCATAGAAACCGTGCGAAGACCAAATAGACGACAATCATGTTAAGGACTCATCCTTAGAATACCCTTCGAAAACCGCTCTCTTGCCAGGGGCCAATTTAGCTCCTGTTGTGCCAGGCTGAGTAGAAGAGCCTAGCGCTTCACGGTCTGAGGCAGGCGCTGAGCTTGGGTTTCATTTACTCCTCAAATTGCTCTTACGTTGCTCTATGGATCGCTTTAAGCTAGATCGTTCAAAACTGGTAGCGGTAATCACCGGGGTGATCTCCCTGCTGCTAGCGGTTGGTTATCTTGTGCTAGTTCAAATTCTGGACTTTCGCGGCGACATGGTGCCCGCTCCCCTGTCTACACTAATAGGGTTGCTGGATCCAGCTTTAGGATTTGTTCACCTGGGGCTTTGAAGAGGCTCTAGCAATGATTAAGCGGTCTGTCGGCCCAGGGCTGAGAGCGGCAGGGCAGCCGTTGCTGGGTTAAGCCTAGGTAATCGGATACCTCTCTTGGTATTCTATAGTGCGCCTAGACAGTCCTCGTCTACCGCTGGCAGGGGTACTTCTCCTTATGAGTTTTTCAGGGCTGTGGATATGTTGAACCGAACACCGAATCAGACGTCGTTACAGCCCCTGACAACGATCGCAACTTTTGTGGAGCTATTGGCCTGGCGGGCGGAGCAAACTCCCCAGGGCACAGCCTATCGGTTTTTGGCGGAGGGCACCCCCGAGACGGCCCAGACGATTACCTACAGCGATCTGCAGCAGCGGGCCCAGGCCATTGCGGTACTGCTACAGGAGCTCAACTGTCAAAACCAGCCGGTGCTGTTGCTCTACCCCGCTGGGTTAGACTACATTGCCGCATTTTTTGGCTGCCTCTACGCCGGGGCGATCGCCGTTCCGGCCTACCCCCCGCGCCCTAACCGCTCTTTAGATCGCATCCAGGCCATGGTGCAGGATGCCGGGGCTACGGTGGCCCTGACCGATAGCGTCACCCTGCAAAAGCTAGAGCGACGGCTGGCCGAAACTCCCCAGCTGCGATCGCTCTACTGCCTCAGCACCGATGGGCTGCAACCTGACCTGGCCCAGCAGTGGCAACCCCCGACCATCCAGGCCCACACTCTGGCCCTGTTGCAATACACCTCGGGGTCAACGGCCCTACCCAAGGGGGTGATGATCAGCCACGATAACCTGCTGCACAACTCCGAGCTAATTGGCCGCTGCTTTGGCAATACCGCTGCCAGCCGGGGGGTCTCCTGGCTGCCGCCTTACCACGATATGGGGCTAGTAGGGGGCATTTTGCAGCCGCTGTACGTCGGCGCCGAGATGACCCTGATGTCCCCGGTTTCGTTTTTACAGCGTCCGGTGCGCTGGCTAGAGGCGATTTCCCACTACCGGGCCACGACCAGCGGCGGGCCAAACTTTGCCTACGACCTGTGCGGGCGCAAAACCACCCCCGAGCAGCGGCGGGCGCTCGATCTGAGCTGTTGGCAGCTGGCCTTTAGCGGGGCAGAGCCGGTGCAGCAGGCCACCCTGACCCAGTTTGCGGCGGCCTTTGCCCCCAGCGGCTTTCGGCCCCAGGCCTTTTACCCCTGCTACGGCATGGCCGAAACCACGCTGCTGGTCACGGGCGAGGCGGTGCAGACCGAGCCGAAGCACCTGATTCTCAAAGCCACCAACCTGCAACAAAACCGGGTCACCCTGGTACCACCCACCGATGCCGATGCGGCCCGCCCCATTGTCAGCTGTGGCCCCCCGGCCATTCCCAACCAGGTGGTGATTGTTGACCCCGATAGCCACCGTCCCTGCCCCCCCAACACCATTGGCGAAATCTGGGTGCGCTGGTCGCGCAGTATTGCCCAGGGCTATTGGCGGCGAGAGGCCGCTACCCAAGAAGCCTTTCAGGCTACCTTGGCCGATGGGGAGGAGGGGCTGTTTTTGCGCACGGGTGACCTGGGGTTTCTCTACGGCGATGACCTCTACGTCACCGGTCGGCTCAAGGATCTGATCATCATTCGGGGTCGCAACCACTATCCCCAGGATATTGAGGCCACCGCAGAGCAGGCCCATCGCGCCCTGCGCCAGAGCAGCGGAGCCGCTTTTTCAGTCATGGAGCATGACACCGAGCATTTGGTAATTGTGCATGAGCTAGAGCGCAGTGCCCTGCGCACCGCTGACCCCGAGGCGATCTTTGCCGCCCTACGCCGCCGAGTGGCCGAAGACCACGACTTGCAGGTGGGGGCGATCGCCCTGCTCAAGCCCAACGCCATGCCCAAAACCTCTAGCGGCAAGGTGCAGCGCCACCTGTGCCGGTCGATGTTTTTAGACGGTCAGTTTGATGTGGTCTACGGTTGGCCGACAGCAGAGACCAGCCAGGCCTTGGCGATCGCTGAAGCCCCGGTCGACGGCGATGGCGAGGCGATCGCTTCGGAAAACCTGAGTCAGCCTGAAGTAGACGCCAAGTCGCTCGCTGTAGCCAGCCCGGCAGCATCGCCCTTAAACAGCCCCGATGCGATCGCCGACTGGATGCTGACCTGGCTGGCCGATGCCCTAAATGTGCCCAAGCACACCCTAAATGTGCGCCAACCCCTGGCCGAGCACGGGCTGGACTCCCTGGCGGCAGTGGAACTGGCCGAAGCCTTGGAATCGACCCTGGGCGTGCCCCTATCCCCGACCCTGGCCTATGAGTACCCGACCATAGAGGCGCTGTCGATTTATCTAGTCTCGGCCCAGAACCGTGCTACTGTGACCGCTCCCCCGGTAGAGGTCGTTGACCAGCGGGAATTGGAGCAAATCGTAAGAGAATTAGAATTGTTGTCTGATGCAGAGGTGCAAACCCTGCTGGGCAGACAGCGTTATTAAGTGGAGCGTGGGAGTTAGCCTGTGGAGGATCTCGCAAGGCGAATTAGCAGCCTTTCCCCAGAGAAACGGCTGCTGTTAGAGCTACAGTTGCAGCGCAAACGAGGGCTACCAGAACCCATTGCGATCGTGGGAATGGCCTGTCGGTTGCCGGCAGCGCCCAATCTCCAGGCCTACTGGCGGCTGTTAACCGAGGGGCAAGAAGCCATTCGGGAGGTGCCTGGCGATCGTTGGGATGTCGATGCATTCTACGATGCCGACCCCCAGGCTACGGGTAAAACCTACTGTCGCTGGGGCGGTTTCTTAACCGAAGTCGATCAGTTCGACCCGGCGTTTTTTGGCATTACCCCTCGCGAAGCCCCCTACATCGACCCCCAGCAGCGGCTGTTTTTAGAAAGCGTTTGGGAGGCCCTAGAGGATGCCGGAATTGTGCCCCAAACCCTGAGTGGGAAGCCCGTAGGGGTGTTTGCCGGAGCCTCGACCTTAGACTACGGCCAGATGTTGCTGCAAGGGGCCGAGGTGGTGGGCACCTATACGGCCACGGGCCTAGCTACCACCATGGTGGCCAACCGAGTGTCCTATCTGCTCAACCTGCAAGGCCCTAGCCTGACGGTCGATACGGCCTGCTCGTCATCGCTGGTGGCGGTGCATCTGGCCTGCCAGAGTCTGTGGAATGGGGAAAGCAGTCTGGCCCTGGCCGGGGGCGTTAACCTCATGCTGACCCCCACCGTCACTGTCGGCTTCAGCAAGTTGACGGCGCTGTCTCCCGAGGGGCGGTGCAAAGCCTTTGATGCGGCGGCCAACGGCTTTGTGCGCTCAGAGGGGGTGGGCACCGTGGTGCTCAAACGCCTCAGCCAGGCCCTGGCCGATGGCGATCGCATTTACGCCCTGATTCGGGGCAGCGCCACCAATCAGGATGGCCGCACCAATGGCCTCACCGCTCCTAACCCAGCCGCCCAGGAGGCGGTGGTCAAAGCCGCCTACGAGCGGGCGGGCATTCCCCTTAACCAGGTAGACTACGTCGAGGCCCACGGCACTGGCACTCTGCTGGGTGACCCCATTGAAGCCAAGGCCCTGGGGAACGTGTTTAGCCCCTTTCGAGAATTGTCTCAGCCGGTGCGGCTGGGCTCGGTGAAAAGCAATATTGGCCATACCGAGGCGGCGGCGGGCATCGCCAGTTTAATCAAGGTCGCCCTGTGTCTGAGGCACCGCACCCTGGTGCCCAGCCTGCATTTCCACAATCCCAACCCCTACATTCCCTTTGACCAGCTGCCCCTGCAGGTGCAGCAACAGCGCGAACCCTGGGTCGAGGCTGAAAACATGGCGATCGCCGGGGTAAGCTCCTTTGGCTTTGGCGGCACCAACGCCCACGTCGCCCTCCAGGCCGCCCCTATTTTCACCAGCGACCCAGCGACCGATCGGCCCCTGCACCTGTTTTGCCTGTCAGCGCGATCGCAGCCCGCCCTGCAAGCCTACGCCCAAACCATGGCCACGGCCCTCGCCCAGATGCCCCAGGCCAACCTGGGCGACCTCTGCCACACCGCCAACGCCGGACGCACCGCCTTTGACCACCGCCTAGCCCTCCTCGCCCCCGACCTCCCCACCCTGGTCACCGCCCTCCAGCAATACAC
>QBLT01000217.1 GCA_003249105.1 Leptolyngbya sp. | reverse complement strand
GGTAGCCCCCCGCCAGCCCCGCCTCCCCCAGCAGTGAGCCGCGCCCGCGCCGCCGTTCGGCCTCAATCTGGGCCATCGCCGCTTCGATCTGCTGCACCGACGATCGCCGCATGCTGATGCGCAGAGCCTCCAGGGCGTTGGGCATCGGTGAAATTGCTCTAGCAGTGTCGTTCTCCTGCATGGTGATGGCGGGACGCTGACCAGCTGCGATCGGGCTCAGGCAGCTGGTCGGTGGCATCCCAGAGGCGACCAGTTGCTCAATCAGCCGCCCCAGATCGGCCACGGCCATACTGCGAGCGCCAAACCCGTCGGCCCCCAGCTGGCGGGGCGCTACCGGGAACTGCGGGCCGCCCGCTGGCTGGTACGGCGGCTGCTGGCCACCTCAAACTTCTCTGACCAGGGGCAGCCGGTTGCTCCCCCGGCTCGCCCACCCCTGGCATTGGAAACTCCGCCTCCTACCCTGCCACCCCGCCGAGATCCTAGGGTCGGAGTCTCTCAGGGGCAGGGGGATGGGCTAGCGGTCGCCACCACCGATGCCCGAATCGACCCGTACCAAAATCGGCTGGCTTTGCCGGGCGATCTGGCCACGCTGGTGTTTGAGCGCGTGTTTCGCAAGCTCCAGGGGCTGCTCGACAACACCAGCGACGTGCCGCTGGAGTCTGACATTCTGCGCGACGACAAAAAGCGGGAGCTGCTCTATCTAGTGCTGCGTAAGGTAGAAGACGCCCTCGCCCACCTGTGCGAGGCCCAGGTGCTGCCGGGGCAGCTAACCGAGAAAAGCCCCCTGGTGCTGCAAGACCTGTGGCTGGCCACCGTCACCGATTTTTTTGGCCGCTACTACACCCTTCAGATCGATACCCTAGAGCAGCCCGTGGTGCCGACCCTGCTGAGCGAGGCCCCCGTCGTGCAGGCGGCAATTCTAGACCGGCTGCCCCTGGTGCCGATGCTGCTGGGGCATCTGCTATTTAACGAGTCGGTGGTGGTGGACGGCAGCCTCTACGAAGCCGCCGCCCCCCAAGCGATGGCCCGCAGCCAGGAGCTGCTCGAGCACCTGCTGATTCAGCTGGCCAACGCCGTGGTGCAGCCCTTGCTCAACCATTTTGCCGACGTGGAGCTGATGAAGAAAAACCTCTACCACCGCCGCATGATGACCAGCCGCGACATCGAGCGCTTTCGCAACGACCTTTCCTGGCGCTACCGCTGGGACGGGCTCGTCAATGAACCTCGGGCAATTTTTGAGAGCCAGCATCGGCTGTTTGGCTTCACCGAGCGGGGTATTCAGCACCAGACGATCTACGCGCCCCGGCGGGAAGAGCTAGAGCAGCTCTCGGGGCTCCAGCGGGCAGTGACCCTGGCGGTGGAGGCTCGCGATGCGATCGCCCCCCGGTTTCGCTCGGCAATTTCGCTGGTGGGCAGCGGCATTGTCTACGTGCTCACCGACGTAATTGGCCGGGGCATTGGGCTGATTGGGCGGGGCATTTTGCGTGGGGTTGGCGGTGCCTGGCGCGACCCTCGCTACCGCCGCGATGCCCAAGACAGCAACCTGCGAGACTAAACTGTGACTCCTAGCACCTCAACGTTGTTCCGGCTGCTTAGGGTGCCAGTGCTGGCAATCGCTCCAAGGGTTCATCCAAAATCTGCTTTTTTTTGGGACAATCAGCAGGTGCAAGCTGCTTACGAGGGATTTAAAGGTATCTATGGCACCTATATCAGCTCACCCTGGCTGGGCTGGTACAGTGTTTCATGGTTGTTAGCGGCAAAAATATGTCGTCGGTTTGCTGGCTTTTCCACCTAATCAAGTAAGGAGTTAATCCCCGCCTATGAAGTCGAGCTTGGCGCTGTTTGCTGAGCCTGTTCTGGCCAACGCCAGACGGCTGCTGTGGTTGAGCCTCTGGCTGCTGTGCATACCGATGGTGGTATACGTTGCTGTCCTTAACTACGGTCATAGCCTGGGGATACTGCAATGGGCCTTACTGGCCGTCTCCCTGATTGGTTTGGTGATCATCAACGCCGAAACCGCCGTGGTGATCTACAGCAGCCGTCGGTCAAACCCCTGGTTTGACCGGGGCCTGCTGCAGCGCTGGTGTCGGGTGCGGCGACGGCGGCGATCATCGGCTCTAGCGTTGTCCACTGTGGTGCCAGAGTCACTGCCGCCCCAGGGAGCCCTGCCCCTGGTGGCGGTACCCCTGGTAGCAACGCCGTTGGTCTCGGTGCCGTTTGTCTCGGTGATTGTGGCGGCCTATCTGCCCAACGAGCAAGACATTATTGAAGACACGCTGCTGCACTGGCTGACCCAGGTGACGCCGCCCTCCCAGGGGTGGGAAATTATTTTGGCCTACAACACGCCGACGCGGCTGCCGGTAGAAGACCGCTTGCAGGTGTTGGCGCGGCGCTACCCGACCCTGGTGCTGCTGCCCGTCCCCCACAGCCACTCCAAGGCCGAAAACCTCAACGCCGCCCTCCAGGTGGCCGCGGGGGAAATGACGGGGATTTTTGACGCCGACCACCATCCGGCGGCAGACTGTCTCAGTCGCGCCTGGGCCTGGCTATATCAGGGCCGCTACGACGTGGTGCAGGGGCGCAACATTATTCGCAACGCCCAGGATAGCTGGTTGACCCAGCTGATTGCGGTGGAGTTTGAGTGCATCTACGGCATTAGCCACTACGGGCGATCGCTGCTGGCCGACACCGCCCTATTTGGCGGCTCTAATGGCTACTGGCGCACTTCGGCCCTGCGCCACCTGGGCTTTCACCACACCCGCCTGACCGAAGACATCGACGTGACGGTGCGGGGGCTGCTGGGGGGCTGTCGCCTGGTGCATGACCCGGCGATTGTCACTACCGAACTCGCTCCCGACAACCTGCGGGGGCTATGGTTTCAGCGCCAGCGGTGGAGCCAGGGCTGGCTAGAGGTGGCGGGGCTGCACCTGGGCCGAGTGGCGCGATCGCCCCGCCTAGACGCTGTGCAAAAGCCCTACTGGGTGCTGATGCTGCTGTTTAGCCAGTTTTTTTACCCCCTGGTGTGGCAGGTGGTGCCGATGCTGCTCAGCATTCACCTCAGTGGCCGCGATCGCGACCTCAATTTTGAAAACCTCAACCTGGTGCTGATGGGGTTGCTGACCCTGAGCGTGGTGCTGCAAGTGGCGGTTGCCATGGTGCTGCGGCCCAAGCAGTCGTCCTACACTCGCCGACACGGGGTGCTCTACTGCCTGCTGTCGCCGGTTTACTTCTGGCTCAAGGCGCTGATTGGCATGGTGGCGGTGGTCAACCACCTTAGCGGCAGCCGGGTGTGGCGCGTCACCGCCCGCACCAAGAGCAAGCCCAATCGGTGGATGGTGGCACTAAGAGGGGCGAAGTAGGGGAGGTCGGGAAGAGGGAAGAGGGAAGAGCGAAGAACGAAAATTGAGCCTTGTAGGTTGGGTTAAACACAGTGAAAACCCAACTCCCTCAAGGATTTGTTGGGTTTCGCCGAGCCTCAACCTCAACCTACAAATCAAGATGAACGCGCTAATAGGTGGAGTTGAGTCAAAAAAATCCCCTTTCACCGTGAGGCAAAAGGGGGAGTGGTTCGCGCAAAACAAATCTTCTGGGCTTTTTTTCGCTTTTCGTTCTTTTATCTTCGTTCTTTGTCTTAGGCGCGCTTGAGGAGATTCATCACTAGGGACACAACAAAGATGGCCAGGAAAATGTAGAACAAGATTTGGGCAATGCCTGCGGCGGTGCCGGCTACACCACTAAACCCAAAGAACGCGGCAATCAAAGCTACAACCAGGAAAATCAACGCGTAACGCAGCATGGGTGTTCTCCAGAATTGGGGACAGGAACTCAATTGCCTCGACTGATGCGACCATTATCGAGACCGGCAAGCTGCCGCGCATCTCCCCTGCGGTCACTCTTGCTCTCTGATGAATGGCGTAGACAAGAATCGGTTGAGATCTTCCCAAATAGGGAGGCTAGCGAGATTGGAAATTGTTTTGCACCATGCGGCCCTGGCTGCGGTTGGCTGCTTGATCTAGCGCCTCGATTTCTCCAGCGTCTAGTCGCCAACCCAGGGCGGCGGTATTTTGCTGCGCCTGCGCCAGGGTTTTGGCCCCAGGAATCGGCATGGTGCCTTTGCAAAGGCACCAGTTGAGCGCCACCTGGGCCGAGGTTTTTTGGCGGTGGGCGGCGATCGCCCCCAGCACCTCTAGCAACGGCTGAATTTTGGGCAGCAGTCGGCGAAACAGCAGGCCCCGCAGGCCAGGAGGAAACGGCCCCTGAGCCGAGTATTTTCCCGTCAACAACCCCAGCGCCAGGGGGCTGTAGGCGATCAGGCGAATGCCCAGCTCGTCGCAGAGATCCTTCAGGCCCAGCTCGGTCACCGGGTAGGTAGAGAGCAGCGAATACTGCACTTGCAGGGTGGCGATCGCCAGCCCCCGCTCCTGCAACCGCTGGTGGGCCAGCCGAAGCCGATTGGGGCCAAAGTTCGACAGGCCGATCGCCCGCGCCTTTCCCTGCACGCACAGCTCCATTAGCCCATCGAGAAATGGCCCTTCCTGCCAGGGGGCGTAGTTGGCGGTAGACCAGTGCATCTGAGCCAGATCGATGGGGCGGCCCAGTCGCTCGACGGAGGCGGTGCCCGCTTTGACTACCGACCCGGCGGTGAGCCGCCAGGGGTAGACGGCCAGCTTCGTCGCCAGGCAAAGGGCATCTCGGTTTGGCCCCTGGTAGCCCTTAGCAAACTGCCCCAGCAACACCTCGCTGCGACCATTTAGTCGCCCGGTGCCGTAGGAGTCGCCGCTGTCGAATAGGGTGACGCCGTGGCTGAGGCAGTGATCAAACACCCGTTGCAGTTCGTCATCCATGGCGGGGTCGTAGCCCCACAGCAGCCGGTTGCCCCAGGCCCAGGTGCCGCAGCCCATCTCGGGCAGGATGAGGGGCGATCGCAGGTCTGGTGCCAAACTCGTCATGGGGTGTGCTAAAAGAAACGGCCATCTCCCATTATTCCAGGCCGGGTAGCCCCAATAGGTAGCTAAAGCCCCAGGGCTAGTTCCTGCTGGGTTGCGCTTGAGGGAGCCAAGTCGACGCCTTCGTGGTGCAGCAGCCATTGTTTGCGCTCTAGACCGCCCGCGTAGCCGGTGAGCTGGCCGTTGGTGCCGACGACGCGGTGGCAGGGCAGGGCGATCGCCACCGGGTTGAGTGAGTTGGCCATGCCCACTGCTCGATAGGCTGTGGGTTTGCCCAGGCTTTTTGCCAGTTCGCCGTAGGTGGCTACGGTGCCAGGGGGAATTTGGCGCAGCGCTAGCCACACCTGCTGCTGAAAGGCGGTGCCCCCTGGGTTGACGGGCACGGTGTCGAAACTGTGCAGGTCGCCTGCGAGGTAGGCGTTGAGGCGATCGCTAAAGCCCTGGGGGTTGGCGCAGGGGGTGAGGGTGACTGCGGCGAACCGCTTGTGGAGCAGGGTCAGCAGGCGAGGTTTGTAGTCGGCAAAGTCGAGGGCGCAGAGCGATGTGCCGTCGGAGACTAGCAGAATGTCGCCGATCGCAGAGGGCAGGGTGTCAATCCAGAGTTCGGTAGGTGCGAGCATTTTCGCCAGATCGATGGGTCGATGCAGGCATTTTAGAGCCAGGGGTAGGCAAAATGCTGCACTACAACAGGCTTTGCAGGGAGCCAGGGCTACACAGCTGTGCCACTTTGCTTTGCAACAGCCTGTGTAAGCTAAACAGCTATGCCACTTTGCTTTGCAACAGTCTGTGTAAGCTAAACAGCTATGCCACTTCGTTAAACAGCTGTGCCACTTTGCTTTACATCGGCCTCTGCAAGCTAAACAGCTGTGCCACTTTGCTTTACATCGGCCTGTGCAAGCTAAACAGCTGTGCCACTTTGCTTTACAGCGACCTCGGGTTGTTAAACGGGCTGCTCAGTATGCCAAGTTGCGATCGCAGTGGGTTTGATGTTGGCGATCGCTGCCCCCGACAGCAGGGTTGATGCCGTCAGGGGCAAGGGGTGCGTTACTCAATCAGCACGGTTTTGGTGGCGATCGCCATCCAGACGGTGCCTGCTGGGGAGGTTGCGCCGGTGGTGTCGCTGGTGGGCGGCACGGGGATGGGGTCGCTCCAGTCGTTGGGGTCGGTGTAGCCGAGGGTGTGGAGGATTTTGATGGTGCGGTCTATGCCTGCGAGGCTGCCGTAGAGCATGTGACGCACCCGCTCTGGGCGAATTTGGGGGGTGCTGGGTGAAGACGGCGGAAGATTGGATGCGCCGCTGGCATCGGGTTCGAGATATTCAAACATGGGTCCTGTTTCCTTTTGATGATGGAAAGAAACAGAACGCGAAAACCCTAGCCACCCGCAGTTGAAGTGCAAACTGTGGGGGCTAGGGTACGATGGGCCTAGCCTCGCAATCTGCGTGTTAGATTTGCGGGGTTAGCTGTCTGTTGGTGTTAACGGCACCGACCGGCAGCGCTAAGATTTTCGAGTTCTGCGTGGTCACCGCTCTGGCTGAACGGCTTAATGTAAAACGATAATCGTACAAAAGCTCCCCGTCAACCGTAGGGGGAGAGGATAGCGCGATGCTCTGGCAAATTGAGCCAGAATAGTTCTGCTTATCTATCCTTGAAGGGGCTATTATGCAGATTATCCGCTGCCTATCTATCTTTATATGGTTAATTAGGCTGCGCGTAATCTATCTATATACCTGTAGAGGCAATTAGGCAGATGGGAGCCATCCAATAAATTGTTAGTTTGCTTCATTTGTTGATGAGGATAGCGGATAGATATTACTAGCGAGAAAGCATTATTTGTTAAATTGCGTGTGAGTAATAAAAATAGGATCAGACAGCCTAATCGTGCCAAGCACACCTTCCTAGATCATGTCTAGATCATTGAAGAGGATAAAGGAATGGAATTATTTCTAGGTTTTATAGGTGGACTCATAACATCTTGGGTTTTTTGGAAATACCTCCATTTCCTCAAGCCCAACGTTAGAGTTTCGCAAGTAATTTCAAAAAGTCCAAGTTACGATGAGGAAAGACGAGGTCAAACTGTTTATCGGATCAAGGTTGTTAACCTTGGAACGCGGCAAGTCATTAACCTATCTGCACAAACTACTTTGACAAAGATAGTAAATGTCGCTGATGGTCAACGGCGCATGATACGCAAGATTGAGCTAAAAAGTGATAGTCAGGCTGCGTTAGGTTCTCGAATAGCAATCAAAGACATGTGGCGCATCCCACCAATGTGGGTTGTTGTAGTTGAGCCTAATTCACCTCTCGAAGATTTGGTTAATGAGGATTGGAAACTGCAATTTACCCTTTCCGCGCAAGATGCACTGAGTGGAACAACAGTAGTTCAACGAGTCACGTATGACAAACAGCAAATTGTTCAAGGAGACTTTAGATCGGGGTTGAGCTTAGATGTTTTTGACCCAACTCAGTATGGAACTCAGATCCACCCAGGCGAGGAAGAAGAATTTGAACCAATTCGTTCCAAATCAAAAATAGTGCGTAAAACTCACCAATCTGACAATCGTATTGGAGCGGATTGATGAAAATTTTGACGTTGTTGCAGAGGTTATTAGCAACCGCTCAACACGAACATTGGAAGCTCCAAGAGGTTCGGAGTTGGAACTAAAATTAAGACAAAAATATAAGGCGACCGTAAAGTCGAATCAAAAAGCTTATCTTGCTGCACTGACAGAGCAGCAAAAGGTAACTGCAAATCTTGAAAGTAGATTTAAGAATCTTAGAAATAAATTTTCTGCTCAGTTGAGAAAGGAAAGCGGCTCAGCTAACTCAGTTAAGCTCATCCCGACGATAAGTAGAATTTTGTTTGGTCTTCAAGAGGACTTTACTCGTTTATCTTTGCCGAGATACGAATTTCAGACAGAGACAGAAATAATAAATGAATATCTCATCTCATTTCTTGAACGGCAACGAATAACGCAATACATGGGAGAGTGTCAGTACTACGGTGAGACATTATTAAATATCTACCTAGACCTTTTTATTACATTAACCTGCTTAAAAACTCCTAGGAATATTGAGCATAAGCCAGGATTTCTTGTCAATCCGAAAACAGGAAACATCTTGGAGTTAGATGTGCTGCTTGAAGAGTTTTTGCTGGCATTTGAGTTTCAAGGTGAGTAATTAGTCACCGCAACAAAGCTGGTCTATTGCGAATGGGGCAAAAGTTTGTAG
>QBLT01000216.1 GCA_003249105.1 Leptolyngbya sp. | reverse complement strand
AACTGTTCACTGGGCTTCGGGGGTAACTCCATGCAGGCTCTCCTGATTCACTGCTACACAGGCTAGCATGGCGAAAATCGGTAATTTAGTTCTCGGAAATCACCTAAAGCGACGGAAGCCGCTTGAAATAGCCGTCCGTCGCTTTAGTTTCGCCAGCACTGAGACTGTTTAGTTTACCCTAGGGTGTTTCGCTCGGAGACTGGTTTGGCTCTACTGCGGGTTGGCTGGGCGTAGCTTCGGGTTGGGTTGTGGCTTCGGAAGCAGCGCTAGGAGCTGGTGCGACAGGATTGTTTAGCTCAACGTTAATGTCGGGGGGCTGAACGGTGGGAGCGGGAGCGCTAGGAGCAGGGGCGGTAGGAACGGGCACAGCTTCCTGGGTGCGCTCGATGGTGCGCTCAATGATGGTGGTCTCGTTGGTGGGTTCTGGGGTTTGAGTCTCCGGGGCCGGGGCCGCAGGGACAGGGATAAGGGTGCCGTCGTTGGCATCGCTGTAGACATAGGCAACGGCACCAACTACAACCGCTACAGCCGCTAGTACCAAACCTAGAATGAGACCCGTAGAAACGCCGTTGTCGGCCCGGAGCCTAGCGTTTTCTTCGTAAATTCTGGCTTCTTCGGCCCGACGGCGCTCCTGCTCTAGCTGCTCGGTTGACTTACCACTGACGTAGCCGTCACGGTAGGCAACTTCGTCTGGGGTTGCTGGTCGCGCGTTAACTGACGATTCAAAATCTTGGTTACGAGGATTGGTATTGCGAGTAGACATAATAGTATTGGCCTCTTTATCGGACGATTTAGATAGGGGTTCTTATCTGTAGATGTCCCTTTCAACTGTGCCAAATGTAACAACGGACATGGCAAAACCTCCTCTACCCAAGTGAATAGCTAGAGGGAATAGATGGGTACCCGATCGCGTCTCCCTCAAGAAAGACACGCTTTAAGTCGATAGGGGAGGTGCAGAGGCTGGGTTAGCGCTCGCCCTTGAGGTAGCCCTGGGAAACGTTGTAGAGCTGGTAGCGCTCTTCGATCAGGCGATCGACATCCGCTGCGGCCAGGCGTTTGACGTAGTTGAGCTTAAATTCTTCGAGAAAATCGACTACGAGAGCTTCGATTTCTTCGACATTCTCGTTTTCTTTGAGCTGCGCCTTGAAGGTTTTGCCTAGCTTTTCTAATAGGGCCTGGGTGAGATCGCCCCCCAACTTGTTTTCTAACGAGCCCTTGACGGCACCGTAGAGGTTGGCCGAGAGCTGCGCAACCACTTGCTCGGCCATCTGGTCAGGCAGATTGCCAATGCCAGGCAGCTGGCGAAACCCTTGGTAGCCGGGGGTGCGATCGAAGGCCTGAGTAACGGTGTGCTTGAGCAGGGCATCGACCTCGGGCTTGACCTGGGGCAGCACGTTGTAGACCGTGAGAGCGGCCAGCCGTTGCGAAATCACCTCTAGCTCATTGACGCCGCCCACCTCGATGTAGCGTCGGGAGCCGGGCTCTAGCAGGGCTTTGGTGACGCTGCCATCGCGGACCAGCGACTGCATTTGGTCAATGATGCGCAGCACCACAATCTCGGTGATTTCGACGGCGACCTGGCTGATGACAAAGCGGCTGATGCGGCTCTGGATGGGTTCTAAATTGATTAAATTTGACTGGTTAATGCGGATGGTGCCTGGAATCAGGCGCGCTAGGGCCAGCCAGGGCAATCGCAGGGCGCTGAATGGAACAATTAGCAGAATGTCGTACCAGCGCCACAGAATGGCATCGCGCCAGGTGAAGTTTTTGTAGCGGCGATCGAGGTAGATGCTGCGGGCCAACAGCTCGAGACCAAACAGCAGGTTAAACCAGAGGTCAATGCGCCAAAACAAATCGACAAACCCGCCGTGTACGGCAATCCGCCGAAAGAAATTGGTTTCGACTAGGGGCTGTATCTCGCCTTTAAAGAAGGCCATTTCTGTAGAAAAGCCCGCTTCAAGCAGGTGGTCGTAGCTCCAAAACTCAGTCAGCGATTCGGTGGCTGAGTCAAGCCCGATGCGATCGCGCATTTTATTTTTAATTTGCTCTAAATTGCCTGACCGATTGGCCGTTTGAAACGGATTTTCGGCCACCATGGCGGCGCTCTGCTGCTGTAGGTCGGTCAAAATCGCCTGGGCGGCGGGGGAGGTTAACCCTGTTTGAGCCACCTGCTCTTCGAGCTGCTCTACGGTTTCAAGGTAGTTGGCGGTAAAGCGATGGGGCTCAATGCCCTTCAGGGTTTCGCCGTACCAGGTAGTCAGGCCCGGCAGCAATCGCAAATACAGATCGCGCAGGGGAATGTAGCTCAGATCGCCAATGACTAGTGCCAGATTGAGCAGGGCAATCACGGCCATGATGCGCTCAAACCAGCGCGCCCTCAAGCGGCGGGCATCGTATTTAGAAAATTCGCGGCGGTTGGCCGATTTGCGGGGGCGAGACAGAGCAGCCATAGCACCAGGCTCAAGAGCATTCCACTGCAACAATGCCTGGTCTTGGCGGGTTTGTCATCCTCACGGGCTAGCAGCCGCCAGATTCGCTACCATTTTGATTAATACTTGTTTACAAAGTTCCTTGTCGACCCCCTATGACTGCCACTGCCTCCCAACCCGTCGATAGCGTCCAGGGCAACTACTGGACTTGGCGCGATCAGGCCATTCACTACGTCGTGGCCGGACAAGCCCACTGCGCTGGCGAAGCCTCTCCAGAGGAGAATCGCCCGCCCCTGCTGCTGGTTCACGGTTTTGGTGCATCTACTGACCACTGGCGCAAAAACATTCAGGGGTTGCAGGCCGACTTCCAAGTATGGGCGATCGACCTGCTGGGGTTTGGTCGATCGGCTAAGCCCGACTGGCAGTACAGCGGCGATCTGTGGCAGGCGCAGCTCCACGATTTCATCACCGAGGTGATTGGTCGCCCGGCGGTGCTGGTGGGCAATTCCCTCGGTGGCTATGCATCCTTGTGTGTAGCGGCGAACCATCCTGAGTCAGCCGCTGGACTGGTGCTATTGAACAGCGCTGGGCCATTTTCTTCCCCCGCTCAAACTCCTCCTCCAACGCCCAACCCGATCGCCAAGGCAATCCAGGCACTCATGCTTCAGCCGCTGCCAAGCTGGCTGCTGTTTCAGTACGTGCGCCAGCCTGCTACCATTCGCCGCACCCTACAGCAGGTATATCTGGATAAAACCGCTATTACCGATCAGCTGGTGGAAGACATTCGCCGCCCGGCCCTCGACCCTGGTGCTCCTAGGGTGTTTGCCTCGGTGTTCAAATCGCGCCAGGGCGAAAAGGTGGATGAGCTGTTGCAAAAGATGACCTGCCCATTGCTCATGCTCTGGGGCGAAGGCGACCCCTGGATGAACTGCCGTGCGAAAGGAGCGCAATTTCGGCAGTATTACCCCACGCTGACGGAGCACTATCTTCAGGCGGGCCACTGCCCCCACGACGAGGTGCCCGACCAGGTGAACGGGCTGCTGAAAGACTGGGTGTTGACCAAATTAATCCCATAAGGAGACTGCAAAAAATTATCAACCCATTGGTGGCAATCTCTTAAACTAGACAGAACGATAGTGACTTCATCCTTTGCTACCAGACAGCCAATCTCTAGTATTAGCGTTCCTTGTAGTCGCGCTACGCTAGCTGTTGCGTATTTAGTACATCCTGACTATACTAAGTAAAGTTTCTAGGAGAACTGGAGCGGATGTGTACGATACATAGCTGAACAAGAGGATCCTTCTGCCGCTCCTTTAAGGAAATAGAGCTTAAAAAACTCTTCCTCAATATTTACTGTTCAGCATTTGATAACCCCAGAAGATCTTGAGAGAGCTTTCTGCATCGTTTGCCGGAGTTGTTCGGCAAGGCTGTCAGTGTTCAGATAAAATCTGTAGTTGCATAGCTCTTGGTGTGGAAATCCTCTCTAGGGATCTTGGGATCTCCTACGGAGGTTTATTAGATGCTGAGCTGGCCTAAAAAGCCGTTTTCTAATCCTGAGAATCCACCTAGTGCACTAGAGATACACATCCGTGTGTCGGAAACCTTCGCCGAGAAGGTGATGGATTCGTTCAGACAAGAGATGATTCGCTGTATTCCTTGGATGTTAGCCATTCTGCTATGTCTAGCAGGACTGCCTAGGTTGGCCGAGAGGGTTATGGAAGCAATGCTGCTCGAATCCTCTCCTGAATCGGTAAATCTCAAGGAGGGCAGTTAATCCGATGTAGAAGATTAGGCTCGAAGCTAGATTAAAAGTCTGTGCTTCGAGCCTTCAATTTGCTATTTAGCTAAGAGAATCTCGATAGTCGTTAAGCAACGCCAGCACCTGAGTCAACTTAGCGGATAGGAACAGCGACCTGGCCTCATGCCTGCCAATCAGGGAGTCAGCTGGGTCTGAAGGGCAGGCAGGTCGTCTTTGACAAAGACGGCCATGCGGCCTAGGTAGGCGTTACCGGCGCGATCGTAGGCAATCTCTTGCCAGTAGGCAAACCGCTCTCCCTCGCGCACTTCGCCCCGCAGCACCAGGTTGAGGTTATCTGTCGGGGCTGGTCTCGCCCCTCGGGCTGGGTAGCGCAGCATTACCGTGGCCTGGCGGTAGTCGTTGAAAATTTCTTGCCCGTAGATGGCTCGCAGCGACTCATCGAGCCGGTCAACGGTAATAGGGTTGGCGTGGTCAGACAGGCTAAAGCGCTCAGAACGGATCTGGCGAGGGTCTTGGTTGGGCACTACGCCACTGATGGGAAACACCGACGCCTGGAAGGTGAACCGCTGCCCAGGGGCTACCAGTCGATTAATGGCTAGGCGCTCGTTGGGGCGAGGTTTGAGGGTGGGGTTGTTGCGAATCCACGTCTCGGTTAGGTTCACCGTTTGTCCCGGCAGTGACCAGCCGGGCTGGGCGATGAGAGCTAGGGCTGCCACGGCTAGAGAACTACCCTTTAGGGCGATCGCCAAAGGCCCGCTCTTTGGGGCGAACGCGCCTCCAAAACCATGCTTGCAAGATGTCATATCTGCTCTACCTCCCAAGGAACCCGTGCCCGATGATAACAACTCTGGAATGGAACGAATCAATAGAAATGCCCCGATGGAAAAGATCCCACCGGGGCATTTGGCTAGCGCTAGGAGCTTAATATTCGGGAACTGAGGCGTCTACCTCTTTGCTCCAGGCGGTGATGCCACCTTTGACATTGGTGCCCTCAATGCCGTGCTGCTTGAGAATGCCCAGGGCTTTGGCCGATCGCCCTCCCATCTTGCAGTGCACAATCAGGCGATGGCCGTTGACTAAGCTCTTAACCTTGTCAACTCCGTCGCCATTCTCAATGTCGGGTAGAGGCACCAGCACCGAACCGGGGATGCGGGCAATTTCGTACTCGTTGGGGTTGCGCACGTCGAGCAGGAGCACGTCGTCGGCCCCGCTGTCGAGCACCTGCTTCAGCTCAGTGACAGTCATTTCGGAGATGTCAGCCAATTCTTTCTCTGCCTCCATACGGGCCTGGGGAATGCCGCAGAACTCTTCGTAGTCGATCAGCTTGTCGATCACTGGGCGCACTGGATTAGGGCGCAGCTTCAGCTCTCTAAAAGTCATCTCAAGGGCATTGTAAAGCAGCAGGCGACCGCTGAGGGTGTTGCCCGTGCCCAAAATCACCTTGATGGTTTCGTTGGCCTGAATGACGCCAATAATGCCGGGCAGCACCCCCAGCACGCCGCCCTCGGCGCAGGAGGGCACCAACCCCGGCGGCGGCGGTTCGGGGTAGAGATCGCGGTAGTTGGGGCCGTCCTGGTAGTTAAAGACCGTGGCCTGGCCCTCAAAGCGAAAGATAGAGCCATAGACGTTGGGCTTGCCCAGCAGCACGCAGGCGTCGTTGACTAGGTAGCGGGTCGGGAAGTTGTCGGTGCCGTCGACCACCACGTCGTAGGGCTCGAAAATGCCCAGGGCATTCTCGGCGCTGAGGCGGGTTTCGTAGAGGTCGACCTGGCAGTGGGGGTTAATTTCGAGAATGCGGCTTTTGGCGGACTCAATCTTGGGTTTGCCCACCCACGACTCGCTGTGGATCACCTGGCGGTGGAGGTTTGACTGATCGACGATGTCAAAGTCGACAATGCCGATGCGGCCAATGCCAGCGGCAGCCAGATACAGCAGCAGGGGTGAACCCAAGCCTCCGGTGCCCACGCAGAGCACGCTGGCGGCCTTGAGCTTCTTCTGCCCGTCGAGGCCTACCTCCGGCAGAATGATGTGGCGGGAGTAGCGCTCGTACTCCTCTTTAGTGAGCTGAATGTCGTCCAGGTTTGGGTTGAGCATGGCCTCGGCAGAGAAACTGTGGCGGTAAAAACAAAAAACGGTCTGGGGCACGACCGTTTTTTCACATCATTTCAGCTTAGGACAAGAATGGGGGTTTGTTGGCAGATAATCCCATCATTTTTACAGGCTCGGGCTCAAACTGGTGCTGGTCGTTGAGCCGCCAGCTTTTGAGGTCGGCAACCTGCCCTGCCATCACCGAAATAATGACATAGGAATAGACGGGCCAGGCGAGGATGCGATCGCACTCCGACGGCACCGCCGGGTGGTCAGGGTGCGAGTGATACACCCCAATAATTTCAAGGCCCCGTTCTCGGGCCGATCGCTGCACCGCCAGCATATCGGCAGGGTCGATCCAGTAGCGATCGCCCACGCTGTGTTCCCGCGCAGACGGGTCCTCTCCCAGGCCAGCTTGACTATCGGTGTACTCCAGTAGCGAGGGTTCCCAGGCGTTGTTTAGGGCAACAACCTCCACAACGGTGCGATCGTCGCTTCCGGGTGAGGGCTCCCGCCGCCCGACGAGCAGTCCGCAGGCCTCACTGGGGTAAGTGGCGCTCGCCGCCTCAACCAGAGCACGGTAACCGTCAGCACCGATCCCCAAACTGTGCCTGTTGCCCGCCACGGAATTATTCCTCAATCACAGGACTGGCTGGGCTATCTAAGTTGCTCACCGATCGCTCTAGACGAGCCAGGGCGCGGTTGTATTCAAGCACCGCAGTCACCAAGTTGCCCTGGGCTTCAGTCAAATCCCGAATGGCATTGATCACCTCTAGCTGAGTGCCCACCCCGGCATTAAACCGCAGGTTGGCCAGCTCCAGCGCTTCCTCGGCCTGGTTGACAGCCACCGAGGCCGTATCAATATTCGACTGGTTAGATACCAGGGTGTAGTAGGCCTCTTCCACCTGCACCCGAATGTCGTTGCGGGCGCTTTCAAACTCCGACTCATCGGTTTCAATATCGATTGCGCTCTGGTCAGCGTTGGCTCGGGCCGCGCCGCCGTCAAACAGCCGCCAGTTGAGCTGTGCCCCCACCGAAAACCCGTCGTCAATGCTAGAGGAGGCCCCCGACGATGAGCTCAGCAAGCTCTGCACTCCGTACTGGGCAAACAC
This sequence comes from Leptolyngbya sp., assembly GCA_003249105.1. GTDB lineage: Bacteria > Cyanobacteriota > Cyanobacteriia > Phormidesmidales > Phormidesmidaceae > Nodosilinea. The sequence goes on along the minus strand of QBLT01000216.1, from coordinate 858 downwards.
CCCCAGGTTGGGGCGCACCGCTGCCAGACTAGCCTGACGCTGGGCATCGTTAAACTCTCGCTCGACCAAAAATTGCTCTAGCTCGGCCCGATTTTGGAAGGCCAGCACAATGCTTTCCTCGAGCGAGAGCGGCCAGGCCCCGGCAATGTTGACCGCTAAGGTCGTGAGGTCGATCGAGGGCTGAATGTTGAGTCGTCGAGCCAGCTGCCGCTGGGAAATCTGGCGCTGGCTAATGGCCTGGGTGAGGGTTTGACGCGCGTTGGCCACCTGTACCTCGGCTTGCAGCACATCGAACCGGGTACCAACGCCCACTTCTTCTCGCAGCTGGGTATCGCGCAGGTTGCGCTCGGCGGCGTCTAAAAAAGCCTGGTTGATGCGAATTTGTTCGATCGCCTCCTGCACCGCGTAGTAGTCGGTGGTGGTGTTGAGCCGCAAATCTTCACGGGTTTGCTCTACCTGAAGCTCAGAGACGCGCACCTGGCGTTCTGCCGCTCGAATGCGGGCCGATCGCTCCCCCGATAGGCCCAGGTCATAGTCGGTTCTGAGGGTACTGCCAGCGGTGGTGCTGGTGGAGTCGAACGTTCCCCCCGACCCCGACGACGACTGGTTGCTGGTTTGCAAGTCGGCACCCAAATCTACCGTGGGCAGCCGCGTCGCCTGCTGCGCCCTCAAACCCGCCTGGCTGCGCTCCAGCCGTAGCTGGGCAATCCGCAGCTCTTCGCTGTTGCGGTAGGCCAGCTCCAGAGCTGTTTCCAGGGATAACGGCTGGGTACCTAAAATCTCTACATCCTCGGGCTGGGTGGGTACCAGCAGCGGGTTGGGGCTGGGGGTGAGGTAGTCGGGCGGGGTCTCAAAACC
>QBLT01000215.1 GCA_003249105.1 Leptolyngbya sp. | reverse complement strand
GACTTAGACTGAAGGCAGTATTCTCTGGCCTTTTGCTGCATTTTATGAGCCTGACTGAACAAATGCTCTCTGGCCTACCCGGCCATCCTTTAAAGGGGCTTCAGCGGGCTGACGACCTGTGGCAGCGCTATCGCACCGGCAGCCTGCCCGAGCAGCAGATCATTCACCAGGTTGAAACGCCACTGGCATCGGTTGAGTGGGATGTGGTGATTTGCGGCGGCACCCTGGGGGTGCTGGTGGGGGCAGGGCTGGCTCAGCGAGGGTGGCGCGTGGCGCTGCTAGAGCGCGGCCCGTTGCAGGGCCGCGAGCAAGAGTGGAATATCTCGCGCCGCGAGCTGACTGCCCTGGTAGACCTAGACTTGCTGACCACAGCAGAATTAGAGGAAGTCATTGCCTCAGAATATAACCCGGCCCGCATTCAGTTTGGCGATGGCGAGCCGCTGTGGGTTGAGGATGTGCTCAACGTTGGGGTTGACCCTAAAGGTCTGCTCGAACGGCTCAAGGCCAAGTTTTTAGCCGCCGGGGGCCAGCTGTTTGAGCACACCGCCTTTGATGCCGCCTGGGTACACCCCAATGGTGTGGTGATAAAAGCCGAGCAGCCCTTTACAACGCGCCTGCTGATTGACGCGATGGGCCACTTTTCGCCCCTAGTGCAGCAGGCGCGGGGCAGCGCTAAACCCGATGCAGTGTGTCTGGTGGTGGGCACCTGTGCCCAGGGCTATCCCCAAAACGACACGGGGGATTTGATCGCGTCGTTTACCCCGCTGCGGCACCAGTGCCAATACTTTTGGGAGGCGTTTCCGGCGCGGGATGGCCGCACGACCTACATGTTCACCTATATGGATGCCGACCCGCGGCGGCTGAGCCTGACCAACTTTTTTGAGGAGTATTGGACGCTGCTGCCGGAATATCAGGGGGTGAATCTGGAAGATCTGCGGGTGCAGCGAGCGTTGTTTGGCTTCTTTCCCTGCTACAAAGACAGCCCGCTGCGATATCCGTGGGGGCGCACCCTGGCGGTGGGAGACAGCAGCGGCAGCCAGTCGCCCCTAAGTTTTGGCGGTTTTGGGGCGATGGTTCGCCATTTGGAGCGGTTGGTGACGGGCATTGATGAGGCTCTGGGGTGCGATCGCCTCAGTTCCACCGCCCTGGGCGCGCTCCAGCCCTACCAGCCCAACCTATCGGTCACCTGGCTGTTTCAAAAATCGATGAGCGTCGGGATGGATAAAACCCTCGCTGAGCAGCACATCAACCGCATGCTGACGGCGATCTTTGCCGCCATGGCTGAGCTGGGCGAGCCCACCCTCAAACCCTTTTTGCAGGATGTAGTGCAGTTTCCGGCCCTGGCCAAGACCCTAGCGGTCACATCCCTTAAATATCCAGCGCTGGTGGCCAAGATTATTCCCCAAGTGGGATTAGGGGCTTTGGTCAGCTGGCTAGGGCACTATAGCAATCTGGCCGGATACAGCGCGTTGGAACCCCTAGCCCGCGCCCTGAGTCCAGTAATTGAGTCATTGCCACCGGTGCCGCGATACTATAGCCATCGGTGGCGCGATCGCCTGCTCTTTGGCAGCGGAAAGGATTACGACGTTTAAATGACCTATTCTGCATTGCCCCGCGAGCGCCTCTACCAAGAACTGCAACGGCCAACAGCGCAAGTGAGCCTGGCCCGAGCGGCGCTGTATATTGCCCAAGAAGACTACCCCCACCTGGTGGTGAATGACTACCTGGCGATGCTCGATCGCATGGCCGACACCCTGCGACAGCGCTTGCCGGAGGATCGTTATCCCCTCAAAATCATTCGCGCCATCAACGACTATCTGTTTGGCGAGCTCAACTTCAGCGGCAACAGCGTTGACTACTACGACCCGCGCAACAGCTTTCTCAACGACGTGCTGGAGCGACGGGTGGGCATTCCGATCACGCTGTCGCTGGTGTATTTGGAGCTGGCCGATCGCATTGGCTTCCCCATGGCCGGGGTGAGCATGCCGGGGCATTTCTTGATTCGCCCCACCGTTCAAGAAATGGACATTTTTGTGGATCCATTCAACCGGGGCGAAATTATGTTTGAGCAGGACTGCCGCGAGCGGCTCAAGCAGATGTTTGGGGATCCGGCCCAGCTAGAGCCTCAGCACCTGACCTCGATTACCCCAGTCACGTTTCTAGTCCGCATTCTGACGAACCTGAAGCTGATTTACCTACAAAATAGAGATGTTCCCAAGGCGCTAAATGCCATCAACCGAATTTTGCTGATCTGTCCTGAGGCAAGCGGCGAGTGGCGCGATCGCGGCCTGATTCATTATCAGCAGGGAATGCTTGACCAGGCCCAGCTCGATCTAGAGCGCTACCTCTACCAAAGCCCCGACGCCACCGATGCCTTTGAAATTCGCCGGGTGATTGAGCAAATCGAGAGTGTGCGAGATTCACCATGACCAACGCCCTCAAAGCCCCCCAACACAAGCCTGAACCGCCCAAAACCAGCGCGTCGCCACTGCTGACGTTCTATCGCTCGTCCATCGGCAAAAAGCTGATCACCGGGTTCACCGGGCTGGCGCTGGTTGCCTTTGTGCTGGTGCACATGGTCGGCAATCTGCTGCTGTTTGTCGGTCGCGATGCCTACAATGCCTACGCCCTGCTGGTGAGCAACTTTCATGTTGTCTACTACGCCTTTGAGCTGGCGCTGACGGCGATCGTGCTGCTTCACGCCTGGGTCGGCATCGAGATTTTTTGGCGGCGGCGGCAGGCGAGGCCTGAGGGCTACAGCACCTACCAGTCGGCGGGTGGCTCTAGCTACCAAACCCTCAGCTCGCGCACGATGATCATCACCGGTTCGGTGCTGGCGGTGTTTTGGGTCACCCACCTGATGACGTTTCGCTTTGGCACCCACTACACCACTGAGCTGGGCGGCGACACCGTGCGCGATCTGGCCCGACTGGTGATTGAGAAGTTTCAGGCGTTGCCCTACGTGGTGGGCTACACCGTTGTTTTGGGGCTGCTGGCCTCGCACCTGCGCCACGGGTTTTGGAGCGCTCTGCAATCGATCGGGCTATTAGATAGAGGGATTCGCCCCTTGGCTTACGGCACAAGTGCCGTGGTGGGCGTTGGTATTGCGACAGGCTTTTTGCTGCTGCCCTGGGCGATCTATTTGGGTCTGGTGAGCTAAGCGTGAACCGCAGATTCGCTTAGAGCGGGCGAAACCTCTCCAGCAGAAAATCGCTCGTACTTGCTTTGCGCTGGCCTGTGATTGCTTGTTACCGGGCTGTGATTGCTTCGCGTTGACCTGTGATTGCTTGTTACCGGGCTATCATCACCTCGCGTTGGCCTGTGATTGCTTGTTACCGAGCTGTAATTACTTCGCGTTGACCTGTGATTGCTTGTTACCGGGCTGTGATTGCTTCGCGTTGACCCGTACTTACTTCGCGTTGGCCAAGTCAGACCTGTAGACCTGTAGGGTGGGCACCGCCCACCTTTCACCTTCTGCTCTCACCAAGGATTTGATGGGAGGGCTTGGTGGTGAGTGAATAAGTAGGGTGGTGGGCAATGCCCACCCTACCCACTGAGGGTGCAGATTGCTTTGCAACGCTGCGCGATCGCTAAACCGCTCTGCCAGTTTACGTTTAGAGACCGGGTGCCTGCTGCTGTTAGCAACGTCTTAGACAAGACAGCAGACACCCGGTCTCTCTTAAGAAAAGCTACTCAATCAGCAAAATCTTGGTCAGTATCGCCATCCACTGGTTGGGTTGGTCGGTGGGGATGGGGTCGCTCCAGTCGTTGGGGTTGGCGTAGCCGTAGGCGTGGAGGATTTTGATGGTGCGGTCTATGGCGGCTCGGCTGCCGTAGAGCAGATGGCGCAATCGCTCTGGGCGAGGCTGGGGCTGGGTAGGCTGGGCAGGCGGAAGATTTGACGCACCAGAGGCGTCAGGGTCGAGATATTCAAACATGGGTTCTGTCTCCAGTTGTGGTTGAGGAAGACAGAACACGAAAACCCCAGCCCCCCGCAGTTGAGGTGCAAACTGAGGGGGCTAGGGTACGATGAGCCTAGCCTCGCAATCTGCGTCGTAGATTTGCGGGGTTAGCTGTCTGTTGGTGTTCCCGCACCTTCAGGCAGCGCCAAGATTTTCGAGTTCTGTGTGGTCACCGCTCTGGTCGAACGGCTTAATGGATGAGTGTAATGGGGCGATCGCTTCCCGTCAACCGTAGACAAGCACTAATCAGTAAAGGGAAGAAATTGAAAAATTGCAGCCAGCAACGAAGGGGTAGTTATACTGAAGTTTTCTACTTAATCGTCCCAGCAGAGCAATTAGGCTGACGTACTTCCATCCGATTGCCTTACACAGGGGTATCAGACTATCGAATTTCTACCTAATCTGCCGTATAAGCGTATTAGGTGAATTTTTTACCTCTAATCACAAGTTAAGTGGCTTCTTTGTTACTGACGTGGTTAAATAAGTGCCAATATGACCCCTGAGGTTCTCTTCAAACTAATCATCGAACTAATAGTTGCCCTTTCCAACTGGCTTTGGCCTCTTGTAGCTCTAATCACCCTGCTTGTTTACCGAAAACCTATAGCAGCGTTACTGAGCCGGATAAAAAAAGGCGAACTTTTTGGCCAAGGGCTTGAGCTTGAACCCGCTGTTGATGAATTTCAACAAGTTGTAGAACAAGCAGGAAAGGAGGTAGATAGACTGCCTTCGACCTCTTTACAGACTGAAGAGTCCAAACAAACAAACGTAGATGTGAATGCGATTTTAGATGACTCAAAGGGTAGTCCTGAACTTGCCATCATTCGCCTCTCAAATCTTCTTGAAAATGAGTCTAAAGCAATACTTGGTTCAATGGGTTTTCTACCCCGTACCTTAAGGATTTCAGTTTATAGAGCCATTCAAGAACTAAATTACCGAGGGTTACTACCAGAGAGCACAATTAATTCCTTAAAAAAGTTTTGGGAATTGAGGAGCAAAATTGTTCATGGGAGAGCCGACATTAACGAAAAAGAAATATTGAGAGTCCTTGATATAGGAATAGATTTATTAAAAACTATTCGTTCGATTCCCCATGAGGTGCATGCCGTTCACGCTGTTATAGAGGTATATGATGATCCTGAGTGCACAATCAAGAGAGGGAGCGTCAGGGCACTAGTAATCGATTCTCAAGTCCCGGACGGTGGATTCATGAGGCGATTATTTCATACAACAAAGATTGATTACTATCAGCCGGGGAAAAGAGTTGCATGGGAATGGAATCTCACGAATAATATCCGCGAGAGCTGGTATGTTGATCCGATCGATGGAAGCAAAAAAAAGGTTGGCGGCAGCTTGGATTTCATAGGACGTCAAATAGACGAACTCTAATAGAGTGCAATCGCATTCTCCTCTGTAGATTGAGTTGAGCGCGCAAAACCCAACATATACTCTCACTCTGCACCAGCCTTTCCCGACCAACAAACCTCGCCATCAACCCACCAACTTCTTTTTCTTGAAGAGATGGTGGCACGGCGATATTGCATCAGCGATCTATCAGTCCAAGCCTAGTATAGGCAGATGGGAAACTGACTTAACGGTGGGTGTTGGGTTTCGCCAGCTCAACCCAACCCACAGGTTGTAAGCACTGCGTAGATGCAGACAAGTCTAAAATGAGGGCATACGCCGCGCCTCACCTTCCCCACATCCCCATGCTCGACCCCCGCATTCCCGCTGGCCCGCTCAACCAAAAATGGAGCGATTTCAAAGACCACTGTCGCCTGGTTAGCCCCAAAAATAAGGCCAAGCACACCATTCTGGTCGTGGGCACCGGGCTGGCGGGGGCTTCAGCGGCGGCCACCCTGGCCGAGCTGGGCTACAACGTCAAAAGCTTTTGCATTCAAGACTCACCCCGGCGCGCCCACAGCATCGCCGCCCAAGGGGGCATCAACGCTACCAAAAACTACCCCAACGACGGCGACAGCGTGTGGCGGCTGTTCTATGACACCATCAAAGGTGGCGACTACCGATCCCGCGAGGCCAATGTGCATCGGCTGGCGGAAATCAGCAGCGGCATTATCGACCAGTGCGTCGCCCAGGGGGTGCCCTTCGCGCGGGAATACGGCGGCCTGCTCGACAATCGATCGTTTGGGGGCGCGCAGGTGTCGCGGACGTTCTACGCCAAGGGGCAGACGGGGCAGCAATTGCTCCTCGGAGCCTACAGCGCCATGATGCGCATGGTGCAGGCTGGGAAGATTGAGGTGTATGCCCGCCGCGAAATGCTGGAGCTGGTGGTGGCCGACGGCAAGGCGCGGGGCATTGTGGTGCGCAACCTGGTGACGGGGGAGTTTGAGCGCTATGCCGGAGATGCGGTGCTGCTGTGTACGGGGGGCTACGGCAATGTCTATTACCTCTCGACCAACGCCAAAAACTCTAATGTGACGGCGGCCTGGCGCTGTCATCGGCGGGGGGCCTACTTTGCCAACCCCTGCTATACGCAGATTCACCCCACCTGTATTCCGGTGTCAGGCGACTATCAGTCGAAGCTGACGCTGATGAGCGAGGGGCTGCGCAACGACGGGCGAGTGTGGGTGCCGCTAAAGGCTGGGGATACCCGCCATCCCGACGACATCCCTGACGCGGAGCGCGACTATTACCTAGAGACCCGCTACCCCGCCTTTGGCAACCTGGTGCCGCGCGATGTGGCCTCGCGCAATTCTAAAGCGATGACCGACGAGGGGCGCGGCGTGGGCGAGACCGGGCTAGCAGTGTATCTGGATTTTCGGGATGCGATCGCCCATCAAGGCCGCGACACCATCGCCGCCCGCTACGGCAACCTGTTCGACATGTACCAGCGCATCTCGGGCGAAAACCCCTACGAAACCCCAATGCGCATTTACCCCGCCGTGCACTACACCATGGGCGGGCTGTGGGTTGACTACCACCTGATGAGTACCATTCCCGGGCTGTTTGTGCTGGGCGAGGCGAATTTCTCTGACCACGGATCGAATCGACTGGGAGCTAGTGCGCTGATGCAGGGGTTGGCGGATGGCTATTTTGTGATTCCCTACACGCTGGGTGACTACATTGCGGGGCAGTCGTTGCCCACCGTGAGCACCGACGACGATGCCTTTGGGGAGGCGGAGGCCAGCGCTAAGGCCCGCATTACCAAGCTGCTGAGCATTCGGGGCGAAAAAACGGTGATGGAGTTTCACCGCGAGCTGGGCCGGATTGTGTGGGATAACGTGGGCATGGCGCGCAATCGGGAAGGGATGGAGAGTGCGATCGCCCAAATTCAAGACCTACGCACTGAATATTGGCAAAACCTCAAACTCCCCGGCGAGGCCAACACGCTGAACCAAAACCTGGAGTTTGCCGGGCGCGTCGCCGACTTTATCGACCTGGCGGAGCTGATGGCGCGGGACGCTCTGCAACGGGAAGAATCGTGCGGCGGGCACTTTCGCGAAGAGTATCAAACCCCCGATGGCGAAGCGAAACGCGACGATGAGCACTATGCCTTTGTGGCGGCGTGGGAGTATGCGGGGGAGGGGCGGATGCCCCAGCGACACCGAGAAACCCTCGATTTTGAAAATGTGAAACTCACCCAGCGCAGCTATAAATAAAGTCGTCTAGTTAAGATGCTTTAGGTTGATAAGCAAAGACATCAACTGCGATCGATCGGCTAGGTTCGCCTTCCCCGTATAGCATCGCACGAATGTTCTCTGTCGCTTCTCGGCTAAACACCTCTTCTCCACAGTTGGCACACACTGTAGCCGGAATATTTTCAACCAAGTAAAACTTATCGCCAATGCGAAAAACCTCAGTTACATAAGTTGTGTTCGACTCCTTAGAGCCGCAAATATGACATTGAAACATCATTACCTCCGAGTTCTAAAGTTGACCCAACTAATATCATCTGGCTCGTAAATGGTGATGATTCTCACCATATCTGATTTCATTCAAGACACCTGTATATGTAAAGCACGCTGGGCATTTGTGAATCCTAAAACTAAGCAGCTAGGAGAATATTTATCGTCTGGGTAATCTTCAATGACTTCTAGACTACTTGCTGTCTCACAAATCTCGCGATCGCTAATGTTTCGCTCAATCGTTCTCTTAAAAGCATGACGCGTGAACTCAAACTTCCCTGTCCTCAACTGCCTTTGAATTTCAGGAAGAGATTTCATTCAACGCTAGTTAAAGAAGACGCCTGCACCATGCCTACCAATTGCCCTCTAGTGATGGCTGAATATAGTTTAGATCACCATACCGCAGCACTCCCAAGGTCGGGCACTGGTCTGTTAAGAGGAGATGCATCTAAACCCTCTCATGCAAAGGATTTC
>QBLT01000214.1 GCA_003249105.1 Leptolyngbya sp. | reverse complement strand
CCCCTACTCCCCTACCCAAGGCCTTCACATCCACCGCATAGCCTGCGACAACCAGATACACCGCGCCAGCGACGGTGCCGACCTGGCGAGTCAGACTGCCGAGTCGATCGCGAAATAGTCGCCCGATCGGGTAAGCGGGCACTACGCCCCAGCCGGTTTCTTCGGAAACCAGGATCACGGTGCTGGGGGTTTGCCCCAGGCTGGCGACTAGGGAGTCCACAGTGGCTTGCCAGGTGGCGTCGTCTTGCTCCAGCAGGTTCGCCAGCCAGGTGCCGAGGGAGTCGATCAGCAGGCAGTCCTGGGCGGTGGCGGAGCGGATGGCTTCGGGTAGGGCGATGGGCACTTCTTGCAGGTGCCAGTGGGGGGGGCGGCGATCGCGGTGCAGTTCCACCCGCTTTTGCCAGTCCAAATCCGCTGGGTCAACACTGGAGGTGGCAATATAAATCACCGATTGGCCAGAGTTGGTGGCCAACGCTTCGGCCCACTCGCTTTTGCCCGATCGCGCTGGGCCGGTGACTAGGGAAATGCGGTGATTGGTTGTCAAGGTGCAACCTTTTGGATAAACGCCTCAATTTCGTCCACCAGCCAGACTTTTTCGACGGTTTGGAGGGGCGTGCCAAACTTGTGCTGGTTAATGCCCTCCAGTAGGGCGATCGTCTGCACGGGGCGATCGTTTTGGGTGTAGGCGGTTTGCAGCTCTACCTTCACCAGGTCGGCGGTGTAGCCTTCAATGCGGCGGGTGCGACCCAGCACGCGGCGGGTGAGACAAAATCGCTGGCGATCGATGCGCAGATGCACGTGAGCCAGCAGGGCATTAGCCACGCCGCCAATCATGCCAAAGCCGACAAACCAAAAGGGAATGGCGATCAGTCCAAACAGCAGCGAGCCGCCGCCGGTGACAGCCCCAATTGTCCAGACCAGCACAAAGCCGTTCCAAAACAGGCCAAACAAGCCAATGCCTACGGTTTCACCCCGCAGACCCGGCGGTGGAATCTCGATATTTAGCTCGGTCGGCGATGCGCTTACCCGCACGCGGGTACCCGCTGGGGGACGCGGAGCCAACCGGCGCGGGGCAGACGGGGCAGGCTGGGTCAGCGCATCGAGAGCCACTCGCGCCGAGGCAAAGCGGTCTTCGACTAGAGGGTCAAGCAGCTGGTCGAGCCAGTCAGCAAAGGCGGCAGACACCGCCACGTAGGGGCGAAAGACAATGCGCAGCCGCTCCTGGGGCAGATCGGCGGGCGACTGGTGGGTGAGCAAAAACAGCAGGGTTGCCCCCAGACTATAGAGATCGGTGGCGGGCACGGCCTGACCGCGAAACTGCTCGGGGGCCATATAGCCGTAGGTGCCCACCACCGTACTGCCCTGGCGGAGGCTGTCGCGGTAGACCGTCTGCACCGCGCCAAAATCGACCAGGTAAATGTGGCCGTCGTCGCGGCGAATGATGTTCTGCGGCTTCAGGTCGCGGTGAATGACGGGCGGATTGAGGCTGTGCAGGTACATCAGCACCTTGAGAACCTCGGTGGCGATGCGGCGGGCCTCGGATTCATCGACCCGACTGCCCGCTTCGACCCAGTCGGCCAGGGAAGTGCCCTCGGCCAGGTCTTGGGCCAGGTAAAACCAGCGGTTGTCGGCGGTATCGACCTGAAAAAAGTCAATGTATTGAGGAATAGCGGGGTGATTGAGAGTCTTGAGAATGCGGGCCTCGCGCTCGAACAGCTCAATCTTTTTCCAGTCTTGTAGTCCGCGCAGGGAGAGTTCTTTGAGGGCAATGACATGCCTGCTCGCCAACACCTCGGCGGCGTAGGTGGTGCCGCTGCTGCCCTGGCCCAGGCGGCGCAAAATTCGATAGCGACCGTCGATGATGGCGCTAGTAGCCTGGGTCGGTTCCATGGCAGCAATGATTGAGTGGCCTATGCTTCCCTATTATGCCGCTGACGAAATCCTGCTGAGGGCAAACGTTCAAGGCAGGGTAGCCATCTGAGGCCGCCAAATTGGGCCAGTTGCAGCCCTAACATTTGTCTTTGCTGGAGTTAAGAGAATAATCCTGACCGTTTGACTTCTCTACGCGCCCAGAGGCCACTAGACTAGAGGCAATGTTGTAGCTGGGGGCACAGGCGTTGAGTGAAACGCAAAACACACCAAGTACCCTCGCCATAGACCGCAGGGAGCTGCAAGAGCTAGTGCGATCGCAGCTACAGGTACTGCTAGAGCAGGGCAATCTGCCAGGGGCAAAGGCGCTGCTGGTGCCGGTGCAGCCTGCCGACATTGCCGAAGCCATTGAAGACCTGCCCGAAGCTATGCAGGCGATCGCCTTTCGGCTGCTGGGCAAAGGGGAAGCGATCGAGGTCTACGAAAACCTCGACACCAGCGTGCAGCAAGCCCTAATCGAAGATTTCAAGCGCCAGGACGTGCTCGACATTGTCGATAAAATGTCGCCCGACGACCGGGCCAGGCTCTTCGACGAGCTGCCCGCCAAGTTTGTGCGCAGTCTGCTGTCGCAGCTCAGCCCCCAGGAGCGCGAGGCCACCGCCCAACTGCTGGGCTACGAAGCCGGTACCGCCGGGCGGATCATGACCCCCGAGTACGTCGCCCTCAAGGAAGGCTGGACGATTCTGCGCGCCCTAGACTATATTCGCAGCCGCGCCTTCGTCAGCGAAACCATCTATTACCTGTTTGTCACCGATGCCGCCCGCCGCATGACCGGCATTCTGTCGTTGCGGCACCTGGTCACCGGCCAGCCGGAACAAACCATCGGCGACCTGATGACCCGCGACGTGATCTCCGTGCGCACCGACACCGACCAGGAAGAGGTGGCTCGCCTGGTGCAGCGCTACGACTTTTTGGCGGTGCCCGTGGTCGACACCGAAGACCGCCTGGTGGGCATCATCACCGTCGACGACCTGATCGACGTCATCGAAGCCGAAACCACTGAAGACATCTACGCCCTGGGCGGCGTCCAGAGCGGCGGCGACAGCTACTTTCAGGCCAACCTGTTTGATGTGGCCCGCAAGCGGGTGGTGTGGCTCTCAATTTTGCTGGTCACCAACACCGCCACCACCGCCGTCATTCGCAGTCAGCAAGACATTTTGCAGCAGGTGGTGGCCCTGGCCGCGTTTATTCCGCTGCTGATCGGCAGCGGCGGTAACGTCGGAGCGCAGTCGTCCACAGTGGTGATTCGTGGCCTCAACACCCAAGAAATTAGCACTAAGCAGGCCCTTTCAGTGATTCGGCGGGAGGCGATCGCCGGTACCGTTCTAGGCCTGATGCTGGGGGCGGTAGTCACCGTATGGGCCTACGTGCTCCAGGGCAATTTGTCGATTGCCATCACCGTGGGTATTAGCCTGGTCGCCATCTCCATTTTGGCCTCTACCGCTGGAGGCACCTTGCCCTTGCTATTCGACGCCCTAAAATTTGATCCAGCCTTGATGTCGGCCCCCTTTATCACCACCATTGTCGATGTGCTCGGGGTGCTGCTCTACCTCACCCTGGCTCGCCACATGCTGGGGTTGGCCTAGGCTAAAGGATTAGGTTCACGGGGGCGAGGCTTGATGTCGACGTTCAAACCTCAACACCTAAACTCCTGCCCCTCTGGCCATTGTGTTAGCCACGCTACTCATTTGCCTTAGGATAGGAGAACATAAAGGCCAGACTTGAGTAGATCGGGCAGTCTTTTCGCCCGGTTCTCGATACAAATGTTTACAATATCTTTAAGTGCGTTGCAGTTTATTTTTTTTGGCTGCCCATACTCAATAAATTCGTTTCAAACTAGCTCAGTCTGTCGTTCCGCCTGCCTAGCCTCAGCCATTCCTAGCTAGTATTTTTGGGATTATGGACTTAAACGGTTCGTCTACTCTGAACACCCCTCCGCTCTCCAGCCCCAATCACCCCGAGCCCTCTGTGCTGCAAAAGATCAAGCAAGACCTCAAAAACGATCTGATTGCCGGCCTGCTGGTGGTTATTCCCCTGGCAACTACCATCTGGCTAGCGATTACCATTTCGGCCTGGGTGGTGCGGTTGCTCACCCGATTTCCCAAGCAGCTCACCCCCTTCGATGGCCTCAACCCCTTTTTAGTCGACCTGATCAACCTGTTGATTGGTCTGTCGGTGCCCCTGTTGGCCATTTTGATTATTGGCCTGATGGCCCGCAACATTGCCGGTCGCTGGCTGCTGGATGTGGGCGAAAAAGTGGTGCAGTCCATTCCCCTAGCCGGGTCGGTGTACAAGACGCTGCAGCAGCTGCTGCAAACGGTTTTTCAAGACTCCAGTACGCGGTTTCGGCGCGCCGTGCTGGTGGAATATCCCCGACGGGGCATTTGGGCGGTTGCCTTTGTCACCGGAGCCATGACGGCCACAGCTACAGCAACCCCCAAGATGCTGAGCATTTTTGTGCCCACTACCCCCAACCCCACCAGCGGCTGGTACGCCATCGTGCCCGAAAACGATGTCGTCAACCTGTCGATATCCATCGAGGATGCCTTTAAGCTAATTCTCTCGGGCGGGATTGTCGGGCCAAACCTGGCGGCGGCGGTGCCGTCCGATCGCGTCGTATCCATTGCCAATGAAGGCCAGGTTACAACACCCATCGCCCTAGATCTAGGCATCTCAGAGCTGACCCCCGACTTAGCCGACTATCCCCAGCAACTTTCTGTCTTGCCGGTAGACGAAGATTGCTAAGATGTAGCCTGGTTCTAGCCTTGGGCAAGGTTGGTCGTCGGTGTGCGTAAAACTGCGCCGGGCCGGTTTTACTCTGGAAAGATCCTGCACCGCCGCTTCTGGGAGACATGATCTATGCAAGCTCGCCGTATGGCCCGCGAGTTGGCCCTGCTGGGCCTCAGCCAGCTTTCTGACAAGCCTGGCAGACTAGCGCCCCCAGACTTTGAAAAACTGCTGCTGGCGGCTATTCAAACCCTGACCGCCGAGGCCAAAGACGCCCTCGAAACCGCCGCTGATGAGCTAAAGCGGGGCAATCAGCACCTGGTCGATAGCGGCACCCGCGCCAGCGATGTGGAGAAGGGCCGGGCCATGGTCGAAGACGCGATCGCCCTCACCCAGACCGCCATCAACCGCCTGGCCCACGCGGTAGAGCTGCCCGAGTTCATTCGCCTCAGCAACCAGTCTGAGATCGAAGCCTTTGCCCTAGAACTGCTCACCAACACCGCTAAGTACCAGACCCAGGTCGATAGCATTCTCGACGAAGCCATGGTGGCCTGGAACCTGAAGCGCCTGCCCCGCATCGATCGCGACATTTTGCGCCTGGCCGTAGTCGAAATGAACTACCTGGGCACCCCCGACCGGGTGGCCATCAACGAGGCGGTAGAACTGGCCAAGCGCTACAGCGACGATGACGGCTATCGCTTCATCAACGGCGTGCTGCGCCGGGTGGTGAACCGTGGGGATGAGGGTGAGGTGGAAGTCGAGGCCGACAGTCCCGTGGTGTAAAGAGTGACGGGTAGAGGGGTATGGGGTGAATGGGTAGGGGGTTAGCAGCGGGCTGAGCTAGCTGGAGCCTGCTAATTCTGTCCATTCTGCCTGGGGCTCTAAGCTCGGCTCGGGTGTGGATGAACGTACCCGTGGTTTGCCCTGAGAACGATACTATTAACAACAGTAACAACGTCCAAGGTAGCTCTGATATGGCTGGGTTCAATTGGTTTCAGCGCGGTTTCGACAAGTCTGACAGCGCCGATGCTGATGCTAAACAGGCTGAGGCTAAAGCCCCAGAACCAGCTCAAGCCCCGACCCCGACCACCCCGCAGCTATCGTCAGAAGACTACCTGAAGTGGGCCAAGGCGGCCTACCAAAACATTCAGAAACAGCAGGCCGAGGCCAAAACCGAAGATGCGGTTGCCGAGGCAGCGCCCGCCGAAGCGGTGGAGGAGACTGTCGCTGCGGTGACAGAGACAGAGACTGAAGCCATTGAAGAGCCTGCGGCTGGCGAGTCAGCCGTTGAGACTGAGATCGCAGAACCAGCGGAAACATCGGCAGCTGAATCAGATTCGGCCATTTCAGAATCCTTAGAAACCGTCGAATCTGGCGTAGAAGCCTCTGTCGTCGAACCCGCAACCGAAGCTGAAGTCCCCGCCGTGGAACCAGCAGCGGTGGAGGCTGAACTCGAGCCCAAACCTGAACCCGCCGCCCCTCGGCCCTTCTGGGCGCAGGCGGAGGAAGAACGCTTAGAACGTCTGGCCCAGTTGGAGGCAACGGCGATCGCAGAACCCGAGCCCGAGCCTGCCCCCGTGGCCTCCGTCGCTGCACCGCCCGCCCCTGTTCTCCCCGATATTGACCTCGACGAAGCCTTTCTCTGGTCGGCGGAAGTTCTTGCTGCCCAGGGTCGCCGCCCCGACGACATCTCTGCCGAAGAGATCACCTGGCTCAACAAGCTGCGCCAGGGGCTCAATAAAACCCGCCTCAGCCTGGTCAACCAGCTCAAGGCGATCGTCGGCCAGGGGCCGCTCAACGACGACGCGGTGATGGAAATCGAGGCCCTGCTGCTGCAAGCCGATGTGGGGGTCGCCGCCACCGACAAAGTGATTGCGGCCCTGCAAGCCCGCATGCGTGAGCAAGTGCTGCCGCCCGATCAGGCGATCGCCTACCTCAAATCTATTCTGCGGGACATGCTCGATGCGCCCCTGGCCGACTCCCACAACCTGGCGTTTACTCCCGAAAAGGGCAGCTTCAACATCTGGCTGATGACCGGGGTCAACGGCGCGGGCAAAACCACCACCATCGGCAAGCTGGCCCACATCGCCAAAAAGTCGGGCTACAACACCCTGATTGCTGCCGCCGACACCTTCCGCGCCGCCGCCGTTGAGCAGGTCAAAACTTGGGGTGCCCGCAGCGATGTGGAGGTGATCGCTAACCCAGGGCAGAACACTGACCCGGCAGCGGTGGTGTATGACGCGATCGCCGCCTCCCAGTCTCGCAATATCGAGCTATTGCTGGTTGACACCGCTGGCCGACTGCAAAACAAAAAGAACCTGATGGACGAGCTGGCTAAAATTCGCCGCATCGTCGACAAAAAAGCCCCCGATGCCCACGTCGAAGCGCTGCTGGTGCTCGATGCCACCCTGGGCCAAAACGGCCTGCGCCAGGCAGAAGTCTTTGCCGAAGCCGCTAACCTTAGCGGCGTGGTGCTCACCAAGCTCGACGGCACCGCCAAAGGCGGCGTCGCCTTGGCAGTGGTCGAGCAGCTGGGCCTGCCGATTCGCTTTATTGGAGCCGGGGAAGGCATCGAAGACCTGCGACCTTTCTCCAGCTACGAGTTTGTCGAAGCCTTGGTGAGCGGTTAACCTCATTCGCGCTGCTCACCATCCCGACCTTTCTCAGGAGCGGTTTGATCCCACAACTATTTGTTGTGCCAACGACGGGCGGGCCTGTCTATGGGCAATATTGAATACAGTTAAGCTATTGGCCTGCGCCCATGTCTCCTGAACAGCGATTGTACTATCTCTACAAAGAGTATGTGCGGCTCAGCCAGCAGGCAGAAGAGTATATTCAAAGGCGCTTTGAATATCTCAAGCTGATGGGCGTGATTGGGGCCACGATCGCGCTTTGGAAACCCATCGTCGATTTTATTGTGCTGGCAAAGCCCGAGTTTGATGCCAGCGGGCTGCTATTTTTAAGCTTTCTCTGCCTGCTGCTGATCATTGCCATCATTGGATTTTGGAATCTGATTAAGCAGTCTTTTATTATCTTTTTTGTAGATAATCTTCAGAGCTACGAAGAAGAAATTAGAAAAGAGCTGAGTGCGATCGAAGGGTCAGGGGTTTTTGGCCTTAACCTGGAAAAAGAAACAAAACTTCTGCAAAGCTACCGATCTACTTTAACTGCCTTTCTTTTGGTTTTTGCTCTAGCGACAACATTTATACCCGTTCTAATCTTGGTGTCGCTTAGCATCACCTATGCTGCAATTTATTTAGTGTTGTCACTGGCGCTATTTGGAACCTACTTTCGAGTACTTAAAAAGTCAACCCGAAGATTTCCTGAAGCATTAATATTTTCCTTGCAGCCTCCCAGGCAATCCATACCGGATTGATCATTAGAATATCTGATTCAAAAAAACGTAAACGTTCCTAAAATCAGACTGGCTGAGCGAAGTCTTATGAGAAAAGTAAGTAGGTAGACCTAATACCAAATCCGACTTGTATACCTCCGGAATAGTGTAGGATTGTGGAATGCCTAGACCCCTCCATCTTGAACCTCATTTTTCAGCCGACGAGCTTAGGTGATTTCCGAGAATTAAATTACCGATTTTCGCCATGCTAGCCTGTGTAGCAGTGAATCAGGAGAGCCTGCATGGAGTTACCCCCGAAGCCCAGTGAACAGTT
>QBLT01000213.1 GCA_003249105.1 Leptolyngbya sp. | reverse complement strand
AGGGGCAACATCCATGATCTGAGCTCGAAAACAAGATAGGTCTCTCTAGACTAATGGATGATTATTTGCTTGGAACACTCTAAAAAGGTTTGGGCTTCGCTCTTTTCGTCGCCCTTGAGGTGGGTGGTGACGAAATCGACAAAGGCGCGGAGACCATCGGCGGTGGTGGGCATGGGGCAGCAGAGGCAGAAGGGGCGGAGGCTCTTTATTCTTTTCTCAAACCTTAGCGACAGATCCCCAAAGCCCAAGCATTTTGCCCCAAACCTTAACGATAGACACCGTCCCTTTTTTAAGGGAAACACCACCCCCCTTTTTAAGGGGGGATCAAGGGGGGATCTCTACCTGCGCTATTGACAGCCTCATTGTGACTGATTGCTCTAGGTATGGGTTTTGATTCCCCCTGTCTCCCTTAAAAAAGGCGGTTATGAAACGAGGTCTTAAGAGCCCCCTTTATTTAAGGGGGCCGCGCAGCGGAGGGATCTGCACTCTGCGGCGTGGTAGGGATCCCCCCCTGCCCCCCTTAAAAAGGGGGGTAACAACAGGAGGCCTTAAGAGCCCCCTTTTTAAGGGGGCCGCGCAGCGGGGGATCTTCGCTCTGCGGCGTGGTAGAGATCCCCCCTGCCCCCCTTAAAAAGGGGGGTTTGTCCGCCTAATGGCTGAATTGCCCCAGCATTTAAGCACACCTCGCTCTCTCCCACCGATCGCAGGGCATCTTTCCCCTATGACCGAGCAGCAGTGCAACTGCTCTGCCCGGTCAGGCAAAGCTTCGCATCTAAAAACAAGGAGACATCAGGGTATGCCGTACGACAACATCAGTGCCACCGTGTCAGACCAGGCCATGGCCGAGATCAAAGGGGCGATCGCTGCCATCCACACCCACCTGCCCTTTCTCATCCACCTCACCCCCGACGAACGCCGCAAGCGCTTCAAAATGGGCGACAAAAGCCTCGCCTTTGTCCGCAACAGCGTTAACGCCACCCAAAATAATCCCGACATTGTGCCCGGCAAGTTTGATATTGCCGAGTTTACCCGCGACTACCAGCTCACCGTCGCCCTCAGCGAAGTGCTGGGCCTGCTAGAGCAGCTCACCGAAACCGTCGACGACACCCTGCTCGCCGTGGGCAGCGAGTCGATGACCGGTAGCCTGCTAGTCTACGACTACGTTAAAACCGCCGCCCGCCACTCCCCCGGCCTCAAGAGCGTAGCCGACCAGCTGGGCGAACGCTTCAAAGCCATGGGCAAACGCCGCTCCAAAGCCACTGACATAGCCGCCTAAACAAACGGTGATCCTAAAAATACAAGCGGGGGATGGCTGATGTGAGTTAGCCATCCCCTTTCAGTTGTAGGGGCCAGGTGGTGCAGCAAAACCCCCAGAGCAAACCAGTAGGCCAAAGGTGAGGCTCAATAGGGCGCGATCGCGAGTTTGTGGTCTTTCCCTAGATAGATTCTGAGCAGAAAAGATTTTGCTAAGGTCTGAGAATCTTCGGACAAAGTTAAAAAGCTGATACAAAACGGCCTTGACTCTCTCGAATAGTAGTGAGGAAGGGTCGCTTTATTTTGCTTAGAAACCTGTGTCCTGAGGCATTCCCTGATTTGCACTCGGTCTAGTGTTTTGGTCGGGTTACCCAGGTCTGTTGCCTAGAGCGGTCGGTTTTTAGCTGACGGCTTTAGCAAAACCTGGGTAGCCGATCGCCTTGTATCCCTCTATAACCCAATTACTCCCTCTATGCATGTTGCAGTTTGGCCCGGCGACGTTTATCCCTTAGGTGCCCATTGGGACCGCAAAGGCACCAACTTCGCGTTATTTTCCGAGCATGCAACCGCAGTTGAGCTTTGCCTTTTTGATCGAGACGGCAAAGAAACCCGCGTTCCCCTAACTGAAGTCAGCAACTTTGTTTGGCACGGCTACTTGCCCGGCATCGGCCCCGGCCAAGAGTATGGCTACCGGGTGCATGGCCCCTACGCCCCCCACGAAGGGCACCGCTTCAACCCCAACAAACTGCTGATCGACCCCTACGCCAAGGCGATTTCGGGGGAAGTGGGCAGTGGGCCTGAGATCTTTGGCTACGACTGGGAAAGCCCTGACGAAGACCTTTCCTTTTCCGATCTCGACAGCGCCACTCTCATGCCCAAATCGGTTGTCATTGACGAAACCTTTGACTGGGAAGACGACACCCTGCTGCGCACCCCCTGGCACGAAACCATCATCTACGAGGTGCATGTCAAAGGCTTTACCAAACAGCATCCCGACATCCCTGAGGAACTGCGGGGCACCTACGCGGGCATGGCCCACCCCGTCGCCATTGAGCACTTGCAGCGGCTCGGCATCAGTGCCGTAGAGCTGATGCCGATTCACCACTATCTCTCCAACCCCGGCCACCTGGTTGACAAAGGGCTGAAAAACTACTGGGGCTACGATTCACTTAACTTTTTTGCACCCTTCTCCGGCTACAGCTCCAGCGGCATTTTGGGAGAGCAGGTGCAGGAATTTAAGGAGATGGTCAAAGCCCTTCACCAAGCGGGTATTGAGGTGATTCTCGATGTCGTTTACAACCACACCGGGGAAGGCAACCACATGGGGCCAACCCTATCACTGCGCGGCGTTGACAATGTCAGCTACTACCGCCTGATGGAAGATGACCCACGCTACTACATGGACTTCACCGGCTGCGGCAACTCACTCCACATGCGCAGCCCCCAGGTGCTGAAGCTAATTATGGATAGCTTGCGCTACTGGGTGGGCGAAATGCACATCGACGGCTTCCGGTTTGATCTGGCGTCGGCCCTGGCCCGAGAACTGTATGACGTCGATCGCCTGTCGGCCTTTTTTGACCTGATTCACCAAGACCCGCTGCTGGCTGGAGTAAAGCTGATTGCTGAGCCCTGGGATGTGGGCATGGGCGGCTACCAGGTCGGCAACTTTCCGGTCAACTGGTCGGAGTGGAACGGCATTTACCGCGACACCGTGCGCGACTTTTGGCGCGGCCAGGATGAAACCCTGGGCGAGTTTGCCTACCGCCTCACCGGTAGCCCTGACCTCTATTTTCAGATGAATGGACGGCAGCCCAACGCCAGCATTAACTTCATCACCGCCCACGACGGTTTCACGCTCAACGACCTGGTGAGCTATAACGACAAGCACAACGAAGCCAACGGCGAAAACAGTCAGGACGGAGAAAGCAACAACTCATCCTGGAACTGCGGGGTAGAAGGCCCCACCGACGACCCGGAGGTCTTGCAGCTGAGAGAGCAGCAGCGCCGCAACTTTTTAACGACCCTAATGCTCTCGCAGGGGGTGCCCATGCTGCTGGGGGGCGACGAAATGGGCCGCACCCAGCGGGGCAACAACAATGGCTACTGCCAGGACAATGAAGTTTCCTGGTTTGACTGGGATCTACCCGAGGGGAATGAAGACCTGATCAATTTTTGCCGAGAGCTGATTTTCTTTCGGCGGCAGCACCCGGTGTTTCGCCGCCGTAAGTGGTTCCAGGGGCAGGCCATTCACGGCTCTGGAGTGACCGATATTAGCTGGCACAATCCCGACGGCGACGAAATGACCCAGGAGCAGTGGGAAATCGGCTACATTAAGTCGATTGCAGTCTTTCTTAACGGCGACAAGATTCCTAGCCCCGGCAAGCAGGGAGAGCGGATTAGCGACAACGACTTTTTGATGTTTTTCAACGCCCACTACGAGACCATTGATTTCAAGCTAGCTGAGCTGTTTCAACCCTATGAGTGGTCAGTGGTGATCGATACGACGGAACCTCGCTTTGTTAGCGAAGAGCGCATTGTTACAGGTGACAAAATTGTGCCGGTGGTGGCGCGATCGCTGATGGTTTTGCAGCGGATAATCTAGAACCTCTCACCCCCCTTTTTAAGGGGGGCAGGGGGATCTCTACCACGCCGTAGAGTAAAGATCCCCCGCTATGCCGCCCCCTAAAAAGGGGGCTCTCAAGACCCCGTTCTCTAACCTCCCCTTTTATTCTTGTTGTTGGCTATGTCTTAGCACCGCCACCAGAGCTTTTTCTTCAGCCGTTAAATCGAGATCGCAGGGAGCCTCTGCCGCTGCTTGCCACACCTCTAGCAGCCAGCCCTCCTCATAGGCCTGGGTTACCGTGGGATGCACGTAAAACTTGCGGCAGGTGGCCACCCGGTTGCCCAGGTGCTGCGCTGCCCCTTTAATGGCTTCGCGAATGTTGGCTTGAGCCTGGGTTTTGGAGGTAGGTTCCCCCAGGTCGTTGAGAATCTGGGCGGTGTAGACGGTGCCAGCCCAGGTGCGAAAGTCTTTGGAGGTGAAGACTTCGCCGGTAATAGTTTGCAGATAGCGGTTGACATCGTCGGAATTGATCGCCTGGGGTTGCCCTTCATCGTCTAGGTACTGAAACAGCTGTTGACCGGGGAGGTCTTGGCAAAGCTTGATCGCGCGGGCCAGGCGGCGATCGCTCAATTCGATCTCGTGCTCTACGCCGCTTTTGCCGACGAAGTGAAAGCGAATTTTGCTCGTTCCCACCTCCACATGCTGTTCCTCTAGGGTGGTCAGCCCGAAGGATTGGTTTTGCTCTCGATACTCCTCGTTGCCAATGCGAATCACGGTGGCATCGAGCAGTTGCACGACGACTGCCAGCAGCTTTTCGCGGGATAGACCCCGCTGGCGCAGGTCGCGATCGGTGGCCTCGCGAATGAGCGGGCGGGCGTAGGCAAAGGGAATCAGCCGATCGAACTTGGTCTGGTTGCGCACGGTGCGCCAGTCGGGATGGTAGCGGTACTGCTTGCGGCCTTTGGCGTCGCGACCGGTGGCCAGCAGATGACCATTGGCGAAGGGGCAGATCCACACCGTTTCCCAAGCGGGGGGAATCACCAGGGCCTTAATGCGCTTCAGCTGGTCGGGGTCTGAGATGCGATCGCCCCTCTCGTCAAAATAAGTGAAGCCCTTGCCGCTGCGCCGCCTGCCCCAGCCGGGGCGATCGTCGCAGACGTAGCGCAGCCCAGCCGAGCGAGCCGCCTGGGCGGGTTCCTGAATAGCTACCGCAGTCAACGCCAACTCGGAATCTACAGTATCGACAGGAATGGTGACCATTGAGGGCCATTGAGGGTTCGAGTCGGACAAATAAGGCATTGCCCATCAGCGGTAGCCGTGCTGAGACCACACCGATCCGGCAATGCTCTCAGTTTAGAAAGGGCAGGCAGTCGGTAGGCTCTAGCCTGAGTATGGTTCCCAAGGCAAATAAACCCGGTTGCAGCCAGGGCCAGCGGGTGATGGGAAGGCGCTGAATCGGTGCGCCAGAGCCTCACCGGGCAGGCTCGCAGAGTCGCCTTGGCTGAGTGCAATCTACCGCGCCGCCAGGTGACTAGAGCCCAGGGGTTCAGTCGATGTAGACCCGCTCGACCGCAAAGGTGTCGATGGTGTCTTCAAAGCGGTTAAAGGTAATGCGCATTTCGTCGTAGGCGCGGGCAGCAGAGACGCCGCCCGGTGTAGGGCACTGCACCCGCAACAGCGTTTGGAACGACTCGTAGGTCGCGTGGGTGTACAGTGTCTTTTCGCAAACGGGGCTGATGAAGCCTTCAATGGCCAGCTGGTTAAGCGCAGCTACCCCCATAGGGCTTTGCAGCACAAAGCGCCAGATCAGGGCTTCATCCGCTTCGCTAGCGGGTTGCCACACCTCCGGCAGAGCCGAGGCTTTAGCGGTTTGGGCCAGGCTTGGTTGGGCCTGGGTAAGCGTTGAAATCGCGGCTCCACCGGCGACTAATAGACCGAGGCTAGCCGCCAGCCCCATCCACCGCGATGAACCTGTTTGTGTTCTCATAGCATTCTCTTGTCACTGTTGCTCCATCTTAGAAAAGCCAAGCGGAGCGACTGTTTGGGTTACAGGATTTGCAACAGCAAGCCCCCGCTGCGGCTAAGGCCACAACGGGGGCAGAGGTCAGCCTCGGCAAGGTCTAGGCCGACTTAGGCACAAACTCTAAGGAAACCCCATTCATGCAGTAGCGCTGGCCGGTGGGGGCAGGCCCATCGGGGAAGACATGGCCCAGGTGACCGCCGCAGGTGGCGCAGTGGACTTCGACCCGCGTCATGAAAAAGGAGCGATCGGTGGTAGTGGCGATCGCCCCCTCAATGGGCACGTAGAAGCTGGGCCAGCCGGTGCCGCTGTTGAACTTGGTGTCAGAGGTAAACAGGGGCGTGCCGCAGCCCGAGCAGTTGTAGGTGCCGGGCTCGTAGACCTTATCTAGAGGGCTAGAACCGGCTCGCTCGGTGCCGTGCTGACGCAGCACGCGAAACTGCTCGGGGGTGAGCTGGTCACGCCATTCTTGGTCGGTTTTGTTGACGGTAAATTGTTCGTTGGTAGTAGCCATAGTATCCAGTTGATTAGAGAAGACTTCAGCGGTGAAATTGTTCAACAGCCAGGTGCCGCCGACAACGGCGGTGCCCGCTTCCAGTAGCTTGCGTCGCTTCATGGCAGAGTAACGATAGGGTGTAAGGACTGGCGATCGCCAAGCATGCCGTGGTCGGAACATTGTTTCATAGCCATCGCCAAATCAATTAGGACAGTCTGCATAACTCGTTGGGGCGATAGCTATACACCAGTGCGCCGCCCCAAGTTTGCCAGTGGCAGTAAGTTGTCTCCTAAGCGCATTGGCCATCGCTATAGTTAACTTAACGTATCTCCCCTGGGCAACGCTGATAGCGCCCTGAGAATCGGCGGCAATTCCCCTGAATCCCCGATCTTTAGTAGGCTATGACTACGATTGATTCCCTTTAGGGATTGCCGCCGAGCCCCTATGTCAGCTGTTACCTCTGTCTCCTCTACCCGCCGCGCCCGCGCCTGGCCCTTTTGGCCAATTGTGCCCCTCTACCCCTACGGTCAGCGACCGACCCAGCGGGTGGAGGTGGTCAAAGACCAGGTGTGGACCTTTGAGCAGTTCCAGGGCATTTTCTACGTGGTCGTGCCGATTCGCATGACGGTGGTGCGGCTGGAACCGATCGGGCTGCTGGTGTATTCCCCAGTGGCCCCCACGCCGGAATGCGTGGCTCTAGTGCGTGAGCTAGAAGAGCGCTACGGCCCGGTGCAATACATTGTCATGTCTACCGTGACAGGCATTGAGCACAAGGTGTTTGTCGGTCCCTTTGCCCGTCAGTTTCCCCAGGCCCAGGTGTATGTAACGCCGAACCAGTGGAGCTTCCCGCTTAATTTGCCGCTGCCGTGGCTAGGGCTACCGCGCGATCGCACCCACATTCTCCCTGCCGATAGCGCCCAGGCCCCCTTTGCCGACCAGGTTGACTACGCCCTGTTGCCCCCCATTGACCTAGGGCTGGGGCCGTTTGGCGAGACCGCCTGCTACCACCGGGCCAGCCGCACACTGCTGCTGACCGATGCGATCGTGGCCATCCCAGCGGAACCGCCTGCGATCGTGCAGATCGACCCGTTTCCGCTGCTGTTTCACGCTAGAGATAGCGCTACCGATGCGATCGTCGATACCCCCGAGAACCGCCGCAAGGGTTGGCAGCGCATTGCTCTGTTTGCCTTTTACTTTCGCCCCAGCACTCTAGATGTGGCCACTACAGGGGAAATGTGGCAAGAGGCGAAGCAGGCCCCGGCGCGATCGCGCCGGCACTACTTCGGCCTCTACCCCTTTCGCTGGCGATCTGACTGGCCCAAATCCTTTGAGGCGCTGCACCATGGCGGGCAGCTCCAGGTCGCTCCCATTCTCAAAACCTTGATTTTTAATCGGGGCCCAGAAGCCGTTTTAGACTGGGCAAAAACCGTCGCCACCTGGCCGTTTGAGCGCATTATTCCGGCCCATTTAGCGGCCCCCATTGCCGCTACCCCAGAGCAGTTTTTAGGGGCGTTTGATTTCTTGCACCTTGACCCAGCCTCTGAAGCCAACGCCGCTTTGCCCGCAGCCGATTTTGAACTGCTCCAGCAAATCGAAGCCCTGTTGCTCAGCAAAGGCATTTCTCGACCGCGCCAGTCGATGCTTGCCATCCAGGGCAGCAAAAACGAGGCCCCCTAAGCCCTTGCCCAGGGAAGCTGTTTTCAGCTTAAAAAGCGGTGGCAACGGACTGTTTACTTAACACAGAAGTGTCTCAAACTGTGGCGATCGCGCTTACTCAACATAGTCGGTGGCAATGTCGATCGTCAGCGAAACATCATCCACCGTGACGTAAAACTGATTGGGGCGGCAGCAGACCTGGCAGTCTTCGATGTAAGACTGGGTGAGCCCCGCCGAGAGATCGATAAAGGTGGTGCTGGTCTCGCCACAAAAGGCACAGGTATACTCAGCGGTAGATTCCATGGGTGACAGCGGCTCAAAAGCGACAGGAACATCTCAAGGGGCGAATCGTCCTCAATGACTAGGGGGATTGGGGCGATCGCAAACCCAAGTCACCCTACGGAACGTGGATTAAATAACCTGAACTTCTGGGACGGCGGTGTAGTTCCATTGAGG
>QBLT01000212.1 GCA_003249105.1 Leptolyngbya sp. | reverse complement strand
TTGAGGGCACTCTGGCTACCCTGCTATCTTACATTTAATCTCAACTGCCTACTTAGATTCGAGAGCGTAGCCTAAATTGATGACACGACCTAGGGCGATTCCCGAAGGGATACTCGTTCCGAGTCGGAGCCCGAAGGCTGCGCGAATCGCCTCAGCCTTCATAATCTGCCGTGCAGCAACTGTAGGCAGAAGCGGGCACCTTAGCCCTAGCACTACCTTAGGCAGCCATGTCATTTAAAGCCAGTGTCCAGCACTTTCAAACCCTGGTGATGTCCTTTCACCCAGTCGTAGTCATTGACACGGTTGAAGAGGAGCGCGTGCAGGGGTTAATCAGCGCCGCCTGCGCCGATATGCAGATGGCCATATTTGAGTGGAGCGTTGCCCAGGGGTTGATGCGATCGCCCGACAGCCCTGACAACCGCTGGCAAAATGAGTATGCGCCCCCCGGCACCAAGCGCGGCCAGGCCCTGCCCAAAACCACCGACCCCGTTGACATGCTGCGCCACATTCAAGACATGAGTTTCAAAGCCATCTTTTGGCTCAAAGACTTTGCCGAACACCTTAAAGATCCGGTAGTTGCCCGTCAGTTTCGAGAAGTTTCCCAGCAGTTTTCTCTCAACAGCTCAACCCTGGTTCTCAGCGGCAGCGGCCATGCTCTACCGCCCACCATCGCCCAGAATGCCGTCTATTTAGATATCAAACTGCCCGGACCTGAAGAGCTTTACAAAGCTGTTTCCGAGGCGGTGAAAAGCCTCAAAGGTCAAGTTGCAATTAACCTAAATCCAGACGATGTGCGCGCGCTGGTGTCAGCACTTCAGGGCATGACCCTGCACCAAGCTCGAAAAGTCGTATCCTACGCGGCTCGGCACGACAGCAAGCTTGACGTCAGCGATGTGAAATGGGTCCTAGAGCGCAAGGCCCGAGTCATTCACGAAGAGGGCCTGCTCGACTACTTTCCCCCCGAAACCAACCTAGCTGAGCTGGGCGGATTTGAGGGTCTCAAGCGTTGGCTCGCCTACGCCAAAGTGGGCTTCACGCCCCAGGCTCGTCAGTACAATCTACCCGCTCCTAAAGGCATTTTGATTGTGGGCATTCAGGGCTGCGGTAAGTCGCTGGCCGCTAAAACCATCGCCCGCCAGTGGAGCTTGCCCCTGCTCAAACTCGATGCTGGCCGCCTCTACGACAAGTACATCGGTGAGTCTGACAAAAACTTCCGCCGCGCCGTCACCCTGGCCGAGACCATGGCCCCCTGCATTCTGTGGATCGACGAGATCGAAAAGAGTATGGGTCAAACCAGCAGCGAAGCCGATGGTGGGCTGAGCCGTCGCCTGTTCGGCTACTTTCTCACCTGGCTGCAAGAAAAATCCCAGGAAATTTTTGTGGTGGCCACCGCCAACGACCTCTCAGCCATTCCGCCAGAACTGCTGCGCAAAGGTCGCTTTGACGAAATCTTCTTTGTCGACCTGCCCGAGGCTGATGAACGCCACGCCATCCTGCACATTCATCTGAGTCGGCGGCAGCAGGGCACCGAGAGATTTGATCTCGACGAGTTGGTGATTGCCACCGAGGGCTTCAGCGGAGCCGAAATTGAGCAGGCCATCATCACCGCCCACTACAAAGCCCTCTACGAAAATCGCCCCGCCGACACTACTCTGCTGCTCGAAGAGATCAAACGCACCATCCCCCTCTCGGTTACCCGTCGAGAGGATATTCAGCGACTGCGAACTATGGCTCAAGAACGGTTTGTCGCGGTACGGTAACCCCAAAGGCACCTTGAATTAGCTACGTACGGTTGAAAAGTGCGATCGCTATTCTCCCTAGCCCCCTTAGGCAATAGGTTGTCGATGTCAACCACCCTCATCGACTCTAGGGCAATCTGGGTCCAAACGCCGCACTACTAGTCGCCGATATAGCCGTCGCCAGATCAGTTAGAACTTTTTGCAAAACTCCATACATACCGATGGCTGTACGCCAGTGCGCCGCCCCAGTTTTTATCAGTGGCAGTAATTCGTGTTCTAAGCGGAGGGGCCACTGCTACGTCGGTAACCTGACTCCAATGCGCCGACAGATTGATCCAATTGGGAGAGTAAACCTCAACCACCCTAAGGGCTGTTTTTAAAGAAGCGTCAGCCCCAAGGTTGCTCAATTTGGGAAGGGGAGCACAGTAGAGTTAGGGGTGCTAATCGTGGCTGGACGGTTGACGGCTTCTGCCTCTGGGGGGGCCATACCCCTATTCTCGGTGATGACCTTGACAAGTGTTTATAAATGTTAAATTGATAAAGCGTTTTCACTAAGTCCCCTCCACATGCCCAAATCGGACGCTTCCGCTAAGAAAACCGCCGCCTCCAAAGGCCGAGCGTCCACCAATGGCAACCAGCACACCGGCCTCGCCCATCACCACGCCGCCATCGACGACAACGTAATTCGCATTCGCGGGGCACGCCAGCACAATCTGAAGAATTTGGATCTGGAGATTCCTCGCAACCAGCTGATTGTGTTTACGGGGGTGTCGGGTTCAGGCAAGTCGTCGCTGGCCTTTGACACGATTTTTGCCGAGGGGCAGCGTCGCTATGTAGAATCCCTCAGCGCCTACGCTCGCCAGTTTCTCGGTCAGGTGGATAAGCCTGATGTGGATGCGATCGAGGGATTGAGCCCGGCGATCTCCATCGACCAGAAATCGACTTCCCACAACCCCCGCTCCACGGTGGGCACGGTGACGGAAATCTACGACTACCTGCGCCTGCTTTACGGACGGGCGGGCGATCCCCACTGCCCGATCTGCGATCGCAGCATCTCTCCCCAATCCATCGACCAGATGATCGATCGGGTGATGGCCCTGCCCGATCGCACCCGCTTTCAGATTCTCGCTCCCGTGGTGCGGGGCAAAAAGGGCACCCACAAAAAGCTGCTCTCTAGCCTGGCCTCTGAGGGGTTTGTGCGGGTGCGGGTCAACGGCGAACTGCGCGAACTGACCGACAACATTGAGCTGGACAAAAACTACAGTCACCACATTGAGGTGGTGGTGGACCGCCTGGTGAAGAAAGAGGGCATGGAGGATCGCCTGGCAGATTCCTTGCGCACTTGTCTGAAGCGCTCGGAGGGGATCGCGGTGATCGACATTCTGGCGGAGAAGCCCCAGGAGACCACCGCCACCGAGCCGAGCAGCAACGTGGTTTCTTTGACGGATCGCCTGCCCCAGGCAGCCGAGGAGGAAGGCAGCTACGGCCAGCCCAAGGAGCTGGTGTTCTCCGAAAACTTTGCCTGCCCTGAGCACGGCGCGGTGATGGAGGAGCTGTCGCCCCGGCTATTCTCCTTTAACTCGCCCTACGGGGCCTGCCCCCACTGCCACGGGTTGGGCAGCCTGCGAACGTTTTCGGCCGAGCTGGTGGTGCCCGACCCGGTCCTGCCGGTCTACGCGGCGATCGCCCCCTGGTCAGAGAAAGACAACACCTACTACTTCTCGCTGCTCTACAGCGTCGGCCAGGCCTTTGGCTTTGAGATCCAAAGCCGGTGGGATCAGCTCACCCCCGAGCAGCAACACATCGTGCTCCACGGCAGCGACGAGAAAATATATATAGAGTCAGACTCCCGCTACCGCGATCGCAAGGGCTATCAGCGCCAGTACGAGGGGGTGCTGCCCATCCTCGATCGGCAGTACAAAGACAGCAGCTCAGAGCTGCACAAGCAAAAGCTCGAAAAATATCTGATCGACCAGCCCTGCGAGGTCTGCCAGGGCACCCGGCTCAAGCCCGAGTCGAACGCGGTGCGCATTGGCCCCCACTCGATCAGCGACCTCACCAACGTCTCCATTCGCGAATGCCTCAGCCGCATTCGCCAGCTGGTGGGCGAAGAGGAGTCGGGCGACGGGGCCACTGCCCCCAAACTCTCGGCCCGGCAGCTGCAAATTGGGGCACTAGTGCTGCGCGAGATTCGCGCCCGCCTTCAATTCATGATGGATGTGGGCCTCGACTACCTGACCCTGCACCGCACGGCCATGACCCTGTCGGGGGGCGAGGCCCAGCGCATTCGCCTGGCCACCCAGATTGGCTCGGGCCTCACCGGAGTGCTCTACGTGCTGGATGAGCCCAGTATTGGTCTACATCAGCGCGACAACGATCGCCTGCTCAACACCCTGCACCGCCTGCGCGACCTGGGCAATACGCTCATTGTGGTCGAGCACGACGAAGATACGATCCGCGCCGCCGATTATCTCGTCGATATTGGCCCTGGTGCGGGGGTGCACGGGGGGGCGATCGTCGCCGAGGGCGACCTCAAAACCCTGATGACCGCCAAGGATTCCCTCACCGGGGCCTACCTGTCGGGGCGGATATCGATCCCCACTCCGGCAGAGCGGCGGCCGGGAAATGGGCGATCGCTCATCCTCAAAAACGCCCACCGCAACAACCTCAAAAACCTGGATGTCGAGCTGCCCCTGGGGGCGCTGGTCTGCATCACCGGGGTCTCGGGCTCGGGCAAATCAACCCTGGTGAACGAGCTGCTCTACCCTGCCCTGCAGCACCACTTTGGCAGCAAGGTGCCCTTCCCCAAGCACATGGACAAGCTCGACGGGCTGAAGGCGCTGGATAAGGTGATCGTCATCGACCAGTCGCCGATCGGGCGCACCCCTCGCTCCAACCCCGCCACCTATACCGGCGTGTTCGACGTGATCCGCAACCTATTCACCGAAACCATCGAGGCCAAGGCGCGAGGCTACAAGGCAGGGCAGTTCTCCTTTAACGTCAAGGGCGGGCGCTGCGAGGCTTGTGGCGGCCAGGGCGTCAACGTGATTGAGATGAACTTTTTGCCCGATGTCTACGTGCAGTGCGAGGTGTGCAAGGGGGCACGCTACAACCGCGACACCCTGCAAGTCACCTACAAGGGCAAGAACATCTCCGACGTGCTGAATATGACCGCCGAGGAGGCGCTGGGGTTCTTCGAAAATATTCCCCAGGCCCAGGCCCGGCTGCAAACCATGGTGGATGTGGGCCTAGGCTACATTCGCCTGGGGCAGACGGCCCCGACCCTCTCCGGCGGCGAGGCCCAGCGGATGAAGCTGGCCTCGGAGCTGGCCCGCCGCTCCACGGGCAAAACCTTGTATCTAATCGACGAGCCCACCACCGGCCTCTCCTTCTACGACGTCCACAAGCTGCTGGATGTGGTGCAGCGCCTGGTGGACAAGGGCAACTCGGTGTTGATGATCGAGCACAACCTGGACGTGATTCGCTGCGCCGACTGGATTGTGGATCTGGGGCCAGAGGGGGGCGATCGCGGTGGCGAGCTGATTGCGGTGGGTACGCCAGAGGAGGTGGCCAAGGTGCAAGGCTCCTACACGGGTATGTACCTATCCAAGGTGCTAGAGCAGCATCCGCCTGCGAGCCAGACCGTCTCTGCTGGCTAATTTACAACAGCTGGTCAGTGCGTTTCCAAGGCCTGTGACTGAGCCTTAGCCAGCTTGAGTAACCCGTTAATCGACAAATCCTCGTCCAAGGTGGGCCAGTGAATGCCATAGCCCGATGGAGCAATGCGGTAGATGTTGCGATCTGCTGCGGATGCCTGTAGTAGCCGTTTTGAAACCTGAGCTAGCGGCAGTCGATAAACTCGCTGATCTACGCCTAAAGTCATCCAGTCACCATCAAACGCTAAGCTCTCGACCTCATGCTGCTTAGTCATGATTACCTCCAAAAGCAGAGTCCCAAGCCTCTACGATGTCATCAAAATGCTGCAAGATAATTTTACGGACTTCTCTAGTATCGCGTGCTGACAGATTGTAGGTATACGCCTCACGAATTTCGTAGGCATCTACATCCAGCCAATACTTACAGTCTCGCTCCCCTTTTTGGGCATGGATGTGAATGGGCTCCCTTCCTTCGTTTGAGTAAAAATGAAAGCGCCACCCCCGCAAGTACAAAACTGTGGGCATAGATATATCGCTGATCCTGTTGTGACGCTTTTTTCAATCAGTCTCCAAACGAGCAGGGGCGAGGGAAGTTCGACTTCTCTCACCCCTGCTGCTGCACTAAATTTTGGGAAATGTTGGCTGAGCGGAGTCGTTCGTTTTGCATCTCCCAAAGGGAGAAAGCCATCGTCTTAGCGTTACGCCGCCAGCTTGGGCTTGCGGGTAGGGCGTTTGCGATCGCTCTTTCGCACACCCCCGGCCATTTCGTACTCGTTGCTGTCTTTGCCGTACTTGGTGGCAACCCCGAGCAAAATGCGCTCCGAAAAGTCGCGGACAACCTGCTCGGCGTCTTGAACAGCGTTGGCGGCCTGGTCGATTAGAGAAAGAGATTCGTTGTAGTCGTGGAGCTTCTGGCGCAGGTCTTCGATCGCCTGGGTGTAGGCCGCAGTGGTGATACCGTTGCCCAGGTCGAGGTCTTTTTTAATCGACTGGGTACCAGCGTTCCGTTTTTCGGCCAGGGTGAGGTATTTGGAGGTGCGTTTTTGGCGAGGCATGGGGTTAGATGACCCTATTGAAATTACTCTTTGACTGTAGCGATCGCCGTAAGCCAGCGAGACTGGGGTTTTCGCGGATTTGGGTTGGATAGTCTGTGTTGTTTTGGCCCCAGTTGAGAGGGGTTGTGTAAAGGGAGTGACTTTTTGTCGATGGGGCAGGCGCAAAGGCTGGCGGCAAGGGCGTTTTGATGGGTCGGTGGCAGTACGGAGGGTGCCACCCCTGAGGGCGATCGCTGCTGCTTGAGAGGAAGCTTTGGGTGTAGTGGTGCCGAGTAACGGGAAGCTGGTACAGAGTAACGGGAGGCCAGTACAGAGGAACAAGGGGCCGTTGCAGAGTGACGAGAGGCTGGTACAAAGAAACACGAGGCCGATACAGAGTATAGGGAGGTTGTTGCAGAGTAACGGCAGGCCGGTACAAAGAAACAGGGGGCCGTTACAGAGTAATGAAAGGCTGATGCAAAGGAACCAGAGGTCGTTGCAAAGGAACAGCTAGAGGTTTGGAAGCACACTGTTTGTTTTGTGGGATACGCCTCAATGCGCTAGCGTCGAGACGATGAATGAATTACTCATCCTCACGGGGAGGAATGCCGCATAGTGCTCGGTCTTCATTGCTGATATCGGGGTTTTGAGTTAAGTAAGGGGTCAGACGTTGGCAGGCGGCGGCTAATAGCTCATCAATGCGATCGAGAGTGTAAACGGGCCAAAGCTTAACCACATCATTGTTGCCCAGACCATCAGGTGGCAATATCACCGCAATGTATTGCCAGTCGTCACGCAGGGTTCCATAACCTTCATATTGAGCAATCTGTTGGCCATTTAAAGCCCAGATGCGACTGGTGTCGTCGGTCCCGCGCGTCGCAATCTGCAGCCCATCGGGACTGAACACCACCTGATTGACATTGCCCTGATGGCCTTCCATCACCGCCACCTCATTCCCCTGCAAGTCCCACAGCCGCGCCGTGCCCTCATACCCGCGCGTGGCGAGATGAGTGCCATCGGGACTGAACACCACCTCATTGATATAACCCTGATGGCCCATCACCGCCACCTCATTCCCCTGCAAGTCCCACAGCCGCGCCGTGCCCTCATACCCGCGCGTGGCGAGATGAGTGCCATCGGGACTGAACACCACCTCATTGATATAACCCTGATGGCCCATCACCGCCACCTCATTCCCCTGCAAGTCCCACAGCCGCGCCGTGCCCTCATACCCGCGCGTGGCGAGATGAGTGCCATCGGGACTGAACACCACCTCATTGATATAACCCTGATGGCCCATCACCGCCACTTGATTGCCCACCAAGTCCCACAGCCGTACCGTGCCGTCTTGCCCGCACGTGGCGAGATGAGTGCCATCGGGACTGAACTTCACTTGCTTAACAATGCCCTGATGGCCTTCCATCACCGCCACTTGATTGCCCGCCAAGTCCCACAGCCGTACCGTGCCGTCATATCCACCCGTGGCGATATGAGTGCCATCGGGACTGAACAACTCTTGATCAATATCGCCCTGATGGCCTTCCATCACCGCCACCTCATTCCCCTGCAAGTCCCACAGCCGCGCTGTGTTGTCGGTACCACCCGTGGCGATATAAGTGCCATCGGGACTGAACTCCACCTCCCAGACAGAGCCCTGATGGCCTTCCATCACCGCCACCTCATTCCCCTGCAAGTCCCACAGCCGTATTGTGCCGTCTTCCCCGCTCATGGCGATCTGGGTGCCATCGGGACTAAACTCCACCTTCCAGACAGAGCCCTGATGGCCTTCCATCACTGCCACCTGATTGCCCACCAAGTCCCACAACCGCGCCGTGCTATCTTCTCCGCTCGTGGCAATCTGGGTGCCATCGGGACTAAACACCACCTCATTGACATTGCCCTGATGGCCTTCCATCACCGCCACCTGATTGCCCGCCAAGTCCCACAGCCGTACCGTACCGTCGGCCCCGCTCGTGGCGATCTGGGTGCCATCGGGACTAAACACCACCTCATTGACATTGCCCTGATGGCCTT
>QBLT01000211.1 GCA_003249105.1 Leptolyngbya sp. | reverse complement strand
CCCTTCAAGTGGAATTACACCGGTAAACCCTTGACCTCATGACCAGTAGACTTATTTATGCCTTCAGGTACTAGGTTGGGTTGGCAATCGCAGCGCTACAGTGTAGGAAGGACGCTGGGACTTTTCTCGCTGGGTTTTGACGAGGCGAAAATCTGGATCGATGTACAGGTGGTCGAGGCGGGGTCGAGCTTGGACAATTTGCTCGTATTGCTTTGTCGTGACGCGATTTTTATCCTGCGCGGATCTGGCAGCTTGCGGCTGAGATGCAGGGTTCTTTTGATAGTTGGCTACGGTTTGATTAAACCAAGCTTGAGCTGCTTCAGCGCTCAAAGAAGGCGAACCAACGCGCAAAATCTGCTGGATGCAGACATTTTGAATCTCCCAATAGTCTTGCCCTGTTTTCCCTGGGGCAGAGGGATGATCGGCTGCAGTCAGCGCTTGAATGCCGTAGCTCTGCATGATCATGAAATCGTAGCTGAGGAGCCAACGAGAAACCCAGCTCAAGATTGGGGTTTTGCGGCCAGGTTTGTAGCGGGCTAAATTGGCGTAAAAACCATTGTCGTCAAAGATTTGATAGGACTCGTGGTGTACCCGGCCAGGGATGATGTCTTGAAAGGGAATGGTAGACCACACGGGCAGCCAAATTCCTTTTAACAGTGGGATTTGTTGCTTTAGATCGGGGGTGGGGTTGCGGTGTTCTAACTCGTTGAAGAGCGGCAGCAGGGTCTCGTTGGCGAAACGAACTTTTTTGCCCATTGGCTCGGCCTCCCGCTCGTCTACCTGCTTTAGCAGACTAGATTTTAGGGTGGAGGTGTCGGCTGCTGCCAGGGCAGCGGCTGCAAAGGGAGGGGCTAGTAAACCGGAGTCCATACCTAGATTTGCCTTGTGCAATAAGCTTATCAGCTGCGATTCGCGCAGCGATCCCTGCGGGAATCGCCCCCAAAGATTCCTCTGCTAAGCAAAGGCTGAATCGCCCAGGGATGGGGGCACATCCTGCCAGCGCCCGTTGCCTACGGCCCGCACGGCTTCTTTGAGGCTGACATCCCCTGTGTATAGGGCGCGACCCACAATAACGCCGGTCACGCCCTGGCTCTCTAGGGCCAGCAGGCTGAGCAGGTCGCGCAGGGCACCGACACCGCCGGAGGCGATCACCGGCATCGACACCGCCTCGGCCATGGCTCGCATTGCCGGAATGTTGGGGCCTTGCAGGGTGCCATCGCGCTGAATGTCGGTGTAGATGATTGCCGCCGCGCCGCGCTGCTCCATCTGCTGGGCCAGGGCGATCGCATCCACCTCCGACGTTTCAAGCCAGCCGCGCGTCGCTACCTTGCCGTCGCGGGCGTCGATACCAACAATGATCTGGCCCGGAAATTCGCCAGCCAGATCGCTGACCAACTCGGGGTTCTCGATCGCAGCGGTGCCCAAGATGGCGTAGCGCACCCCTAGGGAGAATAGATCGGTGACGCGGGCGCGATCGCGCAAGCCGCCCCCCACTTCGATGGGAATGTCTACGGCTTGGGCAATGGCTGCGATCGCCTGCCAGTTCTCGGGCTTGCCCGACTTGGCCCCATCGAGATCGACCAGGTGCAGCCGCGTGGCCCCCTGGTCTACCCACTGCCGCGCCACCTCCACCGGGTTGTCGTTAAACACCTCGGTCTGGGCATAGTCGCCCTGGTACAGCCGCACACAGCGACCCTCGATTAAATCAATAGCGGGGATGACTTCCATGGGTAGTGGAGACGAAACGTTAGGTGAGCTTGTGGGATGGCGAGGTTTGATCCCCCCTGCCCCCCTAAAAAAGGGGGGTAGTGCGACTTTGGCACTTAATCTGCCCCCTTTTTAAGGGGGCGACGAGGCAGAGCTTTGCCGAGAGCCTTTGGGAGATCGCATCCCCCGCAACCGTCAATTCAACACGCAGAATTCTGTGTGCCAAGCCTACCTATTCTATCGGGCTATACCCTATTCACCGGCCCCACATTCCCGTAAACTCCTATATGCGAATCACCACCGCCCAAACGTAACGACACCATGCTAGACCTGACCGGTAAAAACGCCCTGGTAACGGGCATTGCCAACAATAAGTCCATTGCTTGGGGCATTGCCCAACAGCTCCACGCCGCCGGGGCCAACCTGGGCATCACCTACCTGCCCGACGAGCGGGGCCGGATGGAAGGCAAGGTCAAAGACCTGGTTGACCCCCTCCACCCCAGTCTATTTTTGCCCTGCAACGTGCAGGACGAGGCCCAGGTCGAGCAGGTCTTCAGCACCATTGGCGAGAAGTGGGGCAAGCTCGATATTTTGATTCACTGCCTGGCCTTTGCCAACCGGGATGATCTGACAGGTGACTTCAGCAACACGTCTAAAGCAGGCTTTCAGCTCGCCCTTGATGTCAGCGCCTACTCGCTCATTACCCTGGCGCGGGGGGCCAAGCCGCTAATGACCGAGGGCGGCAGCATTGTCACCCTTACCTACCTGGGCGGCGTGCGGGTGGTGCCCAACTACAATGTCATGGGCATCGCCAAGGCGGCGCTGGAAATGAACGTGCGCTACCTGGCCTCTGAGCTTGGCCCCAACAATATCCGCGTCAACGGCATTTCCGCTGGCCCTATTCGCACCCTGGCCTCGTCGGCGGTAGGCGGCATTCTCGATATGATTCACCACGTTGAAGAAATTGCGCCGCTGCGCCGCACGGTGACCCAGACCGAAGTGGGCAACACCGCCGCTTTTCTGTGCAGCGACCTGTCGACGGGCATGACTGGGCAGATTCTCTACGTCGATTCTGGCTACTGCATCATGGGCATGTAGGGGGCGTAGATCCCAGGGTTCTTCTATGACAGGCAGACCTGGGACAAAGCCAAAAAGAATCCTGGGATCTGGCGGCTGAAGATGGCTGAGTCGAGCTAGCTAGAATAGAGCCTGGAATTGCAGGGCAGACATCGACGACAGTATGACGAGAGCATTCCTTCACCCCCGACTGTGGACGGTAGTGGGTCTGGTGGCGGTGGGGGGGCTGCTGCGGGTTTCGGTCGATTGGCGACTGCTGAAGCGATCGCTCACCTACCCCGACACCCCCATTACCTCGGCCAACTGGTATCAGCCCCAGCAGCTCGTCCCTGGTGTTGGCCCTCAATCCCCACCGCTGGCGAAGGCCAAGACGACGGAGATTCCTGCCGAGGCGCTGCAAACGGCCTTGGACTTTGCTGAGGAGCAGAATTCGGTGGCGCTGCTGGTGATGCACCGCGATCGCCTCGTGGTCGAGCAATACTGGCAGGGCCACAAAGCGAGCGACCCCGTCAACTCCATGTCGATGGTCAAAACCCTGCTGGCGCTACTGATTGGCGTAGCGATCGACGAGGGTCATATCGGCTCTATTCAAGACCCTGTCGGCACCTACATTTCAGAATGGGCCGATGACCCCAGGGGCGACATCACCCTGGCCGATCTGCTCTACATGCAGTCGGGCCTGCGCAACGACAACCGGATCGACACGTTGCGCTCTGACCTGGTGCAACTCTACGGCGGCTCGAATGCCCAAAAACTCGTTCTGGATATTCCTTTAGAACGCGCTCCCGGAACGGCGTTTGACTACAGCAATTTCAACTCACAGCTGCTCAGCTTGGTGCTGGAGCGGGCCGCGGGAGAATCGTTTGGTGACTACCTGAGCAGCCGCCTCTGGCAGCCGCTGGGCGCGGGAGATGGCTTTCTCTGGCTAGACCGTCCGAGGGGGAGCGCGAAACCCTTTTGCTGCTTTTTTGCTACTGCCCCAGACTGGGTGCGGCTGGGGCAAATGCTGCTGCACAGGGGCAAGGTAGGCGATCGCCAGATCATCCCCGCCAGCTGGCTGGAGCAAATGCTAGAAGCGTCGCCCCTGGAACCGACCTTTGGCCTGCATATCTGGCTCAAGGCCCGCACCGCCGCTTACCCCCAGGTCAACCGAGCCTCGTCGGCTCCCTTTGCTGCCGACACGTTTTATCTCGATGGTCGCCACCACCAGCGGGTGTACGTGATTCCGTCAGAGGAGCTGGTGATTGTGCGTCTGGGCGAAGACCCCCCAGCCTGGAACGATGCGGTAATTGTGAATGCGATCGTGGAGGGGCTGCGGAGGCCATAAAGCGAGGTTAGGAACGTCTTTGAGTCTCACAATGCTGTTTTGCGGTATTCCTGTCTTAGATCGCGTGGCCCAGCGTTTAGTGGACGCCTTTGCCACCGGGTTGAGCTGGCCTCTGGGTCTGCTAGGTCTGGGGGCGATCGCCCTTTACGGCCTGATAGCCATACCCTTCGGGCTAAAAAGTGGGTTTTTGGTGCAACAAAATGCCGTTGTCAATCCGCTGAGTTGGGGGCTAGACGCGCTGCGCCGCTTCGTTGCCCCGGCCCTGCTCGAAGAAGCAATCTTTCGCGTCATGCTGTTGCCCCACCCGGTGGAAGGGGTGCCGGGCGATCGCTGGCTGCTGTGGGGCATCGTCAGCTTGGTGGTGTTCATTCTGTATCACGTCGGGCTGGATAGAACCCTGTACCGAGGGGCTGGTGCGGGCCTCTCTGACCCTCGCTTTTTAGTGCTCGCAGGTTGGTTAGGGCTGGTGCTGATGGGCGCGTACTGGATTGCAGGCTCGCTTTGGTTGGTGGTGCTGATGCACTGGGCGGTAGTGCTGGTGTGGATTCATCGATTTGGCGGCTGGGCGCGGCTGCATGGGGTAGGGCGCTCAGCCCAAGGGGCGATCGCCCCCTTTCCGTGACGATTTGTGGCGGCCCAGGCTGGTAAAGCCGGTGATCCCCAGTGTGAAACGGTTGCAGGTAGAGACCCTGCGATCGCTCAAAACTTTACCTAGGCACTCTTAAATTCCTGTGGCACAATACCCAGCGGAGCATTGCAGACCAATAGGGTGGCTTAGCGCCGCCCGCGACAGATGGCTGTCGCTGATGTTTATCTAAGGAAAGCAAGGGTGTTCCCTATGGCTTCTACTGATTTGTCGCCCAACCAAGATTTTTTCAACGAAGAAGAAGCAGTCGTCGAATTTATCCCTAACGAATCCTTCTTCAGCAGCAGCAGTGTGCTGACCCTGCTGACCGCTTTCGACCCCGACTTTGCTGACCTGGTTGCCGACCTCGCCAGCGCCTTGCCCGATGCTACTGGCCAAATTTCTGTGGGGGATGGCCTGTTTGATGCCAACCTGCTGCTGGCCGATGGCACCGCTCTGACCGGCACCTTTGATGCCCCCACAACGCTGCGCGGCTTTGCCGACCTGGCTGCTGTCTCAGATGGCACCGTGACCCTCAACGGGGGAATTTTAGAGGCAGCGATCGCAACCGACAGTCAAACGGCCACCTTGCCCCCGGTCGACCTATCTGCCGCCGCTAGCGCCTTCGTGCTAGATGCCATCAACGCCATCGATGCCACCGTACCGTTTGCCAACGGCGCGTTTACCCTCGATTTAGCCACCGCCCTAGGCCCCATTAGCGGCACTGTCGATGTGGCTGGGGGCGATCTCAACCTCGATCTGGCCACGCCCTTTGGCCAGCTGGTGGCCGATATCGACTTTCAGGAGGACGCGGTGTTCCCCTTCGCTATGGCACTGCCGCTGGTGGGCGACATCAACGGTGCTGTCGACTTCAACAGCGGCAACATTATGGTACCCCTGGGCGTTTACGGCGATCTGTCGGTGCCGATTTCGGCGGTGAGCGGGTCGCTGAACCTAGCCGACGGGCTGGCTAGTTTAGAGGCCTCGGTGCCCGTTGGCTCTGGCCTGAGCTTGCCGGTCGCGACCGAGCTCGCCATTGGGCCGTTGGCTAGCGAATACGTGGCCGGGTTTGTTCAAGACCTAAACGGTACCGGTACGCTCACCGATGGCATTCTCGACGCTGCGATCGAAAGCCCGCTGGGGCTGTTTGAGACGACCTTTGACGTGGTGGCCTTCACCAATCAGGGAGCCGACTTTTTTGCTGGCATTGATGGCGTGATTGATGTCAGCGGTGGCATTGCTACGGCCTCGTTGACCACGCCCCTGGGCCCTATCGACGGTAGCGTTGACCTGGCGACCGTCGCACCAGCGTTAGAAGCTCCTGTTGCTGGGCCGATCTAGGCGATCGCAAGTCCTCACAGGCAGTAGTCCAGGAGGGTGCCTAATCCGTTTGAAAGCGGGTCTTACGGCACCCTCTTTTTTAGTTACTTAGAATAGTCCAGCCTATCCTGCGGTCAGCCATGACTGTGTTATGCGCCTGCGTGCCCTGAAGGTTCGACCTAACCCTAGGCTCCCTGGGGTGTTTCCTGCCAAAGCTGGGTGGTCTGGCGCAGGCTGCGGAAGTCGCCGTTGCCAATAATTAAATGATCAAGCACCGGCACCGCGAGAATCTGCGCCCCCTGCAACAGCTGCCGGGTTAGTGAGAGATCGTCTGGGCTCGGTTCGAGATTGCCTGAAGGATGATTGTGTGCCACGATGCACCGCACGGCTCCATGGCGAATCACGGTTTTGAAGATTTCTCTGGGATGAGCCAGGGTTTCGGTGGCGGTGCCGATGGTAATCACCTTGGTGCCCATCAGCCGATGGCGCACGTCGAGCAGCACCACGGCAAAGCGCTCCTGCGCTTGCCACATCAGGTCGTGGCTGAGGGCAGCGGCGGCGATGGCGGGGTCGTCTACGACGGTTTTTTCGGGCGGAATCGCTTGCAGCACCCGTTTCCCCAGCTCAATGGCGGCTAATATGGTGGTGGCTTTGGCTGGGCCAACGCCGGAAATTTGCTCCAGATCGTGGGCCGACACATCCCTTAACGAGGTGAGCGGGTCGCGCTGGTTTTGCCCCATCTCTTGCAGAATGAGCTGACCTAGCCCCACTGCTGACAGCTTGCCTGGCCCCTGACCCGTGCCCAACAAAATGGCCAGTAGCTCGGCGGTTGAGAGGCTTTTAGCCCCGTAGGATAGCAGCCGTTCGCGCGGACGATCGCTCGACGGCATGTCCAATACACGAACATGGTAGGTCATGGTGGCACCTCTGGTAGCTGGGCCAGAGGCCCACTGCTAGTAAGCCCAAACCGCTTTGGGATAATTCACCCCCAAAACAGATAACAGAGAACCCCCTATGACCCCGTTGCCTTTTCCCACCGCCGCCGCGATCGCCGCCACTCGTCAGCGGCTCAGCCAGTTTAGCTGCCTCACCACGCCCCCTGCCCTCAGCGAAGCCGATGCCGCCCAGGTGCGGGCTGACCTGAGCGATTTTAACGACTGGTCTGATTACCAAACGCTAGGAATTTGCGCCGCAACCCTGGCTGAGGGGCAGCAGGCCCTAGAGTCATTTTTGAAAGCCCTGGGGGTTTCGGTCAGCCTGGATTTGCCCGCCCGGGAGGGAGCAGTTTATCTCAAGTTCAACACCCTCAAAGGCGCGTGGTATTTAGACGACTATAGTGGCCCGTCGCGGGGGGTGCTGATTACCTTTCACACTTCTGACCCTGAGGTGAGTGATTTGTCAGGTACCTATGGCCCGTTTCCGTTTGGGCTGTTTTTAGCCTGCTAGGGACAGATGAATGCGATCGCGATCGGCCCCCATTGAAAATCCTCAAGCAAAAAGCTCAGAGCTTCCGAATTTTCGGAAAGCCCTGAGCTTTTTTGACACTCCGGTTGAGGGCTGGGCTTACCAGCCGCCAGTGCCCCACTCGCGGCTGGTTTCTGGGGCGGCGGCAATGGGAATAGCGCGGGGGATATCCTGCATCACCTGCACTTGAATGACCTGGTTGGGCTCAATGACAACGTATTGGGGTGAGGTGCCCACTACGGTTGTGGCCCCAACCAGAGCGCCGCCAATTAGACCGATGCCGCTAAAGCCGGTCAACAGCAGCAGCGCTAGCGCCCCCAACCCCGCCCCAGCGGCCAGGCGTGGGCTGTTGACTTGGGTGTTGCCAACCATGTACTCGGTGGTGCTAGCGAAATCCACCTGCTGCCCGGTGGGGGCAATTAGCATTTTGCTTACCCAGCGCTGGCCTTCGGGGGTCGGTTCGAATTGCCCAATCAGCTGACTGCCCGCCGGGGCGACAATGCCGTTGGTGATAGGGTCGCGAATGTCGTGGGCTAGCAGCAGCACCTGGTTTTGGCTGGAGTTGGTGTTGAGGTCGAGGGGCTGATCGCCCACGTAGCGCAGCTCTAGCACCGTGCCCGCCGCCACCAGCGTGTCGGGGGAAAGGGGGCGATCGCCAGGAGCCGGGTCAATCGCGCTGGGTAGAGCCGCCTGGTCGCCATTGCCGGGCAGTGGACTACCAAACAGAATGGAGTCTCCAGCGGCGGCCAACATCACCGGGCTCGACGATGGGGGGATTACAGTACCCTGGCTGGTGGTGGTTGGGGCGGTGGGTACGGTGAGGATATTGGGGTCGTTACCAGCTAGCTCAACCGGCACCGTGGCGATCGGAGGTGGCTCTTGGCTAATGGCATCGGGCTGAACTGCGATCGCCCCAGCGGGCTGATTTGCGACCGTTGCCGTCTCCGCTGGCAGTTCTGGTAGAGCCGGTGGGTCGGTGGCAATGACCGGAGTCGGGTTGTTGGCTACGAC
>QBLT01000210.1 GCA_003249105.1 Leptolyngbya sp. | reverse complement strand
GGCAGCAGGTTCTTGGGGGTCAGGGGTAAAGTCAGGTACCGGTGCCGAGCCGGGCGGTGGCGTGGTGCTATAGTCGGGGCGATCGCGCCGAGCTGGGGCATCGGCCCAGGGCTGCCAGAGGTCATCGCCATTCCAGTCGGGCAGGGACGGGAACGACTGATTGGGATTGAGCCGCTCCTGGCTGGCAGAACTGGCGGGCTGAAGTCGGGCGTAGAGGCCAAACCCCAGGCCGCTAGCCGTGGCCACCAGCCCAGTTGTCACCAGGGCCAGGAGTCCCGAAGGACGCCGACGCTGGGCTGAGCTAGCCGGGACGCTGAGCTGCTTCGGATAGTTGATGGTTGCTTGGGGTTGGGCACCGGGGTCAGGCTGGCCCAGGGCTACCACGGTAGTGGCGCTGGTAAAGCGCTGGGATACAGCACTGGGTGCCGGCGGCGCGGGGAGCTGTTCTAGAGGCGGTAAAAGGGCTTTCCACTCCGCCAGAGTAATGGTGGCTTGAGACCCTGACACATTGGGAGGGGCCCCGTTCAACAGCCTGGGGCTGCCGAGCGCCAGGGCCGTATCAACAACGGTGGGCAGATCGGGATGACGACGACGAACCTCCACCGCCAGGGGAGCGTTGGTAGCCCCAGCCTGCTGGCCGGTCAGCAAAAAATAGAGCAGATGGGTCAGGCCGCGCACCAGGGCTGATTCTTCTGAGGCAGCCTGTTCGTTGTCCATGGGGTAGGAGATGGCCGGGGGTATGTCAAATCCTGTAAACGTAATGGTCTGCTCCTGGGAGTCGTACCACACCTGGTCAGGGGTCAATCGCAATCCGGTCCAGCCTAGGGGTTGCAGCGTCTCAAAGGCTTCTGCCAGGCG
The DNA here is from genome assembly GCA_003249105.1 of Leptolyngbya sp. GTDB lineage: Bacteria > Cyanobacteriota > Cyanobacteriia > Phormidesmidales > Phormidesmidaceae > Nodosilinea. Next base: position 7,687 of record QBLT01000210.1, on the reverse strand, counting down.
TTGGATAATGGCCACAGTAGGACGAGGTGCCAGGGATCTGGCCTCAGTCACCAGGCGATCGAGGGGGGTGCCCGGCGGGCTGGCCAGGGTTTGATAGCAGATGCCCTCTTCTTCGAAGCCCCCCAAGCGAGCTGGAAATGATGGCTGGTTAAGGCCGTTGACCTGGTTGAGATACTGATAATATGCCTGGCGCTGTGAGGCATCGGGCAAGGTTGCCGGACTGCGGCTGCCCAATACGCGCAGCTGAATCCACTGCCCCTTGGGCACATCCATGGCTAGATAGACAGGGCCGACGGCATCGTCGGCCACCCACGCGTCGATCACGTAGGTGCCATTTTGCAGGGCGGTGCCCACGGCTAGGGTCATAGGAGCAGATGGGGTCAATTGTCTTTGCCACTCTACCCCTTTCTTCACCCGGTGGGGGAGATGCGTCTGTATCTTGGAGCCCTCAGGGTCGAGGATAGTGATGCTCTAAAAAGGCGATCGCGTCGGCCTGGGTTGCGATCGCGCCGTCGAGCTGAGCCGCAAACAGGGTCTCCAGCATGGGTCTAAAACTGGGACCGGGGCGATAGCCCAGGGTTTTGAGCTGGTCACCGTCAATCAGGGGCGGCGTGGGCACCCACTGCATGAGATAACGCCACAGGGCAGGGCCTAGCTGCCGAGGCTGCCGAGCACTGATGAGCAAATGAGTGGGCATGTCAGCCTGATTGAAGGCGGCATACAGCTGACTGGGGGTGGGTTTAGTGGCCACCAGGGCTTGCCACTGGTATTCCCACTGATCGAGGCGGCCCAGACGCTCAATGGCGCGATCGGGCAGTTGTAGATGGGTGGCCAGGGGCGATCGCGCCGCCGCCGGTACAGCGGCCAGCAGCCCCTGGAGTCGCAGCAGCCAGGGTGGCCCCAGCTCGGGCCAGCTAAAGCGCTTGGCCCAGCGGCTGAGGCGTCGCAGCTGCTGCCATAGGGCTGGGGTCATGGCCAGCTCGCTGTGAAGACAGCGCAGCGCCCCCAGCTGGTCTAACAGGGCCAGCGCCGACTCCCAGTAGGGCGCTTCAAGGATGTATTTCAGCTCGTTCTTAAGCCGCACCTGCAGAGCTGGGGCTCGCCGCATCTGGTGCTGCATTTGGCTGTAGACCCCGCTCGCGATCGCATGGTGAATGTAGCCCTCGGTCTGGGAGTCGAGGCTAAATCCCAGCCGCACCGCAAAGCGCACCGCCCGGTAGATGCGAGTTGGGTCCTCAATAAAGCTGCTGGCGTGCAGCACTCGAATGATGCCCTGGCGGAGGTCAATGAGTCCGCCAAAATAGTCCAGCAGCTGCCCGGCCCCAGGATTAGTGAGCCGCAGCGCTAGAGCGTTGACCGTGAAGTCGCGGCGGTAGAGGTCTTGCTGAATGGAGCTAGCCTCGACTTCGGGATTGGCGGCGGGGTAGGGGTAAAACTCCGTGCGGGCGGTGGCAATATCAATCATCAGCCCGGATAGGGGATGGTCTAACTCTTTGCGCCAGACCAGCGATGCCGTTTGGAACCGTCCATGGATCTGTAGGTCGACCTCTGGAAATTGTTCTTTGACCACAGTCGCCAGGTCAACCCCAGCCCCCACCTGGGCCGCGCTAAAGAATCCATCGACCACCAGATCCAGATCCGGCAGGGCAGCTGAAGCTGAGTCGGTACAGATCAGCAGATCTCGCACCGCGCCGCCCACCAGGTAAAGGTGCCAGCCGCGCGCCTCAGCAGCAGCGGTAATTTGCTGCAAAATGCCCTGCAAGACAGGGGACAGACTAGCCCCTAGGGCTTGCCGTAGGGTGATGGCAGCAGGTGGGCCGAGGAGAGCGGGTTCGACCGACGGAGAGGGCTGCCCCTGGTGCAAATGACGCAGCAAATCGGTGCGGGTGACGATGCCCACCAGCGCTCCCTGGTGCAGCACCGGCAGACGACCAATGTCGTAGGTCACCATCAGGTGCTCGATGTCGGTGAGGGGGGTGTCGGGGGTAATGGTTTTGAGGGTAGTGGCCATATAGCCCTTGACTGGGGCATGGCTGAAGCCGTGGTGAAGGGCCAGATCGAGATCGCGGCGGGAGATAACGCCGATTAGGCGATCGCCCTCATCGACCACCGACAGACCAGAATGGCCGTAGCGCAGCAAAATTCGCTGGGCCTCGTGGATGGTGGTGTCGGGGCGAATGGTACGCACCGGCGACGACATCAGATCGCGGGCGGTGGGCTGACGGGGGAGCTGCGATCGCACCACCGCCATGACCTCCTGCATCGTCCCTAACGCATCCGCCGTTGTCAGGTTAGCGGAGGCCGCCGCCGCATGCCCACCGCCCCCTTGGGCCGCCAGCACGGTGCCCCAGTCGAGGCGATCGCTAATTCGGCCTCGGGCGCGGCCAATCAACGTGAGTTTTTGCGGACTTGTCGCTGGGCCAGACAAATCTGGGTCTAACAAACTGGCGGCATCCGATTCTTTAGCGGCATAGCAGGCTCCAAATAGCAGCGCATCGGCATCGGATAGCGAAATCAGGCGCTCTGCCAGCCCAGAGAGGCCCGGCACATAGCCATCCACCCGCAGCAATACCCAGGCCAGCGTATGGCCTGCCACCGTTTCGACCTGGAGGGAGGCCATGGCCTCGGTCAACAATCCCTGCAGCGTAGGACTCAGGCCCGGTTCGACAAAGTCGGCAATGACCGAGAGACTAGCTCCGTGGGCCATCAGCCAGGCCAAGGCAGAGGCATCCCGCGCCGTCGCCCCTTCGTACAGCAGCGAACCGGTATCGACATGAATGCCCAAGGCCATGACCGTGGCTTCCGCAACACTTGGCTCAATCTTTTCCTTCTGTAGAGACTCCACTACTAGGGTGGTGGCTGCCCCCACAGTCGCGATCGTTGTCTCCTGGGCCTGCACCGTCTCGGTGCCGATGGGATGGTGATCGTAGATCTCAATCGGCACCTGGTTGTGTTCGGCCTGGGTAATCCAGTCGGCGGCTGGGCCAAAGCGATCGCGCTGCTGAGCATCGACTAGGATGAGGCGATTAATCTGGCTAGAATCCACCGATCGCCGCTCAATCAGTGGGTACTCGTCTCGGTGGAGAGCCAGAAACCGCTGCACTGTTGGATGGCAGCCCCCGGTCAGCACAATGCGTCGCCCTGGCTGCAAGCGGGCCAGCCCCACGGCAGCCCCCAGGGTGTCAAAATCGGCAGTGGTGTGACAAAGGACTAAGTCCATGGGTTTCGGGCCTTTTTTAGGGCCATGCTTTCCGGCGGGGCCTCTTTCTGATAGCGTACTGGTTAGGGTAGTGTGGCTGTTAGCCTGGGCTGATCAGGTTGTTCACCGCCGTCTCCGCTGCTGTGTTTGAGAGAGCAAATATAAACCCATGGTAATTCTGTTTCAACTCGCGCTGTTTGCCCTGGTTCTGATGTCATTTGTGCTGGTGGTGTATGTGCCCGTGGCATACGCCTCTCCCCAAGATTGGGATCAGTCCAAACGACTCATCCTGTTTGGCTCTGTGATTTGGGGCGCTCTGGTGGTGGTCGTCGGCGGCCTCAACTACTTTGTGGTGTAAATAAGAATATTTATGGCGGTTTTTGAAGGCACGTTAGTCTCCACAGGGTCTCCCCGGTTTGCCATTGTGCTAGGCCGATTCAACGATTTAGTTACGGGTAAACTGCTGGAGGGTTGCCAAGATTGCTTGAAGCGCCATGGTATAGACGTTAACCCCGAAGGCACCCAGGTTGACTACGCCTGGGTGCCTGGCAGTTTTGAAATTCCGCTGGTGGCTCGGCAGCTGGCCCTTAGCGGCCGCTACAATGCGATTATTTGCTTAGGAGCCGTCATCCGTGGCTCGACGCCCCACTTTGACTATGTGGCGGCAGAGGTAGCCAAGGGCGTAGCGGCGGCGGGTTTCCAAACCGGTGTGCCAATTATCTTTGGCGTCCTCACTACCGATACTCTACAGCAGGCCCTAGAGCGGGCGGGCATCAAAGCCAACCACGGTTGGGACTATGCCATGAGTGCTCTGGAGATGGCCAGTCTGATGGGAGAGATTCACTCGGCCATGGGCAGCGGTGTGGGCAATGGCTCAGCCCGCCTGGCGCCCGGGATGCCGGTGGCAGCTCAAGCTGTCGTGGTTCCCGAAGCTGACTCCATATAGGGCCAAAGACTGCCTAAGAAAATCCAAAAAAATGTTGACATAGTCACACTTTTTTGAGATTCTAGATAAAGTCAAAACCAGCGAAACGAAGTTGCTTCCAACACTGGTTTTTAATGCGGGTATAGCTCAGTGGTAGAGCGTCACCTTGCCAAGGTGAATGTCGCGCGTTCGAATCGCGTTACCCGCTTATTAAGTTGTTGTGCGATGGTTTAGCCTTCTGAGGCTGTCTGTATTGCGGGTACAGGATCGCTCAGATTCGATGCCACCTCAGTCCCCACGGCCTTAGTTCGACAAAGAATGGTCTGTAGGGATTTTGGTCAAGTCGATCTAGCGACTTCAAAGGATTTCCCCGGCACTGTTAGGGATAACTAGGCAGGATTGGGCACTGAAAGATCGGAGTTCCATAGCTTGAAAACACTGGTGGAACCCTATCTGCGAATTGAGTCAAGCGGGGTTTAGGGAGTTGTAGGTTGACTACTTTCCCTGCGAAGGGCGCAGAATAGGGCCTCAGGGCGATGACCACGCAGCCAGTAGGTTTCCATTTCGCCCCGCCCTTTAATGGCGATGCGGCCACGGTGTTCGAACCGATAGCTGTCCTTGAGGCGCTCATAGGTGGCAGCCGTCACCTGAATCTGGCCGGGTTCGCTAGAGGCCTCCATGCGGCTGGCCACATTGACCGCATCGCCCCAGAGATCGTAAATAAATTTCTTCGTGCCAATCACTCCGGCCACCACTACCCCAGTGTTGATGCCGATGCGGATCTCCAGCGGTTCTCCTGACTCGGCCTGGAAGGAGGCGGTGACCTGCTGCATCGCTAGGGCCATCTCGGCGATCGCCTCCGCATGATCGGGCCGAGGCGTGGGTAGCCCCGCCGCCACCATGTAGGCATCGCCAATGGTTTTAATTTTCTCTAGGTCTAGCTGCTCGGCCAGACTGTCAAAAGCCGAGAAGATCTGGTTGAGCAGGTCAACTAGCTTAATGGGTGACAGGTGGTGCGACATGCTGGTAAAGCCAACAATGTCGGCAAACAGAATGGTCACCTCGTCAAAGTGCTGAGGAATAGAGGCCTTGGTCTGCATCAGCTCGCCCGCGATCGGCGCTGGCAGAATGTTGAGCAAGAGCTGCTCAGCCTTTTGCTGTTCCTGGGCCAGCTTTTGATTGCTGATTTGCAGTTCACCCAGCATGTTGTTGATCTGGTAGCCTAGGTGGCTCAGCTCATCGGTTCCCTGCACCGACACTCGCTCGGTGAGATCGTTAGAGCGTCCGATGTGCTGCACCTGCTGGCTGAGCCCCAGGAGCCGCCGTAAAATGACTCGGTCGAGTAGCAGCAGCATGCCGCTGGTAAACACAAGACAAGACCCGAGCAGCGACCAACCGAGGTAGTGGCGACTTATTAGCCCCTGTCGATAGATATCGCGGGGCAGCTTGACCTCTAGCAGCGCTTGGGGCGCGCCGTAGACATCGGGCCAGAGCATGTAGCCCATCAGGGTGTCAGCGTTTTGAGGGCGTACCAGGGTGGGTAGCGCAGCTGAGTTGGTGCGATCGCTCAGGGTCGTGAGGATAGGGCGCAGCGACTCCGACAGTTCGCCCTGACCTAGGGAATAGAGCTGTAGATCTAGCCGCGTGCGCTGCGCTAAGGATTCGACGACACCAGCACTCAGGGTTTGCCCCATGATCAACGCTCCCCTAGAAGGACCTGTGGAATCGCTGCGCAAAATAGGCTCCACGACAACCAGCATCAGCTGTCCATCCACCGTCACTAACCCTTGGTGGTGGGAGGCCAGATGCTCAAACTGCATCAGCGGGCTGGTAGGCGTAAGCTGCCGAGCTAGATCAAGGGGTAGGGGCAGAAAGATTCTGTTGTCTAAGTCGTAGCCTGTGCCATAGACGATCTCGCCCTCAGGGTTGACGAAGGCTATAGCGTTGAGATGTAGCCTTTCTAAGGCGTACTTGCTGAGATTTGACTCGAGGTAGTCAGGGTTGGCATCCTGGATAAAAGTATAGGTATCGTTCCAAGCGGCCCAGTCTTCAGTAAGGCTTTGAAGTTGGGCCAGGTCACCGGCTAGCACCTCATCAACCCGTTGTAGGTTGCGCTGGGCATCCTGCTGCTCAAGGCGACCGTAGCTGCGCTGCAAAATAACGGAAAAACTGCCGTAGAGAATTGCCATCAACCCCAGCAGAGGCAGCGTGGTCAGCAGCAGAGTTTTGTAGCGCAGTTTCATAGGTTAGGGGCACTGTGGGGGGTGACACCCCTCAAAAGTACCTGTAGAGTACCCAAGCTATATCACTACAGCGATATCCCTCACCATTGCTTTGAAATGAAGGGCTGTTTTTCCAGCGATTTTATGAGGAGCCTCTGGGTGGGACGTTATCAAACTTAAAAAACCGCAGTATCGCTGGTGGTGTCGCCCATTGCTCCAAGGCTGGTTTGGTATGAACGGCTGAGGGGAACCGCTGCAAGGGTAAACCGCTATCCGTCGCGCTCGGTGCGCACCCAGTTTTTTTCGGGTTTAACCAGAAACTTGAAGTACAGCGGAATTTTGTTGAGCATGTAGAGCGGCACCGTTAGCAGATCCCGAAGAGAGAGATCGCTGCGTCCGTAGCCTGCCCAGGCCAGGCTGACCCCGGTGCTGAGCGCGAAGACGGCCCCTAGGGCGAAGTAGGCAGGCAGCCAGCTCAACCCGGCGAGGGCCGCTGCCAGGCAGAGAGCTGCGATCGCTAAGGTCACCATCACCTGTAGCGAAATGGGCAGTACCGCCAGCTCTAGGGCCAGAGCGAGAAGGTCAACGCGCCCCTGGCGCAGAGCCTGACCCAGCAGTTTGGGCACATACTCGCTCAACATCTGCAAATGACCATGTTCCCAGCGAGTGCGTTGGGTCGTGGCGGCCTGGTTGCCGCTGGGTAGACGACTGGTGACCCAGGCGCTTTGGCAAAACTGGGGTCCATAACCGGCCAGCGCCAAATCGAGGCCGAGTTTCATATCTTCGACGATGTGACCACTGGCGATATTGACGGCGGTGGCGGCTTTCCAGGGCATAGCGATGCCCGTGCCGGTTAGCAGACAGGGCTGCCCCAGGCGGTATAGCCCGAGGGGCCGCACCCAGTTTTTTACCTTGAAGGCAAAGGCTGAAACGCCGTCTTTAAGCCCAGGGCTAGGGGGCTTTTCCATCAGATAGATCGCCTGCACCGGGCGCTGGCTCTGCTGGGCCTGGCTAGCTAAGGCGGCTAAGCTATTGGGCTGTAGATCGCAGTCGGCATCAACAAAGACGACAATATCGGGTGGATTGGCCCTGAGATGGCTGAGGCCAAAGTCGAGGGCATAACCCTTGCCGCGCTGGGTAAGGTTGTGGCGCTCAATCACGGTGGCTCCGGCCTGGCGGGCGGCCTCGGCGGTGGTGTCGGTGCAGTTGTCGGCGATCACCACCAGGCGATCGCTGGGCCGCATCTGAGGCAAGATGCGGCATAAGGTGGTGGCAATGCCTTCAGCGTAATTAGTCACAGCGATAAGGGAGGCTTAATGAGAAAGCCTCCAGAGCTCCAGG
>QBLT01000020.1 GCA_003249105.1 Leptolyngbya sp. | reverse complement strand
GGGTGAGGGAGATGGAGGGGCGCAGGAAGGGGAAAATTCAAAATTCAAAGTTTCTCCTGCGGAGACGCCGCGTGTAGGCAAAACCAGTCCGAAGGACTGACAAAATTTTGAATTCTCCATTTTGAATTTTGAACTCTAAAACACTGTGCCATCGCTGGCCAGCTGAATCGGTGGCCCTCCACCTGCCCGCCTCTCCCTAGCGATCTGTCGCCCCGCCGTCCAGGTACCACCCTGGAGAATTTTGGCCAGGGGGAGCGTTTCGGCATCCAGACTCAACGACTGGCGGAGGTGGGTGGCGAGGTCATCGAGCAAACAGAGGGTGAGGGCACGCCATTCAACAATTAAAGGCGAGTTGGGGGCATAGGCTATTTCCGTCGCGGTAGGATCCTTGAGGCTGAGGACACCGCAGTCTATGAACAATCCACCGTTGCGGTATTCGGCTAAACCGGTGAGCTGATCGAGGTCGGTGATGGTGAGGCCCAGGTCTTGTAGGGGTTCTAGCAGCGAATAGGTGAGCCACTGGGAGAGTTTGTGGAAGGGAACCAGGTTGCTGCCAGGGCCGGTATCGGGCAGTTGGGGATGGGGCCACACGTCACCCAGGTTCACGCCCACCAGCTCTACCCGTCCCGGCCAGATTGGCCCTAAGCCCAGGAGGATGGTTTGCAGGATGGTTATTGCCGATAGCTGACTATGGGAGGCGGTTTGTAGCCAGTAATCCACCAAATGTCCTGGTCGGGGGAGATCAGCGCCAAACAATTGAGGCTGTTGGCGCAGGGTATGGCCAAGTTTTTGCAGCAGCGCCACGCGGCCTTCTAGCCCTAGCAGTGGATTGTCGTCGTTGACCTGGAACGCCTCAGCGAGTTGGTTGGCGGTCAATTGCGTGAGTCCGTGGGCGTCAACTTGCCAGGGATGGTCGGGTTGACTAGAGAAAAGTCCGGCGGTGAAGCTGTGGAAACTGGCGATCGCAAGCCCCTCCGATCGGGCAAACTCAATCCCTGTCCCCGGTTCCACGTACCGCCACCAATTCCCTGCCCCGGCATCCAACAGCACGCTGGTAATAGCCAAATCTACCTTCAGCCTTGCCTGCTCCAGAGGATCCAGCTTTGATAACTCGGGTTCTAGGAGATCTAAGCGCGATCGCCCCCCAACCTCAAAATGCCGCCAGCGCGAGTGAAAGGGAATCTCGCCATCGGGGTACTGCTGCCGCATGACGTCGAGAACGTAGGCGGCGGTAGCGGTCAGAGCTTCGGGATGATAGCGAAAATGCTGAAGCCGATCTTGCTCGGCCAGGGTGAACAGGGCGCGGGTGCGATCGCGAATCGCCTGCGAACTTTGCAGGTAGCTCACCCTCGGGTGGGCACCGCTCACCATTCCATCCCCGCCTAAAGTCACCATCCCTACTCCAAACCCCGCCCCTTGATCTGGGCCAGATCTTCCTCTGTCGGCGCCACCTTGTCGGTGTAGTAGCCCGCCGCCTTCTTCGCCTCAATTTCCACCCGCGCATCAGGAGGCACCAGATCGTCGGGGATCGCCACCCGCTCGACGATCTCAATGCCCGATCGCACCAGGGCGTTGTACTTCATATCGCTCATCGACACGAAGCGATCGATGCGGGTCACCCCCAGCCAGTGCAGCACATCGGGCATGAGTTCCTGAAAGCGCACATCCTGCACCCCGGCGACGCACTCGGTGCGGGCAAAGTAGGCATCGGCGCGATCGCCCCCTTCCTGCCGCTTGCGGGCGTTGTACACCAAAAATTTTGTCACTTCTCCCAGGGCGCGTCCCTCTTTGCGGAAGTAGATGATCAGCCCCGCGCCCCCGGATTGGGCCGTAGCAATACATTCCTCTAAACCATGCACCAGGTAGGGGCGACAGGTGCAAATGTCAGAGCCAAACACGTCAGAGCCATTGCACTCGTCGTGGACGCGCACCGCCAGGGGGCGAGCCGGGTCTGTAATCGCGTCGGGATCGCCCACGATATACACCGTAATGCCGCCGATGGGGGGCAAAAACACCTTTACATCAAACCGCGTCACCAGCTCCGGGAACATACCGCCGGTCTGCTCAAACAGGGCGTAGCGCAGATCCTCCTCGCTTACCCCTAAACGCTGGGCCACCCCCGGCAGATACCACACCGGCTCCACCGCTGCCTTGGTCACCACCAGATCGCCACCGGCTTTGACAATTTCGCCATCTTCTTTAATTTTCCCCTGGCGCACGGCCTCTAGCAGCTCCGGCATTTGAATATGGGCACGGGTGACGGCGATCGTGGGGCGAATGTCGAGGCCCTCGGCAATCTTGTCGCGATAGACATCGCCAACTAAGGCACCAAAGGGGTCGAGGGAGACAATTTTTTCAGGGTCAGCCCAGCTGGGATGGGGGCCAATGGCGATCGCCGGGGAGGTATTGGTAAAGTCAGGCCGATGGTCAGGATCCAGCACCCCGCTGGCCACGGCCAGGGCGCGGTAGACAGCATAGGAGCCGGAGTGCGTACCAATAGCGTTGCGGTGGTTGGGATCGGTGACCGTCGCCACGATCGCCCTTCGTTGGAGAGGATCCCCATGGCCCCACTGCACCGGATTGCCCTTGAGCCCCGATCGATTGGAGTGAGAGGTCAGCACAATGTGGCGGCGCTTGGGTAGGGTTCCCGTCTCTGACAAACCGGGTCGGGCCAGGTTTCCCGCTGCCAAACCGTTACCATCGCTCATAGGTGCCTCATGGAACAGGAACCACTAATCTGCCACATTTTTTCTCGGATAAACCGCTCACAAGTGACAGACAGCCCTAATGCCCATCCTGTAAAGCTCGCTGCCCTATTTTGGCAGCGAAGATTTGGGTAGAGGCGCATCCACCACGGCTGACGGCTCCTGGGGAGTGGGTGCGATCGGAGGCAGCTCAGGCTGAGGGAGCTGGTCTCTAAAGTCGATCCCCAACATTTCGCTGTAGAGCTTGACGTAGTCTACAGCCGATTTGTCCCAGCTAAAGTCTTGCTCCATAGCCCGCTGCTGTAGCGCCCGCCAGGAATCTTTAAAGCGGTAGCCCTCCCAGGCGCGAATCAGGCAGGTAAACAGATCGAGCGGCTCGTAGCGGTCAAAGCAGTAGCCCGTGCCCGTATGGTGCTCAGGATCGTGGTGCTGCACCGTATCCACTAGGCCACCCGTGCGCCGCACCACCGGAATGCAGCCGTAGCGCATGGCAATCATCTGGCTAATGCCGCAGGGCTCAAACCGCGAGGGCATCAAGAACGCATCGGCCCCGGCGTAGATGCGGCGACCCAGTCCCTCGCTGTAGAGCAGGTAGGTGGCCATGCGCCCCCGGTAGCGGCTGGCCATCTGCCAGAGCTGGGTTTCGTAATAGCGATCGCCCGTGCCCAGCAAAATAAACTGCGCGTCGGTATAGGAGAGAAAGCGATCCAAAATTTGCAGAATCAGATCCAGCCCCTTCTGCTCCACCAGGCGGCCCACCAGACCTACTAAAAAGGCCTTGGAGTTGACCTCTAGACCCAACTCTTCTTGAATCGCAATCTTATTGGCGCGGCGATTTTCGAGGCTGTCGGGGGTGAAATTCTTGACGATGTACCGGTCAGCAGCCGGGTCGTAGGACTCGACATCAATGCCGTTGAGAATGCCGCTCAGCTTGCCGCTAATAAACGACAGCAGCCCCTCTAGCTCTTCGCCGTAGTCCGGAGTTTTAATCTGCTGGGCATAGGTGGGCGACACGGTGTTGACGCGATCGGCAGACTGCACCGCCGCCGCCATGGTGTTGTGCCCCTGCATATACCACGGGCACCAGGTAATGCGCTCTAGCTCCCAGCGCCACGGCCCCTGGTAGGCCAGGTTGTGAATCGTAAACACCGTACTGATGTCGGGCGACTGCTGCATCCACACCGGAATCATGCCCGTGTGCCAGTCGTGGCAGTGAATGATCTGGGGCTTCCAGTAGTTCCAGGCAAACTCAGCCGCGCCGTTGGCAAAGAAGGTAAACCGCCAGGCCTCGTCGTCGCCACCGTAGACCTTGCGGGGGTCAAAGGCGGGGTGACCAAACAGATACACCGGCACGTCGGAGTCAGGCAGCGTAGTCTCATACACCGCAAAGTCGTTAAACATGGCGGTGCCTTTCCACACCGGCTCTTCAGGAATATCGACCTTGTCGGGCAAAAAGCCGTAGTAGGGCATGAAGATACGTACGTCGTGCCCCATTTTGCGCAGCACTTTGGGCAGGGAACCCACGACGTCACCCATACCGCCGACCTTAGCCAGGGGTGCCGCTTCCGCTGCCACAAAAAGAATTTCCATATCGCCCGCCCTGCTGTTGGATCAATCGGTTGTCCTCAGTCTACGGGGGTGTGGGCGTTATGCCTAGATCTGCCCTTAACCCTCGATCGCAGCTTGGCCAGTTGCCCTATCCACCAGCAGTTTGGCAACTGGCCCTCAACCATCGCGGCCTGCGCCTACAACGGTGGCGACTTAAGAGCATTGGGCAAAGGCGAATGCTCTAGCTCAGGTACTTACTTAGGGTCTCACTATATTCGTCATACTTTTTCGCCCCCACCAAAGTCTCCGCTACGTCTCCCTGCTGAAAGAACATCACGGCGGGAATGCTGCGAATGCCGTAGCGCTTGGCCACAGCCTGATTGGCATCTAAATCGAGCTTGAGGACTTTGACGCGATCGCCGTATTCGTCGGCCAGCTGATCCATCAGCGGGGCCACTAGCTTGCAGGGGCCACACCAGGCGGCGGTGCAATCGACCACAAACAGCGACTCCGCACTGAGCAGCGCATCAAACTCGGTTTCGTTTTCGATATAGGCGGCGGGCATAGGTGAAATCTCAGTTAAAAGCCCATTCTCCCACGGGGATGGTTCAGGAAACCGGTCGCTACCCATCGCCATTTCTCCTAAACCGGTGGGCAATGGGGCCAAAAACTGACCTAGAGCAAGAATTTGGCCAGACTCAAGGCCGCCAAAACACACAAAACTTTACAAGCAAAACGCTAGATATACGGTTGCACGGTGCTTTCCAGGCCACAACTAGTTTTCGTCGGGTGATTTAACCTTCTAAGGCTCCACCAGCTTTTCAAACGTGCTAGGCTATCTCTAGAGATATAGAGATCGGTTAGCAGCATTTGTTTCTAGTACTAACGAATTTTTCCGTTTTTCCATTGACAGACTTCTCTCCGAAATTTTGCTCTACACATCCTTTAATTTTTGGAGACAAGATATGTCAATCTACGTAGGCAACCTGTCCTATGACGCTACCAGCGAAGACCTCACCTCTGTATTTGCAGAGTATGGGTCTGTGAAGCGGGTTCAGCTCCCCACCGATCGTGAAACCGGGCGCATGCGCGGTTTTGCATTCGTTGAGATGGCTGCTGACTCTGAAGAGAATGCCGCCATCGAAGCCCTAGACGGTGCTGAGTGGATGGGTCGTGACCTTAAAGTCAACAAGGCCAAGCCCCGCGAAGATCGTGGCGGTGGCGGTGGTAACTTCGGCGGCGGCGGCGGTCGTCGTGGCGGTGGCGACAGCTTCTCCCGCGGCGGTTACTAAACCCTAAGCCGGTGGTTTGGTTCTAGCAACTAGACCACTCGCAACAAAAGGGGTTCAGGCAATTATGCCTGAACCCTTTTTTGGTTTGTGCCCTGGTTTCTGATCGTCTCTCATCCCAAGGTGGCATTAAGACAGGGTCAGCACCTCTTGACCAACCCCGTTGTTGACGGAATGTTCACGGGGTGGCACTTGCAGTATGTCGGTCAGCAGCGTCGCGGGAGGCTGGCTGTGGGGCCAGGCAAAGGCGTGGCGAAAGGCCGCTTCCTGACAGGCTTGCAGTTCCTCAAAGCCAATTACGTCGTGGGTGAGCAGGTTTTCGTACTCAAAGGGCAGGCGCACGTTGTGCAATCCCGCGTTGTCGGTGCAGATGGCGATATCGACTCCAGCTTCAAAGCAGCGATCGAACACGGCTTTGAGCTGACTAATTTCGTCTAGGGTGCCGGTTTTGAGGTAGGTAGTGGGGCACACCTCTAGGCACTGCCCTCGCGCCGCCACCTCAGACAGCAGCTCCGGGTGCCGCAGCGGAATCTGAATGCCGTGGCCAATGCGCATCAAGTAGGGCAACAGCTTGGGGTGGTCGCCATCGACGGTTTCGTAGAGGTGGCCGGTGGTTTTGAGGCCTAGATCCTGGGCGCGCTGGTAAAGCTGGGTAAATTGGTCGATGCGATCGCCGTACTTGGCATCACCGCCCGCCACATCCACGGCACATACGTACTCAGGGTATTGTCCCGCCAGTTCCACAATCGCCTGGTTGACCTCGTGGGGCAGCCGCGAGTGCATACAGAGAATCTGCTTGGTCACAATCGGGTACTCAGGCAGCTGGCTGGCTCGCCCGACAATTTCGACAATTTCGGCCATGGCCTCAATGCGCTGGTTCTGGGTTAAGTGCTCAGGGGTGCGCAGGTAGGGGGTATAGCGTAGTTCTAAGTAGGCCAGGTTTTCAAAAATGTAGGCTCCCCGAATCAGGCGGTAGATAAAGTAGGGCAGCGCCTCATGGGTCTGCACACTCTCCACAAGGGTATGCAGCTCTAGATACTCCGCCAGGGTGTTGCGGGGACGGGTGTAAAACTGCTCGAACGCCGGATAATCGGCAAACTGGCCCGAGAGATCGGGGCGATTGCGCTCAAAGTAGCGCCACAGCACTCTAGGGACGACGGAACCGCCCAGATGGCGGTGTAGTTCGGCATATAGACTCACGGCAACCTCCGCCTTGGTGAAGATCAAATAGGCAAAGCCCGCGATCGCCCCTCAGAACCAACGCGCCTTCTGCAAGAAGCTGCGCCAATGGCGATCGCAAATTCTGTAGGAAATCTAAAGAAATGTAAACCGGATCTGCCTTTGTTCTACCGCATATTTCACCCGTTGGGTATAAGGTTAAACACATTTAATTTTCAGGGGGTTAGGGCTTCAGGTGGAATTGTCCTTCTACGGAGCCGCAAATTCTAAGTTGACACAATGACATTTACCTAGTGATAATGGGAATTTGTGTGAACTTTAGAGCCTGAATTCCCTTGGCAAACGTTGTAGTTATTGGGGCCCAGTGGGGCGATGAAGGTAAGGGCAAAATTACCGATTTGCTGAGTCGTTCGGCAGACGTAGTTGTGCGCTACCAGGGTGGGGTCAACGCCGGTCACACCGTCGTTGTTAAAGATCAAACCTTCAAGCTGCACCTCATTCCCTCCGGCATCCTCTACCCCGATACTGAGTGCGTTATCGGCAGCGGCACCGTTATCGACCCCAAAGCGCTCATCGGCGAACTCGACAAGCTGGTCGAGCTAGGAATTTCCACCAAAAACCTCTTCATTTCTAACGCGGCCCACGTCACCATGCCCTACCACCGCCTGATCGATCAGGCGTCGGAGGAGCGGCGGGGCAACCACAAAATTGGCACCACCAAGCGCGGCATTGGCCCTACCTACGCCGACAAGTCTGAGCGCATCGGCATCCGCATCATCGACCTGATGGACTACGCTCGCCTGCGCAAGCAGCTAGAGTGGACGATTCAGTACAAAAACGGCATTCTCGAAAAGCTGTACGACCTTGCTCCCCTAGATCCGGCGGCGGTGATCGATGAATACATCGAGTATGCCGAGCGGTTGCGGCCCCACATTATCGACAGTTCGCTGCACGTTTACCAAGCGATTCGCCAGCGCAAAAATGTGTTGTTTGAAGGGGCCCAGGGCACGCTGCTCGACCTCGACCACGGCACCTATCCCTACGTCACCTCCTCTAACCCGGTGGCGGGCGGTGCCTGCATCGGTACCGGCATTGGCCCGACGGTGATCGACCGGGTGATCGGGGTGGCCAAGGCCTACACCACTCGCGTTGGGGAAGGCCCCTTCCCCACCGAGCTAAACGGTGACATGGGTGAGCTGCTCTGCGATCGCGGGGCCGAGTTTGGCACCACCACCGGTCGCCGCCGTCGCTGCGGCTGGTTTGATGCCGTAATTGGTCGCTACGCGGTGCGCATCAACGGCCTCGACTGCCTCGCCGTCACCAAGCTCGATGTGCTCGACGATGTGGACGAGATCGAGGTGTGCGTGGCCTACGAGCTAGACGGGGAGCGCTGCGAAGAGCTGCCGGCCAGTGCCGAGGCCTTTGGCCGTTGTAAACCGATCTACAAAACCATGCCCGGCTGGAAGCAGCCCACCGACCACTGCCGATCGCTCAGCGACCTACCCAAAGCTGCCCTAGACTACCTCAAGTTTTTGGCGGAGCTGATGGAGGTGCCGATCGCGATCGTCTCGCTCGGGGCGAGCCGCGACCAGACTATCATCGTAGAAGACCCCATCCACGGGCCGAAGCGGGCGCTACTCTACGAGAATGGCGAATCCCAAGTCGCCTAGGGCTTGGCAAGTTTGTTTTTTTGAATCTATTTCTAACGGGGGGATTTTCCATGGAACTGACTATTGAGTGCAAATCGCGCGATGCAAAGGCTAAGCCTAACGCCCTGCGCCGCCAGGGGCTGCTGCCAGTTGTGCTCTACGGCCACCAGGGTACCGAGTCGGTGTCGCTGACCGTCGATCAAAAAGATGCTGACCTGCTGCTGCGCAAAGCAGCTGTCAACAACACCATGATTGACTTGACCATTCCAGACATGCCCTGGAACGGCAAGGCTCTACTGCGGGAAGTACAGGCCCATCCCTGGAAGAAGACGGTTTACCACCTCAGCTTCTTTGCGGTTAAAGCTCAAGATGCTGTGGAAGTAGGCGTTACCCTCCACTTTGTTGGGGAGCCCACCGGGGTTAAAAACGATGGCGGCGTGCTCAATACCGAAGTCAACGAAGTCACCGTCAAGTGCAAGGCCATCGATATCCCCGAAGTGATCGAGGTGGATGTATCTGGGCTAGCGGTGGGCGACTCGCTCACCGTGGCCGACCTGGTGCTGCCCGAAGGCGCTGTAGTTGCTGGGGATCAGACTCAAACCATCGCCACGGTGCTCCAGGGCCGTAAGGCCGATGGCGAGGGTGAGGGTGAAGCGGCAGCAGAATAGGCTTGCTTGGCTAATCCAGCAGGTTTGAATCCCTAGGGGCTAGGAAACACTTTCCTGGCCCCTTTGTAGCGTCAGGCAGTTTTTGGGCAGGTAGAAAAATGGCCGATTTTGCACTTCCCGAGTTGATTCAGCAGATGTGTCAGCCGGAGTTTTACCCCCACCCGGTGGTCGAGCCCATCCAGCTGCTGCAAACCCACGTATCCTACGTGCTGCTGACTGGCGACTACGCCTACAAAGTGAAAAAGCCGGTGAATTTTGGCTTTTTAGACTATTCCACCCTGGAGAAGCGGCACCACTTTTGCCAAGAAGAACTGCGGCTCAACCAGCGCGGGGCCGGGGCGCTGTATTTAGAAGTGGTCGCCCTGGGCCAAACCGGAGATACCTATCACCTAGGCAGCGGCACGACTGTAGAGTACGCCGTCAAAATGGTGCAGTTTCCGCAGGATACGCTGCTCAGTGCCCTGTACGATCGCAACGAACTCACCGAAGCCCTGATGACAGAGCTAGCGGTGGCCGTGGCCGACTTTCACCTGGGGGCCGAGACCAACGACCACATTCGCACCTTTGGCGCGGTGGAGCAGATTCGCCAGGCCTTTGACGAAAACTACGAGCAGACCCTTGGCTTTATTGGCGGCCCCCAAACCCAGGTCCAGTTCGATAAAACCAAGGCCTACACTGATACTTTCTTTGCCACCCATGGCGATTTGTTTGAACGGCGGGTGGCCCAAAACTGGATTCGCGCCTGCCACGGCGACCTGCACCTCAACAACCTGTGTCGCTGGCAAGGGCAGCTCTACCTGTTCGACTGCATTGAGTTTAACGAGCCCTTTCGCTACGTCGATGTGATGTACGACGTCGGCTTTGTGGTGATGGATTTGCTCTCTAAGGACTGCGCTGCCCTGGCCACGGTGTTTCTAAACCACTACATAGAGCGCACCGGCGACTGGGAAGGGGTGCAGCTGTTGCCCCTGTACATCAGCCGCCAGGCCTACGTACGGGCCAAGGTGACGTCATTTTTGCTCGGCGACCCATCGGTGGATGAAGAGACGAAGCGGAAGGCGGCTGAGACGGCGGCTGGGTATTACCGGCTGGCCTGGTCGGTGTGCCAGCCCCGCAGCGGTGCGGTCTACCTGATGGCTGGACTATCCGGCTCAGGCAAATCTACTACCGCTCGGCAGTTAGCTAGCCAAATAAACGCCATTCACCTGCGCAGCGATGCGGTGCGCAAGCACCTGGCCGGGGTGCCCCTAGACCAGCGGGGCGACGACAGCCTCTACACCCCAGAAATGACCGAGAAAACCTACGATCGCCTCCTCACCCTCGGCATTGCCCTAGCCCAGGCGGGATACCCGGTGATTCTCGATGCCAAGTACGACCGCCAGTCCCTGCGCCAGACTGCAATTACGGCCATTCAGCGAGCGGCATTGCCCCTGACTATTCTGCACTGCACGGCTCCTCCTGAGGTATTGGAGCAGCGGGTGCGCGATCGCGCCGGGGACATTGCCGACGCCACCGTGGCAGTGCTCCAACGCCAGCACATGGAGCCCTTTAGCGAGGTCGAGCAGCCGCTGGTGCAGGCGATCGACACTACCCAGGCGGTGCCCCAGCAAATAGCCGCTATAGTAGGGCCATAGTGAGTAGGGGCATAGGCGCTTGCCTAGCCTCACCAGCGCCCGAGAGAGGATGTACCGGTGGCCGACAAAATTATTCCACCAGCGCTAAAAATTTGGCTGGCCTTTCTATTTATATTTCTGCTGCTGGGCTATGGGGTGGTGCCCAGTATTTTGCTGGGCGCGGTGGCCGGGTTTGCCGGGGGCACCATCAACGCCTGGTGGATGACCCCCGGCGGCGAACCCACCACCACCCTAGAGCTGCCCGCCCCGCTGCGCCAGCTCAACCCGCGGCGGCTGCCCTTAGGCAACTTCTTGAGGCGCGGCGGCACCCAGCGGTTACCTCGGGTGCGGCGGTAGGGCTGGCGGGGCAACGCGGGCATACTGAGCGGGAGATTCTTATCCCCGCGCGGCATGGCAGAACGAGCGTATTGGCTGGCCTGGGCCCAAGCCCACGGTCTTGGCCCAATTTTATTGAAGCGACTGTGCAGCCACTTTGGCACTCTATCGACCGCTTGGCATGCCGATGGAGCGGATCTGTTAGAGGTGGAAGGCATTGGCCTGGGGATTGGCGCAAAACTGGTGGAGTATCGGCAGACGGTTTCTCCGCTAGAGCTGCTGGCCCGTTACGAACAGCAGCACCCCAATTTTTGGACCCCAGCCGACGCGGAGTACCCGGCCCTGCTCTACGAAATTACCGACCCGCCGCCGCTGCTGTTTTATCGGGGACAGCCAGAGCTGGCCGGGGCTCTGCACCTGGTGCCATCGGTCGGGGTGGTCGGAACCCGCAACCCGTCAGACTACGGCCAGCGCTGGACCCGCCGCCTGACTCAGCAGCTGGTAGCCCACGATGTGATCGTGATCTCGGGGTTGGCTAAGGGGGTCGATCGCTACGCTCACCACCAGGCCTTAGAGAGCGGTGGCCTCACCATTGCAGTACTGGGGACAGGGGTTGACCAGGTTTATCCCTTGGGCAACCGCGACCTGCACGATCGCATTGCCCGCCACGGCCTGCTGCTCAGCGAGCACCCCAACGGCACACCGCCCGATCGCGCCCACTTTCCCCGCCGCAACCGGATTATTGCTGGGCTCAGCCGAGCGGTGGTGGTGACCGAAGCCCCGGCGCGATCGGGGGCACTGATTACGGCGCAGCTGGCCAACGACTATGGCCGCGATGTGTTTGCGGTACCGGGGTCACTCGATAACCTCAACAGCGAGGGCTGCCTGGGGCTGATCAACCAGGGTGCCCAAATGATTTTGAATGACATGACGCTGATTGCCGCCCTCGGCCAGATGCCCCAGATTGGCAAGGGGGAATCGTCCGGTGAAGCGTTGCCGGGCCGGGGCGATCGCCCGCCTGTAAGTCCGCCAGAGCGATCGCCTCTATCCCCCACCATGGCTCAGGTATTGACCGCCATCACCGACGAACCCAGATCCCTCGACAGTCTGGTGCAGCAGTTGGCCCAGCCCACCGGAGAAGTGCTGGCTACCCTGGTGCAGCTAGAGCTGATGGGTCTCGTCACCCAGCTGCCAGGCATGCGATACCAGCGCTGTTAAGCGTCGTGCCACACCGATTGGTCGCAGCGCTGCTGCAAAAACTCAAACCGCAGACTGCCCAGCTTAATCAGGTCACCGTCTTGCAGGTAGTGGCGCTGAGCCGGAGCCAGACGACGACCGTTCACCCAGGTGCCCCCATCACTGCCCAAATCGGTGAGAAAAAAGCCTTGCAAGGAGTCAAAGTTGAGCGCCGCATGGCAGTCGGCAATCCCTGGTTGGAGCATAGCCACGGCGCAGCGGCGACCCTGGCCAAGCAGCCAGCGGGTGCCGCACAGCGTCACCTGAATGGCGCGATCGGCGTTGATATTGGTGCTGAGAAAGGCGCGATCGTCGGCCACAATGCCCTGCACATACCAGTCGGTGCGGTAGCAATGGTTTTGGGCTGTCAGAATGGGGTCGATGATGTCGGCCACTTGCTCCAGGTCATAGCTCAAGTTGCGGAAGAGCGTATCTAGCAGCCAGGGGGGTGAGGCGGTTTGCGGAGCTATCCCAACGGGAATCGCGCTACCACCGGGGCTTTTAGGGGCAGTGCCAGATCGCTGATCTGAGTCGGCAGAAAAGAAGTGGGAGGAAACCATAACAAACCGTCGTTTTACCGCTAACTACGTCTCTAAAACAGGTCATCTATCAACCGCAGCCTGGGCCGTAGCTTCGTCTGAAAGGGGCATGGTTGTGATGTGATGTACCTGGCTTATGCACCCGCCCAAAGTTCACTGAGTAGATAACGTTGGGCGTTGTAGAGAAACTCCTTAGGGACTGTGATAATCACACGTGACGATTTTCCTCAAGCGCCTAGCCCAGTCGGGTTTGGCTTCTGCCATTAAACTGGGTTTCTACAGCAGGCACAATGCCAGAGCCAGGGTTGCTTATAAAAGCTTTATGATTTATCCGCAAATTCACTGAGGGGCTTCAATCGCCTCACAAAGGTGCAGGGTTTTTCTCGCCTCTGCTATATCATCGGGGTGTTCTCACCGTCCTCGGGGATGAATTTGTGGTTAACCCCTCCCCCCGCGCCCAGCCGCCCCTAAGCTTCATTCCCCCCGCATTGGATACTCGGGTGCTAGCCCTGGTGCGTCTGGGGCTGCCCTACTGGATGCGCTGGCGTGAGCAGATTCAGCGGGTAGAGGTGATCAATGCCGAGGGGCTGGTGCAGCTATTCAAGGCGTTTGACGCCGGAGAAACCCGGTTTTTACTGGCCTTCCGCCATCCCAGCCCGCTTGACTCGTTTTGTTTGGGGCATTTGCTGTGGCATGCCGTACCCCAGCGAGCCAGAGAATTGGGTATCGATCTCAAGCGCCCGGTTCACGCGCACTTCATCTACGATCGCGGCATTCCAATCTGGGCTGGTGACTGGGTCGGGTGGCTCTATCGCAAGCTAGGGGGTACCCCGATTCAGCGGGGCAAGGTCGATCGCCAGGGGCTGCGATCGGCCCGCCAGCTGTTGGCCAATGGCCGCTTTCCCCTCGCGGCTGCCCCTGAGGGTGGCAACAACGGCCACACCGAAATTGTCAGCCCCCTAGAACCAGGGGTGAGCCAGATGGCCTTTTGGTGTGTGGAGGATTTGCACAACCAGGGCCGCGCCGAGCAGGTGGCGATCGCCCCTTTGGGCATCTCCTACCGCTACATCACACCGCCCTGGCGCGAACTAGATCGCTGGCTCGATCGCCTAGAGCAGGAGACAAGTTTAGCTCCCCGTCAGGATCTCTACCCCCCTGGCGACACGTCTAAAACCGCCGTCGAGCAGCGCTATCGTCGGCTCTACAACCTGGGGGAACGTCTGCTCACTCTGATAGAAAATTATTACAGCCGAGTGTATCGCGTGGCGCTGCCCCTAGGCGAACCGAGCGATCGCCCCGATACTTCACCCCCGACCAATGCCCTGGGCGATCGCCTCGAAGCCTTGATGAATGCGGCCCTAGAGGTGGCAGAGACCTACTTTCAGCTCCTGCCCAAGGGCAGCACCATTGACCGCTGCCGCCGCATTGAGCAGGCCGGTTGGGAGCACATCTTCCGCCAGGACGTAGTGAGCGATCCGCCCCTGTCAGCAGTGGAGCTAGGGCTGGCCGATCGCGAAGCAGAAGAAGCCTCCCTCCGCATGTGGCACATGCGCCTGGTAGAGAGCTTTGTCGCCGTCACGGGCTGCTACGTGCGCCAGCGCCCCTCCGCCGAGCGCTTTGCCGAAACGGTAATGATTTTGCGCGATACGGTCTGTTTGATTCAGGGTAAAAATCCGTTCCCTCGGCCCAAGCTGGGGCCCCAGCGGGCGGTGCTGACGGTGGGAGAGCCGATCTCAGTGAGCGATCGCTGGCCCGACTACAAAGCCAACCGCAAACAGGCCGTCGCCCAGCTTACCACCGACCTGCAAAGCACACTAGAAGCCATGATTCCACCGCCGCCTTCGGTATGATGAGCTAGGTTCCCTACGAGGCTGGCGCGGTGAACGACCTCTATCAGCGGTACATCGACACCTACCGCAAACTGAATCTGTTTCCGCTGCTCAAGTCAGACGACATTGAGCGGTTTCGCATTACCCATAGCGCTGAGACCCTGGCCCGGCTACGCAGCGCCATTGTTGCCAGCGAGGCCAACGGCAAGCTGATTTTTACGGGGCACCGGGGCTGCGGCAAAACTACCCTCCTCAACGAACTGGCCCTAGAGGTGCGTAAGCGGGGGCTATTCGTCGAGTTTTTCTCCATCGCCAATATGGTGGAGATGTCGGACGTGAACCATATCAACATTCTCTATGCGATCGCCCTGCGGCTGCTGCGGCGGGCCATCCGCAACGAGGTGCCGATTCCTGAGAGCACCCGCGAGAGCCTGAAGAGCTGGTTTACCCAAACCAAGTCAGTCACTTACACCGACCAGCTCAAGAAAGAGACTGCCCTAGGGGGCGACTTTTTCAAAGTGTTTACCGCCAAACTACAAAAAGAAGACTCTTTTCGCCAGGAGATCAAAGAGACCTACGAGCGGCGGGTGTCTGAGCTGGCCCAGCACATCGATCTGATTGCCGCCGCCATTCAAACCGCTACAGGGAAAGAAGTCTTGGTGATCATTGATGACCTGGACAAGCTCGATCTAGGCGTGGTGGAGCCCATCTTCCGTGACAATATCAATGCCCTCTTTTCCCCTCAAATTCGCATTCTGTTTACCATTCCCATTGCGGTAGTGCGCGAGCCAGAATTGGTCGAAATTTTGGAGACCCAAAGCTCGATTTTGCTGCTCTCGGTGACTAAGTTTTTTACCCGCGATGCCTCTCACCAGCCTGATGCCCAGCCCATAGAAGCCAACGTGGCCCGGCTGCAAAGCATGCTAGAAAAGCGCATTGATGCCGACCTGATCGAACCCGATGTGCTGAGGCAAATGGTACTGCTCAGCGGTGGTGTGCTGCGCGAGCTGGTACGGCTAGGGCAAGAATGCTGCCGCGAATGCATGCTGCGGTTTGAGCTAGAGCCTGAGATTCGCGATGTGAAAATTGACGGCGAGATTTTGGCCGCAGCCGTGAGAGAACTTCGCAAGCAGTACGCTCGTCCTCTGGGCAACAATCTCTACGAACTGCTGCGGCAAACTTACGAGTCGTTTACGCCGCCCGATACAGGCGACCCTAAGTTTTTAGAACTCCTCCACGGGCTGTATGTGTTGGAATATGAAAATGACGACCTCTGGTATGACCTACACCCCTTGGTAACTGACCTGCTAAAGCGCAAAAATTTGATCTAACTTCGAGAGGGTAGGGTGGGCACTGCCCACCAGCGCTAAATCAGCGCCACTTACCCCTAATCTCCATCGGCAAAGCCATGCCCCACGCCGACCTCCCACCCCTGAACGATCGCGAGTATCGCAAACTGCTGCTGACGCTGACCCTCAATAGCCAGCAGCTCGACTTGCTGGTGGCCATTACAGATGATCGCAACCTGCAAGACCAACTGATCACCGCCTACGAAGCCGACCTGAGAGACCAGGGCATTGCCCCCCTGCGCGCCCGCCTTGACCCCAAGCGCCCTAGCCTGCGTGCCACCCTGGAGGAACTAGTAGCCCAAACCCCTGCCCTGCAAGCGGGGGAACCCGCCGTGGTGACGGTGCTGAACGCGGGCGAGCTGCTGGGGGTACGCCTGAGCGATGAAAAATCTGAGCAGGAGAAGTTTTTCTTTTCGTTGCAGTGGACGCGGGAGGCGCTGCGAAATTTTGCGTTCCCCATTGTGCTGTGGCTGCCGGATGCGGTGGCGACTCGCCTGGCCCAGCAAGCTCCCGACTTTTGGAGCTGGCGCGGCGGCGTGTTTGAGTTTTTGGCGGAAGTGCGGGTACCAGAGCAAGGCGGGATGGTGCCAGTGCCTACCCGCGAAGTGGGTACGGAGGCGGCAGGTAGCCTGATGGCGATTGAAGATCTGCAACAGCAGATTGCCCAGCTAGAGCAAACCGCCCCGGAGTCGCCGCTGCTGATTACGCTCTACAACAACCTAGGAAAGGCATACTCAGACAAGTACAACTATCAGCAGGCTTTAGAACTACATGAGAAAGCCTTGGCGCTGGCTGAAACTAAAACTGACCCGGCTGAACAGGCCAAATCTCTGCGGAATTTGGGAGATGCGCTAAGAGATTGTGGACGACCTTTTCAGGCGACAGACTATTACCAGCAGGCACTCAGCAAGTATCGGGAACTGGGAGCGCGCAAAGACGAAGAAAAAACACTGAATCGGCTAGGCCTTGCCTTCGAAGATTTAGGGCAGTACCCCCAGGCCATTGAGCACTATCAGCAGTCGTTAATAATCGCCAAGGAAATAAGCGAGCACCGTGGAGAGGAAGCTTCCCTGAGTAATTTGGGCAATGTGTATTTTCTACTAAGCCAATATCAACAGGCGATTGAGTATCACCAGCAGTCGTTGGTGATCGCGCGGGAGATTGGCGATCGCCTTGGCGAGGCTGCTTCACTGGCCAATTTGGGCAGTGCCTACTTGTCGTTGGGCCAATATCAGCAGGCGATTAAGTACTACCAGCAGGCGTTAGTGATCGCACGGGAAAACGGTGGGCACCTTACCAATGCTAATTTCCTTGGCAATTTGGGTGCTGCGTATGGCTTGCAAGGACAATACCAACAGGCGATTGAGTACCACCAGCAGTCGTTAGCGATCGCGCGGGAGATTGGCGATCGCCGTGCCGAAGCAACCTCGATTCTTAACCTTGGCAAGGGCTTTGCCAAGGTCGGTCAAAAGTTGGATGCCCGTCAAGCCTATAAAGCTGCAAGAGCACTGTTCCAAGATATGGGCTTAAGGGAAGAGGTTGAAAAGTGTGTCGCAGCCCTTTATGACCTTGGCCTGATAGTTGTTGTGGAACCCTATCAAGCTCCAGTTCTTGATGACCCACAACACGAATAGCCAGATTAGCTGGCCAAGCTGTAGGGTGCATTCGCGGATCAGCACCTCCCTCTCCCGCAACGCAATGCACCACCCACCCATTGCGAAAATCCATACATTCGTTTCCTCGCGACGATGCATTGCGGCGAGCGGGGGTGAAAGGGTTAAAGCATGGGGCGATCGCACCGCGAATGCACCCTACGGGACTACCGGCATCACCGAAGGCAGCGTGGCCAAAATGGAGTTGACCTGGTCGGTGTAATCAGCTTCAGCCAGGGCAGGGGTGCTATTCTCCACCGCCACCGATTCGCCGATTTCAACCCAAGAGCGGCAGCCGTTGTACCCAGCATGGCGGGGCAGCATCAGCGGCGACTCTAGCCGATAGGCCCGCAGCAACAGCCCATAGAGGGGGCGATCGGGTTGCCAGTTGAGCCGCTCTGCAACAAATTGCTCATTCCACACCAGGTAGGGCAGCAGGGCCGCCACCTCTGCCTCTGCGCTGAGGGGCAGGGCGTGGGTAATGGTCGCCCACCCGTCGAACCGCACCTGGTCGTCGTGGGCGATTTCCCCAGCCATCAGAGGCTGAAAGGCATCCTTCAGCAGGGCCGCTTTTTGATGCTCTGCGGTGGGCAGCAGCAGCACCTGCCGGGCCGCCAGCGAAAACTGCCCTTTGGCTTCGCGAATGCCGCCCTTGCGCAGCAGCAGAATGGTTTCGCCCTGCAACAGAGCCGTAACCGCAGCCTGCCATTCCTTTAAAACCCACGACACCATAGCCTTTACTCTCCATTGTTGTCGGGTCAGCCGAACTCAGTCTCGACAGCTAAATCATCCCACTGGCTCAAGATTAGGGTGGCACCGGGAACGGGCGATCGCCCCCAGGGCTCAGATACCGACACAAACCCTGCGGCTTTAGCCTGTTCTGCCAAGGCTAGATCAGCCCAGCTATCGCCGACAACTAGGGTGTGTGCGACCGAAACCTGGAGGCGATCGCACAATACCTTCAACAGCGTCGGATCCGGCTTCGGCGGATCCGACGCCCCTGTCCCCTGCCACCCATCTACCCAGGGCACAAGGTCGTAATAGCGCAAAAATTCCTCCACATAGGCTGGGCTATCGGACGACAGTACGCCAATTTTGAGAGGACTCTGGTGCAGCCGCTTGAGCATGGCCGCCGTGCCTTCAAAAGGTGGGGTATAGGCCGCCTTGCCGTTGCGGGCTGCATTCACCGCTGCAAAGCAGTCTGCCACCCACTCCGTAGCCTGCTCTAGGGAATGCCCCGCCTTCACCAGCACCGTTACCGCCCCTTGTTTATTGGCCTCGCGGGTGCCCGCCGCCATTAGCCCGTCAGGGTCAATGCCGTGGGCTGACACGCCAAAACAGTCTAAAAGGGCTTGAGTCAGGTCATCCCCAGCCCCCGCTGCCGCTGCACAGGCCGCTGCCCGTGCCAGAGCCGTGCGCTGCAACAGATAGTGGGAGTTGGCCAGGGTGCCGTCTTTATCGAAGACGATCGCCTCTACATTAGCGATCTGCTGCTGCCCGCACTGCACCCCAACCATTCCTTCATCCTCAAGCACTGACATCACAGAGTTCCGTTAGAAATTCGCCGAAAAAAATAGCTTTCAAGCTCACCCACTATCCTAGATAATGGGAAGGTTTTGAAATTTCAACTATAAGCAGTTCACTATGCGCACCCACTACTGCGGCACCCTGCGGGCCAGCGACATTGGCAGCACCGTTACCCTGTTCGGCTGGGTCGATCGCCGCCGCGACCATGGGGGCGTTATTTTTATTGATCTGCGCGATCGCACCGGAGTCGTGCAAATCGTCAGCGACCCCGAGCGCACCCCGGCCTCCTATCCCCAGGCCGACCCGCTGCGCAACGAGTATGTGGTCAAAATTGAGGGCCGGGTCAGCCAGCGCCAGGAGGGTTCCATCAACCCCAAGCTGCCCACCGGGGAGGTCGAGATCTTCGCCGACACCATCGAGCTGCTGAACGCGGTGCGCAAGCCGCTGCCGTTTCAGGTCTCCACCGCCGACTCTGAGACCGTGCGCGAAGACCTGCGTCTGAAATATCGCTATTTGGATCTGCGGCGGGAGCGCATGGCCCAAAACCTGCGCATTCGCCACGAAGTCACCAAAGCCATTCGCCGTTTTCTCGAAGACCAGGAGGGCTTCTACGAAGTCGAAACCCCCATTCTCACCCGCTCCACCCCAGAGGGTGCTAGGGATTATCTGGTGCCTTCGCGGGTCAACCCCGGCGAGTTTTACGCTCTGCCCCAGTCGCCTCAGCTCTTTAAGCAACTGCTGATGGTGTCGGGGGTCGATCGCTACTACCAGATCGCCCGCTGCTTCCGCGACGAAGACCTGCGGGCCGATCGCCAGCCCGAGTTCACCCAGCTCGACATGGAAATGAGCTTCATGACCCAGGACGAAATCCTGGCACTGAATGAAGCTTTGGTGGCCCAGATTTTTAAGGAAGTGAAAGGCGTTGAAATCCCCCGACCCTTCCCCCGGCTCACCTACGCCGAGGCGATGGATCGCTACGGCAGCGACAAGCCCGACACCCGCTACGGCCTAGAGCTGGTGGATGTGTCTGACCTGGTGAAGGACTGCGGCTTTAAGGTTTTCTCCGGCGCGATCGCCGATGGCGGCATTGTCAAGGTGCTGCCCATCCCCAACGGCAACGACCAAATCTCCAACGTGCGCATCAAGCCCGGTGGCGATGTGTTCAAAATCGCGGCAGAGGCCGGGGCCAAGGGGCTGGCCTACGTGCGGGTGCGGGCCAATGGCGAAGTGGACACCATCGGCGCAATCAAAGACAACCTGAATGCCGATCAAATGGCAGAACTGCTGCGCCGCACCGGGGCCACCGAGGGCACGCTGCTGCTGTTTGGGGCGGGGCCGACGGATATTGTCAATGCGACGCTGGATCGGGTGCGGCAGGCGATCGCCCGCGAGATGAACTTGATTCCCGAGGGCACCTACAACCTGCTGTGGGTGACCGACTTCCCCATGTTTGAGTGGAACGCCGACCAGCAGCGCCTCGAAGCCCTGCACCACCCCTTCACCGCGCCCAACCCTGAGGATATTGACGACCTTAAGACTGCTCGGGCGATCGCCTACGACATCGTGCTCAACGGCTACGAAATCGGCGGCGGCAGCCTGCGCATCTACCAGCCCGAAGTGCAGAGCCAGGTGTTTGAAACCATTGGCCTTAGCGAAGAGGAAGCCCGCGATAAGTTTGGCTTTTTGCTCGAAGCCTTTGAGTACGGCACCCCGCCCCACGGCGGCATCGCCTACGGGCTCGATCGCATCGTCATGTTGCTGGCCGGTGAAGAGTCGATTAGGGATGCGATCGCCTTCCCCAAAACCCAGCAGGCTCGCTGTCTGCTCACCCAGGCTCCCTCTGGGGTGGATGAAGCCCAGCTTAAGGAACTGGCGATCGCCTCCACCTACGAGCCGGAGGCCAACGAGTAGAATTGCGGTTCATCAATGGTTGCCACAACGCTCTCTCTAGCCGATTTTCTGAGCCTGGACGCAGGCTCAGAGACCCGCTGCGAAGAGTGAGTCGAGTTGCCGCAGCAGATACAGATGCTCAACTTTCAAAAAGTTCTTCTAAATCACGATACCCACTGAGAAGGAATAGGTCTTCATGAGGTTGGTTCAGGAGCAAACCCGTATTTCGCCTGCAATTGGTCAAAGACTACTTCTCCGTCAGTTACCTCTCCGCGCTGAATTTGCTCTGTCCCGATCGCAATCATTTGCTTTAGTTCGCTGAGCTTACGATGTTTTGCAGCGAGGAGGGCGATCGCCTCATTGATGAGATCATCAGGATTGTTATAAACCCCAGCCTGGACTTGGGTTTGAATAAATTCTTGCTGTGCTTGGCCAAGGCTGATGTTCATGACGATGCTGTTACGAGGAGGGTTAAGGGTGTTTGATAGGGTATCCATAGTTTAGCGTCTCTATTTTGCCCTTCTACGGGGGTTGATCTACTGCATGCCAAGGCGCGGGCCACGCTATAGCGTAGCTTGGAGATCCGACCTAGCAGGCCCGCTGCCTGCTCACCCTGGCCCCTGGCTGGACGAGGCCCAGCTCAAGGAACTGGCGATCGCCTCCACCTACGAGCCAGAGGCAGACGAGTAGAATTGGAGATAGGGAATTGGCTGTAGGCTGATTCTTCTTCATTGGTGGGCAGTGCCCACCCTACGGTTGCCTGGGGGTATTGATGGTTGCCACGAAGCTCTCTCTGGCCGATTTTCTGAGCCTGGATACAGGCCCAGAGGCCCGCTGCGAATTTGTGGATGGGGAGGTTGTACAGATGCCGCCAGAGAGTCCGCGAAATGTTTTGATCTCACTGTTTTTGTTGCAGCAGTTCTTGCAAACCGTACCCTTCCACTGGTTGCGACGCATGGATACTGAGATAGTTGTATCTGGACGAGTGCGCATTCCAGACTTGCTGGTGTTGGGCGAAGACTTGGCGGCTGTGTTAGAAGACACTGGCCGCAGCACCATTACTGAAGACATGCCAGCGCCTTTGCTGGTGGTGGAGGTGGTTTCGCCCGGTAAAAGTAACGAAGACCGAGACTATCGCTACAAGCGCTCTGAGTATGCGGCCCGAGGGGTGTCAGAGTATTGGATTGTCGACCCGGCTAAGGCCAAGGTGACGGTGCTTACCCTGGTAGACGGGCTGTATGAAGCTCAGGCGCTACAGGGAGAGGCGTTGTTGCCGTCGCCCCAGTTTGCAGAGTTGAGCTTGACCGTGGCTAAGGTGTTGTGTCCCAAGGGCTAAATTGCCACCAGCGGCTATACCCGCAAAGGCAGGTATAGCCGCTGGATGTGTAACCTTTAGACTAAACCAGCTATGGGCTAGGCTTGTTCAGAGGCCTCGGCTAGAGCCTCTCCTTTGCGCTTGCGCAGTGCAGCAACACCCATGCCAATTAAACCAGGCAGTAGGGCCGGGGTAGGCACCGCCGTGGTGTCAGCGATCGATACGCCAGAGTACGCTTCTCCAAAGTATAAAGTTTCAATGGAGCTGCCGTCAATCTGGGAAACCCGGGCGAAGGAGCTAGAAAACGGACTGCCGTCGGGATTCTGGCCAGTGCTGGCGACGCTGAAGAACCGGCCCTCTAGAGCGTCGTAATACTCAGCGGTGATATTGATTTGTTTTAGAGCATAACTACTACCAGTATCAGGATTTGCCTGAACGTCATACCACTCAATAGAGCCTATATCAAGAGGAAAGACATCGGTGATAGCCCCCGACTTAAACACCAGACTGAGCAGTGGAGCAACGCTGTACAAGTAGCGACTATAATTGGCATTACTGGAATCGTAGGTCGTAATGCTGTTGCTGTCGTAGGTGTAGTCGGCGGTAAAGGCATCGCTTATATTAAAAAAGCCGCCTTCGACATAACTATTCCAGGTGCCGCTGACTTGGCCGCTGATGATGGCGGCTTGGGCAGCAGGGGCAGTAAGTATGCCAAGGGTGGCGATCGCAGCTCCCATTGCAGCCGTGAGAGGGGCTTTCGTAACCGTTGAAGTTAACATTAGCTTGATAGTCCTAAAAAAGGTGAATCATGAATGGTGGTAGATCTCTCTCTGAGGTGCGGTGAGCAGTAGATGCGTGAATGGCTGATCAGTTCTGATCGATTACTTGCCATCAACTTGACTTAGGGGAACGCCCCAAAGGTTTAGTTTTTCAAAACCAAAAACCGCACTGCAGTCATTTTTACCCCCCCCAAAAAAAAATCTAGCTCTTCTACGGGGTTTCACTGAAACTTTGTAAAGAGGGTATATAGCACTACTCATTGCTTAATGCTCGCTGCGGATGAGGGCACGCCCCACGACCTGCCCGCAGGAAGTATAAGAACTTGCACCATGAACTGTAATTCGTGGCAACCTATGGGCTTATAGGTAAAGAGTCCATTGGAGCGGTGTGGTCGTTATGTTGCAGCAATCAGACAGAGCCTCGAAGCAATCTGTGCATCCTTTAGGAAAGCCGGGGGGGCGATGGCGTTATGTGCCCTGGGTAACCCTGGGTAGTTTGGCTATCTTCTGCCCCGCTGCCCTGGCCCAAAGCGTTAGCACCGCCGATCTTCAGGTGGCATTGGATACAGTGTGGGTACTGGTGGCCGGGTTTCTGGTGTTCTTTATGAATGCCGGGTTTTGCATGCTCGAAACCGGCTTTTGCCGCAGCAAAAACGCCGTCAACCTGCTGGCCAAAAACCTGATTGTGTTTGGCCTCTCGACCCTGGCCTTTTGGGTGGTGGGCTTTGGCCTCATGTTTGGTGACGGCAACCCCCTATTTGGCGCGTCTGGTTTTTTGCTGCAAGGGGCCGACAACAGCCCCGCCATTGGCGACGCTTACCAGGGCACCTATAGCGCTTTGAGCTGGGCCGGGGTGCCGTTGGATGCCAAATTTTTCTTTCAGCTAGCCTTTGCCGGGACGGCGGCCACCATTGTCTCTGGGGCCGTAGCCGAGCGCATCAAGTTCTTGGCCTTTTTTATTTTTAGCCTGCTGCTAGTGGGGCTGTTGTACCCGATCACGGGTCACTGGGTGTGGGGCGGCGGCATGCTGTCTAACCTGGGCTTTTACGACTTTGCTGGCTCTACCGTGGTGCATTCTGTTGGCGGTTGGTCGGCGTTGATTGGGGCGATTGTGCTGGGGCCACGGCGGGGGCGCTTTCAGGCGCGTCCGGTGGCTATGCCGGGGCATAATCTGAGCATTTCAGCGTTGGGCTGCCTAATTTTGTGGCTGGGCTGGTTTGGCTTTAACCCCGGCTCAGTGATGGCCGCTGACCCCTTTGCCATTAGCCATATTGTGGTGACCACCAACATTGCCGCCGCGCTCGGCGGGCTGGCCGCCACGGTAACGTCTTGGATTTACCTGAGCAAGCCCGACCTGTCAATGATTATCAATGGGGTGCTGGCAGGATTGGTATCGGTGACGGCCTCCTGTGCCTACGTTAACTTAGGCAGCGCAGCGCTCATTGGCCTGGTCGGCGGGGTAATCGTAGTTTTTTCCGTCACTCTGCTCGACGCTCTCAAAATTGATGACCCGGTGGGAGCTGTTTCGGTGCACCTGGTATGTGGCGTCTGGGGCACTCTGGCTCTGGGGCTGTTTAGCGCTACTCCGGGCGTCTATTCTTGGTACGACGGAACATCTGGCCCCCTAGCTGGGTTGTTTATGGGAGGCGGCATTCAGCAGCTGCTGCTGCAGCTGTTGGGCATTGCGGTCGTGGGGGCGTTTACCGTGGCCTTTAGCCTGGTGTGCTGGCTGGCGCTGCGGGTCACGGTGGGTATTCGCGTGTCTGAGGCCGAAGAAATTCAGGGCCTTGACCTGGGCGAACATGCCATGGAAGCTTATCCCGAATTTCAGGTGGGGCCGTGACGATTTTGGATTGGGGATTGGCGATTTTGGATTGGGGTGAGCTAACAAAAATCCAAAATCTAAAATCCAAAACTAAAACTGCTAGACAAAGTGGTAAGGGGGAAGGGCTTCGCTCAGCACGATGCTCCAGTGGGTGAGCTGCGATCGCCACTCCTCTACCCACTGCACTAGGCCTTCAGCAGCTGCGCGATCGATCAGCAGGTACACCCGTGCTTCTCCGGCGGGGCTCTCGGCCTCAATGTAGTTTTCGTAGAGGGTATGGAGGTGATCGAGCACCTGATCGAGTTCTAGGCGCTGCTGCTCTTGGGCGGCGGTTTGATCTTGAAGGCGCTGCTTTTTCGCCAAAAAGTAGTCGCGCCCGGTCAGCCCTGGGGCCAGGGCAGGCAGCTCGACGGCTTGGGCAATTAGCTTGAGCTGGTACTCAACTTGGTGGCCTAGGATGGCGAGCTTATCGGCATAGTCGGCTCCCTGACTGGCCAAGTGGGCCTTGAGATGCTCAATGGAGGCAATCTGGGTGCCAAACCGTAGCGGCAGCAGGGGGGTGTGCTGAAACAGCTCGCAGATGACGCGATCGTGGCTGAGCACCGCATTGAGCAGCCGAGGTTCGTCGGTTTGCAGGGTCTGTAGATCGACGCCGGTTTCAACTACTGCGGCGACATTGTCTACGGTAATCAGCTGGGTGGGTGCGGCGAGCCCTAGGGGTAGGGGCAGAGGTTGCAGGGGGCGAGGGCAAATGCTGTAGAGGTAGATGGGCTCTTGGATTAGCCCTGGGGTCAGCTCTGGAGACACGATATCTAAGGCCTTTGGGATGCGCCACAGTTTGATCTCACTCTAGGCGATTTGCCCCCTGGCTCGGGGTGCCTTGGTGACAAACGCACCATAAAGTTTACGGCCTTTGACACGGTGAAGACGTAGGCCAAACCGTCCTGGGAATCTTTTGCTATAGCGTGGTTTGCAGAGTAAAGCACCAGTTGAGGGTCAGGAGACCGGCCTGGCAACCGGCTTCGGCATCGAGCTGGTGCAGGTTAATTGGGGTGCCCTGGCGCAGAGCCGCGATCGCAGGCGTATGCGTGTTCAGATCGCAATCCACTAGGGCGGTTAGATCGGCTACGGTGAGCAGTGGCCCCCAGGGGTCATCTGCCACATCCACCGCCGCTTCGGCGGGCAGCGCCAGGGGAGTGGTGGGTAGGAGTCGGCCCCGGCTTAGATCCACAATCCAGCTGCGGTTCGAGGTGGCGAGCTGCATCAGCGGTCGCAGGTAGAGACTGCCCTGCTGCCAGCTCAGCCCCGGCGGCAGCACCTGGGCCGATACCCCCCCCATGAGCTGCATCACCCGTTCTGAACTTTGAGCCAGGTGCCAGCGCAGCCGAGGCCACACGTCGGCCACGAGCACCGGCTCATGGACAAAGGTGTGCTTAAATAAACCGCTGGCTCCCTGAACCAGGTTGGTGGCGGCATAGGTGACGCGGTTGCAAAGGGCTTCCTGGTCGCCCTGGGGGCTGGGCAGCATCTGGGGTAGATGCTGTGCCACCACTTGTTCTGCATAGGTGCTCAAAAAGATTTGAATCCAGCGTTCATCGGTAAAGGTGAGCCAGTCACCCAGCACTCCAGCGGTGGCGCTGTCTGGGCCATCGACCAGGGTGCTGGCAAAGTCGTCGAGGGTGAAGCCTGATGCGGTTGACCCAGCGCTCGGCTTACCCCCCGGCGGCAGATACAGCGCATCGGGCATCGCCTCTCTAGGGCTGCCGGGGGGCTGAGGCGGCCCCTGGGACTCCATTTTGGCCAGGTGCAGGCGCAGGTGCAGGGTGCCCGTCTGCCAGGACTGAAAGGGGCGCAGGGCGTCAACCTCGCAGCCGTCGCCCAGGAGGCTGCTGAGTCCGGGCTGGGTAAAGCCGATCTGCTCAGCCGTCTGGGCCAGCAGATCGCCACAGGGCAAGGTCTGGCTGGCTAGGTCATTATCGAGTAGCTGAATTTCGGTGGCCTCTGCCAAATATAGCGGCGGCAGTGGATCAGTTTGGGTTACCAAGTCAAGGGCGTAGCTGCTCTCTTCGACGGTGAGGGTGAGTACCGGCACCAGGCGCACGACATGTATTCCCCCCTGAGAATTGGGGCTAAAGATGCGGGCCTGTACGCCTTCGATCAGACGCATAACTTCGTAGCCGCTGCTGGCAAGCATCCACAGCAGGTGGGGGACTAGGGTGGGTATCGGTATTAGGGTGCTGGCAGCAGACGGTGCTGGCGTCGCTGATGTCGCTGATGGAATTAATAAATCCAGCAGTTCCCCGGTTTCTTCAGCTAGGTAGGGGGCCAGGCTCTCGGGGGTTTGGGATAGGTCGGTGGGCCAGCCGCCCAGGGGCGATCGCAGCCTCAGGCTTTGGGCTACCAACTGCTTCACCGCCGCCGCAATCGCAGGCACTTGCCCTATAGACGGGCGCTCGATGGCCAAGGGCACCATGCGGCACACCGTATTGCCCAGGGTTGCGGCTGTAGAGCCTTGGAGTGGGGCCGGATCGGCCTGCAACCAGGGGGTCAGCGATCGCACAGCGGAGGAAACCATAGCAACAGCCCACATGGGGGGTGAGGGATCTCCCTAGAGAGTGCCTATTTCTGCGGCAAAAGCCACAGGGCGTTGCAAATCTATGGGTAGGGGCACAGCATGCTGTGCCCCTACCACGCCACGTAGGGCAGTTTTGTCGCTGTAGCGCGAATGGCCTCGGCATTGGCGACGAGCTGGCCACAGGCATCCCAGGTGCCCGCCAAGAACGCCTGTCGCACGCCCTCGGGCATAGATACGGATCCAGCCTCTGCCCCAAAGGTCACGGTTTGGGTCGCCAGATCGAGCGTCACCACGGTCGTAGGGTCGGCTTCTAGCGCATCCTGCACTTGACCCAACACTTCAGAGGTTGCCGTTAGGCAAGGAATGCCGATCGCCACGCAGTTGCCAAAGAAAATTTCCGCAAAGCTCTCGCCCAGCACGGCTTGGATGCCCCAGCGGGCGATCGCCTGGGGGGCGTGCTCTCGCGATGAACCACAGCCAAAGTTGCGGTTGACCACCAAAATTGTGGCCCCCTGGTACTGGGGCTGGTCAAAGGGATGACGGCCCTCTAGGGCGGCGCGATCGTCGGCAAATACCTGCTCACCCAATCCGTCAAAGGTCACGCACTTGAGAAACCGAGCCGGAATAATGCGATCGGTGTCGATGTCGTTCCCCGTGAGGGGAATACCGGTACCGGTAATCTGTTCTATCTGCGTCACTGCGATCGCTCCTTACCCTTGCGCCTCTGGCTTAAATCAGCAGGCCACCCCCGTAGAGACAGCCGCCTATCAATAGTAACGTCTGGGCGCCTCCGCAAGAACCCCGAGGATCCCGTCTTAAGGACGTTCCCATCGATCTAAGTTCAGGGCTGAGCCCTAGCTTTTTAACAGGATGATAGCAACGGTTAACCCAACCATAAACTTTAGTATCATCCCTAGGCATCCGCAAATCAGGGGAGTATCTTAATAGATAAGGAAGTGAATCGCCTGACACAAAAAACGATTTCTTCCCCGACAGATCGAATAGTTCAGTCCTGTTAAATAGGAGGTACGTTATCGATTTAACGTCTGAATCTATCTCGTCAAATACCAGCAGCACTTTACTTGGTTGTTGATATTTCCTCTCTGTAACTGATAGAGAGCTCTGTTGAGAAATGCCCAGAGACACTACAAACCCCACGCGATGGTTTCTTTACGACGGCATTTAAACATCTCTATTTAATCGGAACTTTCTTGAGGAAAACTCTCAAGTTAATCAGTCAAAGTGCTGCTGGCTCCGAATTGAGAAAATGACATCCTGTCTGGAGGAAAATAATCCAGTCCATTGTGTCTAGTTACAGGCTACAAGGCTTAAGTTGAGAAGCCCCCGGCAGATGACCTGTCGGGGGCTTCCCATTATTTTTATCTGCTCGAGTTGAACGGTCTCAAAAGTGAGTCTATCCCTCAACCTGCATGCTCTCAGGTCCGTGGATCAGCTCTGACAATTTTGGCAGGACTGTATCGGCCTGGGCCGTAGGCATCACCCCCATAGACGATATGGGCTCCTCAATGGGGGCAGGGGCCATCATGTCGCTGGGCAAAAAGATGCGGGCACTCACCGCCAACATCGCTACCGCAAAAATCAGCACAATCAGCAGGGGCGCAATATAAGACCGAAAAAACGACATAGGGCCAACGCGTGTGAAGGGATGTAACCGTTGTTCTCATCTTACACGGAAGGCGGGGTAGAGGGGATGAGGAAAATGGAGGAGATCAGGGCAACAGAGGGGATGAGAAGAAAGAATTCAACCGTCAAATTAAATGGTGTCCCTTACTCCTTCCCTCACCCTGCTGATCTCCTGATCCCCGGCTCCTCACTCGGCGGCTCCTTCACCCTGGTCAGGCGTCGGCAGTACCAATTTGCGGAGCCGTCGTAGGTCAATCCAGCCTGCCGCCAGCGCCAGCCAAAACCAGAGCTAACTCTGGCCCCGTGGCGATCGCAATCACCAGTCGCAACCCCGTAACGACCGCTTGGCAGCGATCGCCCCCAAAAGCCCTGACAATCATTGAGGTGCGCGCCCCGAAAGCACGAGCTCTGCGTCCAAAGCGAGAGGATCGGGTGGAGGCCTAAAAACTTCAGAAATCGCGATTGCAACCCACAAAAGCTGACCTATCATTAGCGCCAGGGGCGTGGGTGGGTATGCTGACAAAACAGTCTGCTTAGGGGCAGCACCAGCCTACTGAATCTGCAAACACCGTCGGTGGAGGGGAAGCCATGAAACTGCGTTACGCCATTTTGCTATTGGGTCTGGGCCTGATGATTGGGGCCACCCCTGGGAGGGGCTATGCCCAAGCTCCCGCTGAACCTGAAGTCATGGAGCCCGAGGCGGCTGACCCCGAGGAGATGGACCTCGAAGGCCTTGAACCCGCCCCAGCTGAGCCTGAAGCGCCCGAACCAGAAGCGGCTGAGCCTGGCCTATCAGCTATTGGTGCCTACAACCAGGGGGTAGAACGCTACAACAGCGGTGACTATGACGCCGCCCTCGAAGCCTTTGACCTGGCGATCGAAAAAGATCCTAATCTGGCCAACGCCTACCTCTACCGAGGCCTCATCTACTCTGAGCAGGGCGACTACGATCGCGCCCTCATCGACCTCAACCAGGCCCTCAGCCTTGACCCCAGCAACGCCAACGCCCTCTTTGCCCGAGGCAGCGTTTACTACCGCCAGGGAGAGTCTAGCCAGGCCCAGGCCGACTTCAACGCCGCCCTAGAGCTCAACCCAGACTCCGTAGGCGCATACCTTTACCGTGGTCTCGTCGACAGCGAACAGGGTCGCTACGATCTCGCCATCGAAGATTTTTCCACCGCCATCGAGCTTACTCCCGACAATCCGACAGCCTACGTCCTGCGGGGCTTTGCCTTAGAGCAGGTGGGCAACTACACCGCAGCCGTGGCGGATTTCAGCAAGGCCATTGAGCTGAATGGCGATCAGCCGCGAGCCTATATGGGGCGCGGGGTGTCGTACTACCACCTAGGGTTGTTTGACGCCGCCTTGAGCGACCTCAACGAGGCCGTAAACCGCGACCCTGAACTGGCGCGGGCCTACCTCAACCGCGGTTACGTCTATTTCCGCCAGGGGCGACCCAGTCGGGCTTTAGAAGATTTAGACCGCGCCATTGCGCTTAACCCCGAGCTGGCCGAAGCCTACATGAGCCGGGGCAGCATTCGAGCTAACCAGGGCGACCTGAGCGGAGCCCAGCAAGACTTTGCCCAGGTGCTCCAGATCAACCCCGACTCGGCTATGGCCTACAAGCAAAAGGGCGACGCTCTACTGCAAGCGGGGGATCCGACTGCGGCGATCGCCGACTACACCGAAGCGCTGTTCCTTGACCCCGCCTACGCAGAGGCTTTTAAGGCCCGAGGCGACGCCCGCCTGGCTATGGGGGATGTCTTTGGTGCGATCGACGACTACAGTCAGGCCCTCGCGGCGCAACCCAGCTACCTAGAGGCCTACTCGGCTCGCGGCTCGGCCTACCTGCGGGTAAACCAGCCCCAAGATGCCTATCAAGATCTCACCCAGGCCATTGCAAGCACCCCGAACAGCACCGACCCACGGCTGTTTTACAACCGAGGGGTAGTGCGCGCCCGTTTGGGCGACGATGCCGGTGCCCGCCGCGACTTTGAGCAGGCTGCCCAGCTCTTTTTACAGCAGGGAGAAGCCGCAGGCTATCGACAGACGCTGAATCAGATGAGCCAGTTGTAGAAGCTCAAAAGATGAGGAAGGGAGGATGATGGGGGAGATAATAGGCATAGCAGCCAAGCCCGTGCCTGACCTTCCCCGCTGTCTTCACATCCTCACCTTCCCTATCTCCCTCATCTCCCCATGCATCACCTCTGGCGTGTCCTGCGGCTGACGCTGCTAGCCCTTCTGCTGGGCTGTTTGCTGCTGCTGACGCTGGCTGAACCAGCCCTGGCCTCTATTCACACCTACCATGAGCAGCCTGGGCAGACGACCTACCGTTCGCGCCAGAGTCTGCGTGACCAGACCGAGTTGGCTTGGCAGGCCACGGTGTTTAAGCGTTACACCGAGGGTATTTTTCAAGGTACCTACCTGCGCCTGGTCGGCTTTCCGGGGCAGGCGGCCACAGATCCTGCCCGTGACTTGGCTATTGAAACCGGCACTAGCGCCCAGTGGCAAGCGCCGCGCCAGCTCGACCCTCAAACCCAAGCGCTGCCTGATGGGGTTGCTCAATACCAGATTGATGCCGTGCTAGCCAATCTGCAGCGCCCGATCCCGCTGACGCTGCGGGTGCCGCTGCGGGGTGGGGGCACGGCTCGCCTGGTCGCGGCTCCCTACGTGGTAGACGAATGGCTGCAACTCTACGCCATGGCTGAGGCTGCCAGCAAGACAGATTGACCGAAAATAGTGAGTATAGGATTGGACAGCTTGGCGCAGGGGTTGAGTAGCCCCCCGCGATCGCCGAAGTCATCAGTCAGCTATTGTCTTTGCCAATGCCTCCAGGCTTGCAGGGGGGTTAGAGGATATTTGAAAACACGGAGGCGGGGTATCGAAAGCGTCAAGCTAACCTGCGTAGCATGACCCGAGTCATGGCGATGTAGATGAGCGCTTCGGAGGACT